>CAYVEH010000340.1:0-2342 GCA_964450585.1 uncultured Ornithinimicrobium sp.
CTCCAGCCGCACCCCCGCGCCGGTCTCGGTCGCCCCGGTGACCTCGGTGTTCAGCTGCAGGTCCCACTGCCGGGCAGCCTGCTGGGTGAACAACTCGCTGATCTGTGGGTCCAGCCGCTGGTGCAGCAGCCGCCCGCTGCGCTGCAACTGGGTGACCCGCACCCCGAGCGCGGAGAAGATGTGCGCGAACTCGGCGCCGATCACCCCGCCGCCGACGATGGCCATGGTGGCGGGCAGCTCGTCCATCCGCATCACCGTGTCGGAGGTCTCATAGCTGACCCCGGAGCTGGCGATCGCTGGCGGGGCGACGGCGCGGCTGCCGGTGGCGATGACGATCTGCTCGCCGGTGATCCGGTGCCGCTCACCGACGGTATGCCGTCCGCCGGGCTGGGTGATCTGGACCTCCAGCTCCCGGTCCCCGACGAAACGGGCCTGGCCGAGGTAGGCCTCCGTGTTGGGGCCGGTGACCCGGTAGTCCCGGCCGCCCTCGGAGATCGGGTCGATCCGGGAGAAGATCCGGTCGCGGATGTCGCGCCAGCGCACCCCGTCCAGGGTGGCGTCCACGCCGTACCGCCCAGCCTGCCGGACCGTGGTCGCAACCTCGGCGGCATAGACGAACATCTTGGTGGGGATGCAGCCAACATTCAGACAGGTGCCGCCGAAGACGCCGCGCTCGATGACGGCGACCTTCCGGTCCGCAAAGTCCTCGGTGACCAACGAGTTACCCGAGCCGGAGCCAATGATGATGAGGTCGAAATCAGCCACGGCGCCAGACTACGGTGCGAGGTCGCGGACGCCTCGCCGGGCCATCACGCAGGTGTTCTGCAGAACCGGTCAGCGGTGACCGCCGCTGCAGAACACCATGCTGAGTGGTGCCGCCGGCCGCGGCGTCAGCCCAGCAGCGCCCGCACCTGCGCCAGCCCCTGCACCACCTCGGTGAACCGCGTGGACAGTGGCGCCAGACCCAGCCGGAGACCGTCCGGGGCGCGGAAGTCGGGGATGACGCCCTGCTCCCAGAGCCGCGCATTGACCTCACCGAAGTCCGAACGGCAGATCGTCAGGTGCCCGCCACGGCGGTCGTGTTCCCGTGGTGAGGCGATGGTGACTCCCAGCTCACGTGGCCAGGACTCCACGATCTGCCAGGCCAGGTCGGTCAACGCCAGGGACTTGGTGCGCACGGCCTCGATCCCGGCCTCAGCCAACTGCTCCAGCGCCAACCGCAGCGGCACCATGGCGACGATCGGTGGCGTGCCACTGACCAGGGCCCGGATGCCCTCGGCCGGCTGGTAGCCCTGCTCCATCAGGAACGGGTCACGCCGCCCCATCCACCCCTGGATGGGCTGGTGCACGGCGCCGTGGTGCCGGGTGGCCAGGTAGGCGAAGGCCGGCGACCCGGGCCCGCCGTTGAGGTACTTGTAGGTGCAGCCCACTGCCGCGTCCACCTGCCAGGCGTCCAGCTCCAGCGGCACCGAGCCGGCGGAGTGGCACAGGTCCCACAGGATGAGACCACCGGCGTCGTGCACCAGCCCGGTGATGGCGGGGGCGTCGGCCAGGTAACCGGAGCGGTAGGCCACATGGCTGAGCAGCACCACCGCGGTGCGCTCACTGACCACGGCGGCGACTTGCTCGACGCTGACGCCGGAGGCGGGGTCGGCCTCGATCCAGACCAGCTCCATGCCCCGCTCGGCAGCGACGCCCTCGGCGACGTACCGGTCGGTCGGGAAGTTGTCGGTGTCCACCACGATCTGGGTGCGTGCCGGATCGGCGGCCAGCTGGGCGTCGGCCAGTGCCCGCAGCATCTTGTAGAGCAGCACCGTGGTGGAGTCGGCGACGACCGTCTGCCCCGGGCCGGCGCCCAGGGCGGCCGCCGCGACCAGGTCACCGGTCTCCTCCGGCCACCGCATCCAGGCCTGGTCCCAGCCACGGATCAGCTGGGTGCCCCAGTCCTGCTGCACGAAGCGTGCCAGCTCTGCGGCGGTGCCACGCACCGGCCGGCCCAGCGAGTTGCCGTCGAAGTAGGCCAGCACCGACTCGGCCGGCTCGAACCGTTCGGTGAACCGGGCCAACGGGTCAGTGGCGTCCAGGCCCCGGGCGGTGGCCAGCCAGTCCGTGCCCGCCAGCGACGGGTCTGCGGTGTCAGTCATGGTGGTAGCCCTCCGGGGTGACGTCCTGGATCCGGGAGCGGACGGCATACAGCTCGGGGAAGAAGGTCAGGTCCAGGGCACGCCGCAGGAAGGGCACCCCGGAGGACCCGCCGGTGCCCCGCTTGGAGCCGATGATGCGCTCCACGGTCTTCAGGTGGCGGAACCGCCAGAACTGGAAGTTGTCCTCGACGTCGATGA
>CAYVEH010000341.1:0-2339 GCA_964450585.1 uncultured Ornithinimicrobium sp.
GCAGGTCACAGCGTCCCGACTCAAATCCCACGCACTACGTGGCCCAAGTCAGGTGCTACGGCGTGGGTCTGCGGTCTCGACATGGCTCATTCCCAGCGTGCCAGGCCTTCCTGAAGGTTTCCTGCACGACTCATGGAAGATCGCCGGGGAGGCAGGCGAGCGCCCCCGGATCACGGCATACCGTGCCCTGCAGACACGAACGCACCGGGCCACGTCCAGAAGGTCAGGACGCGGCCCGGTGCGTGCGGGCGGTCTCAGCTCAGCCGCTGTGTCAACGTGTCGAGCTCATCCTCCAGCTGCTGGGGCAGGGCGTCGCCGAACTTGTCGAACCACTCGCGGATCAGCGGCAGCTCGGCGCGCCACTCGTCGGCATCGAACGCCAGGGCGGCGGCGAGTTGCTCCTCGGTGATGTCCAGGCCCTGGATGTCCAGGTCCTGCGGGCGGGGTGTGAAACCGATCGGGGTCTCCTCGGCGCCGGCCGACCCCTCGAGGCGCTCGATGACCCACTTCAGCACCCGGGTGTTCTCCCCGAAGCCGGGCCAGATGAAGGAGCCGGAGCCGCCCTCGGACTTGCGGAACCAGTTGACCAGGTAGATGCGGGGCAGCTGCGACTCGTCGTGCTGCTTGCCGATCTGCAGCCAGTGGTTCAGGTAGTCGCCGGCGTTGTAGCCGATGAACGGCAGCATCGCCATCGGGTCGCGACGCACCACGCCGACCTGGCCGGTGGCCGCAGCTGTGGTCTCCGAGGACAGCGTCGCGCCGAAGAAGGTGCCGTGCTGCCAGTCGCGGGCCTCGGTGACCAGCGGGATGGTGGTCTTGCGGCGGCCCCCGAAGAGGATCGCTGAGATCGGGACACCGTTGGGCTCGTAGTACTCCGGCGCGAGGGTCGGCAACTGCTCGATCGGGGTGCAGAAACGGCTGTTCGGGTGCGCCGCCTTGGTGCCGGCCTCTCCGTCTGCGGGTGTCCAGTCGTTGCCGTGCCAGTCGATCAGGTGCTCGGGGACCTCGTCGGTCATCCCCTCCCACCAGACGTCGCCGTCATCAGTGCGAGCGACGTTGGTGAAGATCGAGTTGCCGCGCTCGATGGTGTGCATCGCATTGGGGTTCGTGCCGTACCCGGTGCCCGGCGCGACGCCGAACAGACCGAACTCGGGGTTCACGGCATACAGCCGACCATCCGGACCGAACCGCATCCACGCGATGTCGTCGCCGACGGTCTCGGCCTTCCACCCGGGCAGCGTCGTCTCCAGCATGGCCAGGTTGGTCTTGCCGCAGGCGGAGGGGAAGGCGGCCGCGATGTAGTGCACCTTGCCCGCGGGGTTGGTGAGCTTGAGGATCAGCATGTGCTCGGCCATCCAGCCCTCGTCGCGGGCCATGGCCGAGGCGATGCGTAGGGCGTAGCACTTCTTGCCCAGCAGCGCGTTGCCGCCGTAGCCGGAGCCGTAGGACCAGATCGCGCGCTCCTCGGGGAAGTGCACGATGTACTTGGTGGGGTTGCACGGCCAGGGGACGTCGGCCTGGCCCTCGGCCAGCGGGGCGCCCACGGAGTGCAGACCCTTGACGTAATCGGCGTTCAGCTCCTCCATCTTCTCCAGGACGGGTGTGCCGATCCGGGCCATGATGCGCATCGAGGCGACCACGTAGGCGCTGTCGGTGATCTCCACCCCGAACATCGGCTGGTCAGCCTCGAGGTGACCCATCACGAACGGGATGACGTACATGGTGCGGCCGGTCATCGCCCCGTCGAAGAGCGGGTTGAGGATGCCCTTCATCTCCTCGGGGGCCATCCAGTTGTTGGTGTGACCAGCGTCCTCCTCGCGCACCGAGCAGATGTAGGTGCGCCCCTCCACGCGGGCGACGTCATCGGGGTCGGAGGCACAGTAGAAGGAGTTTGGCTTCTTGCCCTCGGCCAGCGGCACGAACGTGCCACCCTCAACGAGGCGGGCGTTGATCTGCCGGCTCTCCTCCTCGGAACCGGTCACCCAGACGACCTCGTCCGGTCGGGTCTGGGCGGCCACCTCCTCCACCCAGGCTGCGAGCTCTGCGTGACGGGTGGTCCCCTGTGTACTGGTGATGGACATACTCTGGCTCCCGAATCCTGGCCGGCTACGCTGCCAGCCCTCGAAGCCAACTTAACCCCGCCTGCGATGGACGTCACCCGTTCCACGTGGTGAGTTGGATCACCCGCGCCCCCGCCTGATTTCACTGCTGTGCCCGCCCTCCGGTAAGGTTGGCGCTCGCAGCCGGCGTCAGGTCGGCTGCTGTGCGCCCGTAGCTCAACGGATAGAGCATCTGACTACGGATCAGAAGGTTGCAGGTTCGAATCCTGCCGGGCGCGC
>CAYVEH010000342.1:0-2332 GCA_964450585.1 uncultured Ornithinimicrobium sp.
GGGACCCGGATGCGGTCGTTGATTCGAGGCTCGCTGATTGCCTACTCCTTCGTTCGTGTCAGTGGACACCACCGCAACGAGGAGAGGCCCCTCGGCACGGGTGCGCGAGAGGCCTGGGTCTGCGCCACCGTCGCGACGGGTATGCCGACCCTCAGGTCGGTCACCCGCCTCGCCTCACGGGGGCGGCGAACCAGTTGAACCCGGCAACCTGGATGGTCAACGCGGGTGGAAGCTCACGGCCTCTCTTGCACACGGTCCCGCACGCTGCTGCACGCGAGAACCACTGGATGACCCCTATCCTAGCACCGCTGGCTGCGCGACCCGAATGCTGCCGTGGTGGTCAGCCGGCCGACACCGTGAAGGCCAGGGCGTCGATGCGGGCCCGGACCTCCCCGTCGGCAGCAATCCGTTCCCCCACGCGTTGCGCCAGCTGCTGCAGCTCATCGGGAGCCAGCCCGGGCTGCAGTCGCAACTCCAGCCGCAGGACCCCATCGGCGGCGCCGGCCAGGTCCACCCCGTGCACGCTGGCCTCACCGGCCACTGCCGCCTGCACGCCGGCCCGCACCTGCGGGTCGCGGTGGGGCGGGATCCAGGGACGGTTCATCGCCAGCGCCCACACCATGGACCCGCGTAGCACCCGGTAGCTGGGGGCACCGATGTCCAGGACCACCTCCTGGCACCCTTCCTGCACCGCGGCCTGCGCCGCCCGCTGTGCCGTCACCGGCACCGGCCGGGCGCCGGGGTCCCAGTCAGCCAGGGTCTGCAGGCTGGTGAAGACCGGCAACGCCTTGTGCTGCCCGCCGGGGGCCACCAGCGTGACGGCGGCCATGTCGCTGCTGGCGTCACTGGTCAGCCCGTTCACCTCGGCGGTCTCACCGGCGACCGCCACCACGGGCACGATCAGCCGTGCGGCGGCAACGAGCTCCACGAGCCGGATGTCGTCCTCGAAGGCGACCTCGGGGTCTGCGACGGCCGCCTCGGCACGGGAGGCTGGCTCGTTGCCGCGTGCCGTCAACAGGGCCAGCAGCCGTGGGTCGGCTGCCCCGGTGTCGGTGTCGAAACCGGTGCCGGTCAACTGTCGTCCCGCCCACGGGGTGCCGCCGGTGTCGGTGCCCGCGGCCGGGTCATGGCCGCGGAACCGACGTCGGATCCGCTCTGCCTCGTCGCTATCGGCCATCCTGGGCTCCCTCTTCCGGGGCGGGGACACTGCGGCGACCCGGGTCACCGCCGGCACGATCCTGCTCGGGCCACTTGCCACTGGCCACTTGGTGCGCCTCCCCCAGGGTAAAGGCGCCGTGATACAGCGCCGCACCCAGGACCAGTCCCCTCACACCGACCGGCGTCAGGGTCCGCAGACGCGCCACGTCCTGCAGGGAGGCCACCCCGCCGGAGGCGACCACCTGCCCCGCGACCCGTTCGGCCACGTGCCGGAACAGGTGCTCGTCGATGCCGTGCAGGCTGCCGTCCCGGCTGGCGTCGGCCACCACGAACGTCTGGCACCCGATGTGGTCCAGGTCGGCGAGCAGGTCGTCGAGCCCACCGAGGCGCGCGTCCGTGCCGCGGGCCACCACCTCGCCGCCGCGCACATCGATACCGACCGCGATCCGGTCGCCGTGCTCACGGACCACCGCGCGCACCCACGCCCGGTCGCGCAGCGCCGTGCTGGCCAGGTTGATGCGCCGGGCACTCGTCGCCAGGGCCGCCGCGAGGGAGACGTCGTCACCGATGCCGCCGGAGAGCTGCACCGGCACCGGCTGGGCCGCGATCAACGCGCTGAGCAGGTCGGCGTTGTCGCCGCGCCCGAACGCCCGGTCCAGGTCCACCAGGTGCAACCAGGTCGCACCGGCGCTCACCCACTGGGCGGCCACCAACCCCGGTTCGTCCTCGGCGTCGCCGACGACCTGAGCGGCCCGCCCACCGGAGATGTCGACGGCCGGCAGCAGCGTGAGCTCGGCGGGGGTCGTCACCCCGGGCACCGGTGCGCCGGGGCGTCTGGAGTCGCTCATGCCTCTAGCTCCTCGCGCAGGGCGACCGCGTCACGGACGGCGTCGTTGAAGTAGGTGACCTGTTTGGGCGCCGGGAGCACCGAGACCGCCCCGGGAAGGTCCGGCACCCCGGCGGGATCGATCAGCATCCGAGCACCCGGCAGCTCCAGGACCGAGACCACCGCAGCAAGGAGCCGGTCGGGCTGCACATAGAGCTCGCGGAGGATCTCCACCAGCTCGGCGCGGCTGCCTCCGCCGGCCACACGCTGCAGCGTCACCGGCCCGGCGACGGTCAGCCCCGGCGGGGAGACGATGCCGCGCTCCGGCTCCCACACGACATAGCGGAT
>CAYVEH010000343.1:0-2285 GCA_964450585.1 uncultured Ornithinimicrobium sp.
CGACACCCCGGCCCGGGACCTGGTCTATGTCAACGAGGTGGCAAAGTTCGACCCGTTGGCCCAGGTGCCGGAGGTGCAGACCGGCCTGCCCACCGTCCCGACGAGCCGGGAGGAGGCGGGCTGGTTCATGGTGCCGACCTACCGGATGGACCCCGATGCTGCGCGGGAAGAGGCATTGGTTGAGGGCACCGTTGAGTTCACCGACGGGGGCTGTCCGTATGTGGAGGCTGATGGTCAGCGGGTCGGGCTGGTCTTTCCGAACGCGGAGGGTTTCGACAACCCGCACGCCGAGGAGCCGCGCATGGTCTACGTCTCCTTCGGCGACGGCGCCTCGGCTGTCATGGCCATTGAGGGGGAGCCGATCTCCTGGGGGGGCGGCGGCGCGGCGGCCGACGATGAGCGCTGGACGTCAGTGTGCGCTGAGCCGGTCGACAGTGTCTTCATCGTGCAGGACAGTCCCTTCGAGTGACGACGCACCCGGCACCGGACACCCCGCACTGACTGGTGGGCCGGCCATCACGCCCGCGGGTCAGCCGCTGATCACGTCAGCTGCAGCAGGTGGAGCCCGGCGCCGGTCAGGCACGGCACTCCCTGCAGCACCGGGTAGAGGTGCGGGTCGGCGACGTGGCCATCGACGATTAGGTCCCGTCGGCCGGTGCGCGCGAGGCCGGCGACGACGGCGCGCAGACAGGTGTCGACGTCCTCCAGCCCGTGGATGGCGTCGCGCATGTTGCGCAGCCGATCCTGTGTGGTGTCACCAACCTCATGCCCCGCAACAACTAACCCCCTATCGCTGGCAATGCTGGTGCTATCTATTCCACTGGTCGTCCGCGGGCCACAGTGCCGGCGTCTGCGGGTGGCCACGCCTTGCCCTGGTTGTATTTCTCCTGCATAGCCTCCACCTGGGCACTGACAGCGGCGTCAACGAACTCGGACACGTTGCGGTACCCGTGCTGCGCGGTGGGCACGTTGGCCAGGAACGCCGGACCTGTCCGACCAGTTCGGCGGTGGTGTAGAACGTCATTTTGGTCCTGTTGGTGGCGGTCGGGCCCTTACTCTTGGGCCTGGCGGCACGGGCTGGCGCGGCCGTCGCGGGTCCGGCTCTGCGGGATGGGCCTGGCTCAGTTTGGACTTGCGGGGCTCTGGGCGGTTCATCAGTTCTCCTCGGTGATGTGGGTCAGCAGGGTGTCGTAGAGGGCGGCCAGCTCGTGACCGGGTCCGCGCCACTGGTCGAGGCCGGTCGCGGCCCCTCCCGTGCGGTGCGTCCGCACTGACGGCCTCGCAGCAGACGAGGCATCCCTCACCCTCCGGGAAGACAAACCCATGCGCGCTGGGCCGACCGTCGCGGAGCACCAGCACGCTGCGTGCCCGGTCGAGTTCCTCGGCGAGCATCGGCGCGAAGAATCTCGCCGGCCGCCTGCCGGTCAGCCACGAGCGACCACTCCTGATGGACCCACTCATAGACGTCGACCCACATCTCCAGCAGCGTCTCCGCCGACAGCCCCGCTAGGTCGCTCACTAGTCCGTCCGCCGGGACTGGGCAACGCGCCCAGGCCAGGTTGTCCGGGTCGGTGAGGTTGATCTCCGATGGCGGCACGATCTGGTATGCCGTGGCGCCGGCCTCCGTGAGCCAGGTGTGCCGCGGTGTGCCCGGCTCGGCCTTCGCTGCGACGGGGACGCCTGCCGCGGTGACCAGGGCGTCGGCGAACTCCCGCAGGTCGGTCGCGGAGACGGACTCCTCAGCGTCCAGCCACGCATGTGTGGTGTGCAGACGGCCGATCCAGGCCGAGGCTGTGGCCCCGGCCGGGGTCGTCGCGGTCCAGCGGGTCCCCGGTTCGGTCTCCTTGACGGTCACGGTCACGCCTCAACTCTACGGACAGCCTGAGCCGTGCGAGACCGCTACACAATGCGGGGTGGGCCGTACGAAACGTCCCCAAGAATGCGCGTAGGGCGTACGAAACCTCCCCAAGAATGGGTGGGCTACAAGAAGTGCTGGAGGCGGTCGAGAGCTTCGTCGATCTCCTGCGTGCCGCCGGCGAAGCTCAGCCGCATCCACTGGTGCCCGTGCGCGGTGTCGAAGTCTACGCCCGGGGTGAGCGCCACGCCGGTGGCGTCCAGCACCTGCTGGCACCAGGCCAAGGAGTCGTCGGTCAGGTGCGAGATGTCACACCAGGCATAGAAGGCGCCGTCCGGCGGTGCG
The DNA here is from genome assembly GCA_964450585.1 of uncultured Ornithinimicrobium sp. Classification (GTDB taxonomy): domain Bacteria; phylum Actinomycetota; class Actinomycetes; order Actinomycetales; family Dermatophilaceae; genus Ornithinicoccus. The sequence goes on from CAYVEH010000343.1 coordinate 2,201, forward strand.
TAGGAGCCCAGCCCCAACTGCGGGAGGCGACGCAGCAGCAGGTCCCGATTGACGGCATACCGGGCGACGTGGCCGTCCAGCTCGA
>CAYVEH010000344.1:0-2249 GCA_964450585.1 uncultured Ornithinimicrobium sp.
TGCTGATCCTGCGGGGCCGGTTCGTCGGCCGGCGGCGCGTCGTGCAGGACCGTGGTGCCCAGCACCTCTCGCAGCTGGCTGGCCGTGATGGCCCCGTGGCGCAGCACCACCGGCTCGCTGCCGGTGCAGTCCACGATGGTGGAGGGAATGCGGCTGGCCCGTGGCCCACCGTCCAGGTAGAGCGAGACCGCCGACCCCAGCTGGCTCTGGGCCTCCTCGGCTGTCGTGGCGGGGGGCGATCCGGTGCGGTTGGCGCTGGTGACGGCCATCGGCCCCACCTCGGCGAGTAGCGCCAGCGCCACCGGGTCGTCCGGCATCCGCAGCGCCACCGTGCCATTGGTCTCCCCCAGGTCCCAGACCAGGCTGGGTTGGGCCTTGCCGATGATGGTCAGCGCCCCCGGCCAGAACCGGCGGATGAGGATCCGGGCATACATCGGCAGATCGGTCGTCAGGGCGTCCACGGTGCGGGTGTCGGCCACCAGCACCGGCGGCGGCATCTCCCGGCCCCGGTGCTTGGCGGCCAGCACCATGGCCACTGCCACCTGATCGAAGGCGTCGGCGCCGACGCCGTAGACGGTGTCCGTGGGCAGCACGACGACCTGCCCCTGGCGCACCACGGCGGCAGCCTGCTCGATGCCCTGCTGCTGGGTCTGCGGGTCGGTGGCGTCAACGATCACGCCTCCAGTTTCGCACCCCTGGCCCCACCCCCCGAGGCGACCGGGCGCGTCGTGTGGCGAGAATCCCCACGACCGGGCGCACCGCGTGGCGAGAATCCCCACCACCGGAGGCACCGCGTGGCGAGATCGGAGGCGACCCGGTCGGTCAGATCCGCAGTCCAGGGGGGCGAGCCGGGGACCCTGACTCTGGGCACGTGTCAGGATCTTCGTATGCCGACCCTCACCGAGCAGCGTCTCTCCTCTGCGGAGGTGGACCGGCTCGCCGACACCGGTGAGCCGGTAGAACTCATCCGCTGCGACCTGTCCCAGCTGCGGGCCCGCGATGCCAGCCTGGACGATGTGGTCTTCACCGACTGCACGCTGGACGGTGCCGACCTGACCGGTTCGCGCCTCTCCGGCGCTAAGTTCATCTCCGGGTCAGCCACCCAGGTGCGGCTGGACCGGTGCGACCTGAGCGACTGCCGCTTCGACCAGGTCGACCTGTCGGGTGCGGTCCTGACCGGTGCCCTCCTGACTGATGCGGCCTTCCGTGGATGCCGGATGACCGGGCTGGTCGCGGAGGCGACCCGGGGCATGGGGTGTCTGGTGCAGGGGTGCAACGCCTACGGCGCTGAGCTGCCGGGCCTGGTGCTGGCACGGCGAGCGCACAGCGGCACCCGGTTCACCGAGGCCAATCTGGCCGGTGCCGACCTGCGCGAGACGATCTTGGACGGATGCGTACTGCTGCATACCGACCTGACCGACGCCCGGTTGACTGGCGCCGACCTGCGCGGAGCGGACCTTGGCCCGTGCACCCCGGAGCGGCTGGCCGTGCTGTCCGGAGCGATCATGACCACCGCGCAGGCAGTGGCGGCGCTGCAGGATCTCAGTGGTGTCACCGTGCTGGATTGACCGCCCGCGGTGGCGGCGCCCGCAGAGCCCTGGCCAAGAGTTGCAGCCTGACCCGAACCCCCGGCGCCGCTCATCACCCTGCCTGGGGCCGATGCCGGTCCCCACTCCTTCCCCGGTGCCCACGGCCAAACTGGTCGCAGGGGCCCATTCAGCGAACGCTGTAGCGCTGCAGTCACTTTCGGGTAACCCACCAAGGGTGCGCGTTGAGCAGGACGTCACCCAGAAGCGGGTCTAGCGTGAGGGACGCACCAGGGCGCCAGCCCGCCTCACCGACCGGTGAGGTGACCACGACGGAGGTAGACCATGCGTGGAAGTAACCTGATCTGGACCATCGTCGGCATACTGCTCATCATCGCGCTGCTGATCTGGATCTTCTAGGAAATCGCCCGCGTTGACCGGGTCAGCGCCGCTGGGCCCGGACCACCCGGGGGCGGCCTGCCAGGTCGCAGTGATCACTGAGGTCACGCCACGGCCCGGCGGCGTCCAACGCGGTGAGCAGTGTGGTGCCCTGCACATCGGCGTGCTCCATGAGCAGCAGGCCGCCGGGGCGCAGCAGGTCCGCGGCGCGCGCGGCCACGGCCAGGGGCACGTCCAGCCCGTCCGCACCGAGTCCGTAGAGGGCCAGGTCGGGGTCGTGGTCGCGCACCTCGGGGTCGACCGGCACCTGACCCGGAGGGATAT
>CAYVEH010000345.1:0-2238 GCA_964450585.1 uncultured Ornithinimicrobium sp.
CCGCCATCGCCACGTCGTCATAGACGTTGGACATCTGCTCCTGGCCCTGCTCGGTGAGCACGAAGCTGCGGGCCGGACGGCCCCTGCCGCGGGGACCCGGGGCTGGCTCGTGCTCGGCGATTAGCTCGGCCTCCTCCAGCGCGTCCAGGTGGCGTCGGACCGCTGCCGGGGTGAGCCCCAGCAGCCCGGCCAGGTCGCGGGCCGAGATGGGTCCACGCTCGCCGATGGCACGACGGACGCGGTCCCGGGTCCGGGACTCTGCGGTGCCGTCGGAGATAAACACAATGCCAGTGTGACCTATATCGGCCGAACGACCAACGAAGGCCTCCCTAACCTGCGGGGACCGGGCCGGTCAGCCGCTTGTCCGGGACTCGCCGTCGGGTACCCGCAGCCGGGTCGCCTACAGTTCCCTCGTGATCCACGTCCAGCAGGTGACTCGCGCGTTCGGGTCCGTCTCGGCCCTTTCCGGGGTGACCTGGACCGCTCGGCCAGGTGAGGTGACCTGCTTGCTGGGACCCAACGGGGCTGGCAAAACCACCACCGTCGAGATCGCTGAGGGGCTCCAGCGGGCCGACTCCGGCACCGTGCATGTGCTCGGGACCGACCCGTGGCACGCCGACGCCGAGCACCGCGCCCGGGTGGGGGTGATGCTGCAGGACGGGGGGCTACCCCAGGCCGTTAAGCCGGTGCAGCTGCTGCACCATCTCGCCGCGTTCTACCGTGCACCGGCACCGGTGGACCAGTTGTCGGCCCATCTGGGGATCGATGACTTCGCCGGCACCACCATCCGGCGTCTCTCCGGCGGGCAGCGTCAACGGGTGGCGCTGGCCGCGGCGCTGACCGGCGACCCGGAGGTGCTGTTCCTGGATGAGCCGACGGCCGGCCTGGATCCGCACGTGCGGCGCACTGTCTGGGAGCTGATCGTCAGCACGGCCCGGCAGGGCGCCACGGTCGTGGTGACCACCCACTCCTTTGAGGAGGCCGAGCGGATCGCCGATCACCTCGTGATCTTGGCCGGTGGCCGGACCGTCGCCGAGGGGACCACGGAGCAGGTGGCCGGTCCAGCGAGCCTCGAGTCGGCATACTTTGCGCTCACGGACGGGACCGAGAGCCGATGAGTCCGCAGCCGGCCAAGCCGACGCAGATCGGCGCCTCCCCGCAGCACCGGGCGGCCCCGGTCGCTACCCGGATCCTGGCGCAGGCCCGGTTTGAGGCCAAGGGTCTCCTCAGCCACGGTGAGCAACTGCTGGTGAGCATCGTGTTGCCGCTGCTGGCGCTGATCGGGCTGCGGATCAGCGATACCCCCTGGCTCGGCGAGGGCGATCGCATCGACCTGGCCGCTGCCGGGGTGCTCGCGCTGGCGGTGATCTCCACCGCCTTCACCGGGCAGGCGATCCTGCTGGGCTTCGAACGGCGTTGGGGGGTGTTGCGGATGCTCGGGACCACTCCCCTGGGCCGCGGGGGGCTGCTGGCGGCCAAGGCACTGTCGGTGCTGGCCGTGCTAGCCGTCCAGGTCGTGGTGCTCGGGGTGATCGCCGCCGTCCTCGGGTGGCGTCCGGAGCCGGTCGGCATCCCCGCGGCTCTTCTGGTCACCTTGGCCGGGGTGCTGGCGTTCGCCTCGCTGGCGGCGCTGATCGGCGGGACCCTGCGGGCCGAGGGGGTGCTCGCGCTGGCCAACCTGCTCTGGGTGCTGCTGGCAGCTGGTGGCGGCGTGTTGATCCCGGCTGAGCGGTACCCCGGGCCGTGGGACGCGGTGGTGAGCCTGCTGCCCTCGGCAGCACTGGGCGACGGGATGCGGGTGGCGCTGGTCGCCGGTGGTTTCCCGGCGGTGCCGCTGCTGATCCTGCTGGTGTGGGCCGCAGTGGCGTCGGTGATTGCCGCGCGGCTGCTGCGTTGGTCGGACTAATTCCCCGCCGGCTCGGCAGCGGCTGGCTCCAGGCCGGGGCGCAGGCCCGCAGGTAGGTGCGGTCCGGTGCCCGGAGCGACCTACCATGGGAGCGTGCCCCCTGCATCCCCGTGGCTCCGTCGGATCCTGATCGCCAACCTGGTGCTCCAGGTCCTCATTGTGATCACCGGCGGACTGGTCCGGCTGACCGGCAGCGGCCTGGGGTGCCCCACCTGGCCCCAGTGCGAGGCGGGGTCGTTCACCCCGGTGGTCCACGAGGCCATCACCATCCACCCGTTCATCGAGTTCGGCAACCGACTGCTCAGCATGGTGGTCGGCCTCATGGCCCTGAT
>CAYVEH010000346.1:0-2226 GCA_964450585.1 uncultured Ornithinimicrobium sp.
GCCGCTGGGGCCGTCCATGATGACGTGCCCCTGCTCCAACCACAGGGCGCGGGTGCACATCCGCTTGATGGTCGCATTGTTGTGGCTGACCATGAAGATGGTGCCGGCGCTCTCCCGAATCTGGGCGATCCGCTCGTTGGCCTTGTTGCGGAACTCCGCGTCGCCGGTGCCCAACGCCTCATCAACGACCAGGATGTCGGGCACCGCCGCGGTGGAGATCGCGAACCGCAACCGGGAGCCCATCCCGGAGGAGTAGGAACTCATCGGCAGGTTGATGAACTCGCCGATGCCGGAGAAGTCCACGATCTCGTCGAACTTCCGCCGAACCTCCTGCTTGCTCAGCCCGAGGGCCTGCCCACCGATCATGACGTTGCGCGCTCCGCTGAGCTGGCGCATCAGCACCGCATTCACCCCCAGCAGGGCGGCGTTGCCGTTCAGGTAGATCTCGCCACGGTCCGGTGGGATGAGCCCGGCCAGGGCCCGCAGCAGGGTGGACTTGCCCGACCCGTTGCGCCCGATCAGCCCCACCGACTCACCCTGGTAGGCCACGAAAGAGACGTCCTTGACGGCATGCACCTCCCGCACCCCGACCTGGTTGGCGCCGCGGTTGAGCAGCCGGGCCAGCCAGCTGTCCTCCGGCACGGTCCGGCCGCGGCCGGCACCGAAGACCCGGTAGGTGACGTCGACGTGGCTCAGGATGGCGGCCGGGACCCTTTCCTCCCCGGCACGGTGCTCAGGCGCGGCCATAGCTGGCCTCCGCCTGCCAGAAGAAGATGAACCCGACGGCGGTCAGCCCCAGCCCCCAGCCGAGGCTGACCAGCCAGGTCGTCCAGGTCAGCGGGAACTCCCCGAGCAGGGACTCCCGGACCATGGTCAGGCAGACCGCAATCGGTTGGTACATCAGGATCGCGCCGATCCACCCGGAGGCGAAGTCGGCGATCGGGAAGAACACCCCGGAGATGTAGCGCAGCATCCGGGTCAGCAGCGGGACCAGGTTGCTCACGTCCCGGGCGGCGTGCACGATCCGGGCGGCGATCATCCCGATGCCGAGGGTCACCAGGCCGGTGATCAGCAGGGACAGCGGGAAGAGCAGCCACTTCAGGGTGGGCTGCTCACCGGTGATCAACGCCAGCAGCAGCAGCATCAGGAACGCCGGGATGGTGGCGATCAGCTCGGTGATCATCACCGCGACCGGCAGGATCGCCCGCGGAAACCGCAGCGCCCGGACCAGCCCGGTGTTGTCGACCAGGGCCCGGGAGGCGTAGTTGAACCCGGCTGAGATAAAGATGAAGGTGAACAACCCGGCGGTGAGGAAGGCCACATAGTTCTCGACATTGCCGCGGGTGCCCAGCAGCAGGCCGAAGATCAGGAAGTATGCCGCGCCCAGCAGCAGCGGGTTCAGCACCGACCAGACCAGCCCGAGGTAGTTGTTCTGGTGCCGGGAGATGAACCCGGCCTGGGCCATCGTCCAGATGAAGTGCCGGTGCCGCCACAGCTGGACGCAGTAGGCGCCCAGCCGCGGCCGGACCCCGACCTGGGTCATCCCGTGCCGGTCGGCCAGCGCAGCAGCCTCCTGCGCCGACAGGCCTGGCAGGGAGCCCTGGTGGTCGGGGCCTCCTGTGGTCACAGCCGGTGGACCCGATCCCCGCTGGCCGTCTTCCCGCGGGTGTCGAAGAAGCGGTTGGCGGCACCGGCCAGGGCGTCCAGGTCGTACTCCCGGTGGTTCTGGATGAGCACGCTCAGGTCTGCCTCGGCGACGCCGGCCATCACGTCATCAACGCGGGTGGCGGACTCTCCCAGGGCACCCCAGGAGGCCACGTGCGGGTCGTGGAACTGGACGGTGGCGCCCTTGCGGATCAGTTGTTTGGCCAGCGGCACGGCCGGGGACTCGCGCTGGTCGGCGATGTTCGGCTTGTAGGTCACGCCGAGCAGCAGCACGGTGGAGCCCTTGAGTGACTTGCCGTCCTCGTTGAGTAGGTCCTGGATCCGGGAGACCACGTAGCCGGGCATCCCGGAGTTGATCTCCTGGGCCAGCTCGACGAACCGGAACGGGTAGCCCAGGCGTGCCCGCACGTTGTGGGATAGGTAGTTCGGGTCGATCGGGATGCAGTGCCCGCCCACACCCGGGCCGGGGTAGAAGGCCTGGAACCCGAACGGTTTGGAGGCAGCCGCGTCGATGACGTCCCACAGGTCGATGCCCAGCTCGTGGCAGAACCGGGCCATCTC
>CAYVEH010000347.1:0-2214 GCA_964450585.1 uncultured Ornithinimicrobium sp.
GTGCGTGGGGAGGGCAAGCACTTCCAGGCCGGCGCTGATCTGCGCTGGCTGGCGCGGGTGCAGCAGGGCAACGTGCAGCAGAACCACGCGGCCTCCGAGTTGACTGGTGGGGCGGTCCGGCGGCTCACGGAGCTCGACGTCCCCGTGGTGGCCCTGGTGCAGGGCGCCTGCTTCGGCGGTGGGACCGGGATCCTGGCGGCAGCCGATGTGGTGATCTGCGGGGAGGACTCGGTGTTCTCCATCGCAGAGGTGAAGTGGGGTCTGCACGCCTCGGTGATCCTGCCGCAGCTGGCCGACGCGATCGGGCCACGCCAGGTGCGTCGTTACGCCCTCACTGGGGAGCGCTTCGACGCCGACGAGGCGTGCCGCATCGGTCTGGTCCACGAAGTCGTGCCTCGCGATGAGCTGCCGGCCCGCGGCGAGGCGATCGTGAGCGAGATCCTCTCCTGTGGCCCCGCCGCGGTGGCCACCACCAAGCGGCTCGCACGTGGCCTGTCCTGGTCGTCAATGGACGACCCGCAGTTCGACGCCCTGGTCCAGGAGCACAGTGACGGCCGGCAGTCCGAGCAGGCCCACGAAGGGCTGGCCGCCTTTCAGGAGAAGCGCACTCCGGCATGGGTGCCTGTCGCCGACGAGAGCTGATTCCCCCGAGTTAGACATCGGCATACGGCTCGACCGCGGGTGTGGCGTACCCGCGCTGCTGCCTGCCTACGCCATCACTGAGGCGTCAGGCACGGCCATACTGCCTAGCGCCGACCCGTCGACTGGTATTGACAAAGAGACCGCGCGCGAGCATAGTCGGACTACTGGTACGTACAGGTTGTACGAACCCCCACATGCTGCAGGAGCCTCCATGTCACAGTCGCCAGACGAGCGTTCACCACAGACCGTCCCGCCCCAGAGCGCCGAGGAGCACGACCGCGAGATCGTGCCCTTCTATCAGTGGATGGACAAGGTCCCCGGCGGCCTGATGCTCATCCCGCTGGTGATCGGCAGCATCGTGGGCACCTGGGGGACCGGCTTCCTTGAGCTGGGTTCGTTCACCACCGCCCTGTTCGCTGATGGAGCGCTACCGCTCATCGCGCTGCTGATCTTCGCCACCGGAACCCAGGTGACGGTGAAGACCAGCGGCCCGGTGCTGGCTACCGCCGGCGTGGTCCTGCTGACGAAGTCGATCATCCCGGCCTCCCTGGTGATCGCGCTGGGGTGGCTCGTCGGCCTGGACGGCATCTGGGGCATCTCGATCCTGGGGCTGCTGGCCATGATCGACAACTCCAACGGTGGCCTGTGGTTGGCCTTCACCGGTCGCTACGGCGACAAGCGCGACCGCGGTGCCTACATCGCCTCGGCCCTGAACGACGGCCCCTTCTTCTCCATGCTCTTCCTGGGAGCCTCCGGTCTGGGAGAGATCCCGTTCTGGGCCCTGCTCGGCGCGGTCCTGCCCTTCATCCTGGGCATGATCATCGGCAACCTGAACCCGAAGTGGCGCGAGGTCGTCAAGCCGACCGCAGCCATTGTCATCCCCTTCTTCGCCTTTGCGCTCGGCACCGGCATCGACCTGGGGGCCGTGGTCAAGGGCGGTGCTACCGGTCTGGTGGCAGCGCTGATCATCTCGCCGTTCACTGGTTTCCTGGTGTACCTGGGCTACCGGTTCATCCTGCGACGCGGCTACCGCAGTGGCCTCGGCTTTGCTGCTGGCACCACCGCCGGCAACGCCATCGCGACCCCTGCGGTCATCGGAGCCGCCGACCCGACGTTCGCCCCCTATGTCGACACGGCCACTGCGCAGGTCGCGGCCGCCGTGCTGGTGAGCGCGATCCTGGCGCCGCTACTGGCGTCCTGGGCGCTCAAGCGGGAAGGCGGCCTGCTCTCCGAGGAGGAGATCGCCGCCCTGGATGAGATGGATCTGGGAGTCAGCGAGCCGAAACTGTAGTCCGATGACCCCATCCCTCAGCCCATTGGGGCAGACCCGCCCCATTGTCAGCGTGCTCGCCGACGATCTGACCGGAGCCACCGACACCGTGGTCCAGTTCCGCGTAGCCGGCTGGTCGGCATACCTGCTCCTCTCTGACCAGGTGCCCGACGAGGCGAATGACCACAGCGCCGGGGTCGCACTGGCCCGATCCCTGGACACACGGCCGCAGCCGGCTAGCGAGGCGTCGGCGACCACGGAGCGGGCCGTGGTCGAGCAGGTCGCTGCCGGTGTCGAGCGGC
>CAYVEH010000348.1:0-2208 GCA_964450585.1 uncultured Ornithinimicrobium sp.
CGAAGCCGTGGGTCAGGCTCCAGGCGGCCAGGGCCAGCGGGTTGCTGCGCGGGTCTCCCGGCTGGTCCTGCCCGGCGAAGTCGGCGGCCCCGGCCATCAGCACGCGAGCCAACTCATCCAGGGCCCGACGCAGCTCGGGGTCCTCAGGCTCCACCAGATCGGGGCGGAACATCACCTGGAAGTGCGCCGGGTGCGCCAGGGCCCACTCCACATAGGCCACCCCCGCCGCCAGGAAGCCCTCCGGCCCGGTGCCCGAGTTGCGACGGATCGCTGCGGTCAAGCTGTCATAGCCCTCGGTCGCTAGCGCCGTGAGCAGCCCCGCCCGGTCCCCGAAGTGGTGCCGGAAGGCCGTATGACTGACATCCGTGGCACGGGCCAGACCGCGGACGCTGAGCCGATCGACACCGTCGTGAGCAATTGCCTGGCTCGCAGCCTCGAGCATCGCCCGACGCAGGTCTCCGTGGTGGTACTTCATGACCCGCAATTTACCACTGGTAATTTTCCGTGCGAAGCCGTAGTCTTTCCATTGGAAAGATTGCTTGGTAACCCATCGCAAGGAGACGCTCATGTTGAGCTCATCCGCCGCCCAGCTCGGTGGCATCGTCCTGCTCACCGTTGTCGCCATCGCCTACGGCGGCACCTTCCTGCTGCGGGTGACGCGCGGCACGATGCCCACCAACGACCTGCAGAAGGCGTTCTTCCGGGCCGGACACGCCCACGCCGGAGTGCTGGTCATCCTCGGGCTGGTCACCACCCTCTATGTCGACCTGGCCGGCGTGGCCGAGGTGTCGACCAGGCTCAGCCAGCTGATCCTGCTGGCGGCGATCCTGATGCCGGCCGGGTTCTTCCTGTCGGTGACCGGCCGCGACCCACAGCGCCCCAACCGGCTGATCCTGCTGGTGTGGCTCGGGGCGGCCAGCCTCACAGTCGGGGTGCTCGGGGCCGGGATCGGTCTGCTGCTGGTCTGACGGGGACGAGCCCGCAGGCCGAGGCTGACGGCATACCGGCTCCAGGAATCGCGGGCCGCAGGTGTGAGCCTCATGCCGATTTCAGCGGCATACAGGTTGCGGACTGATAACAATTGACCAATTGTTGACAATTCGTAGGAGTGCTTCAGAAGCACTGTTTCCGCAGGTCAGCGCCGCAGGGACGGCCTTGGGGGCGTCCCCGCAGACCGGAGGGGCAGCGTGTCGCCGGTTGAGGTCAGCCCGGCACTTCCCTACGTTGGGGTGCGATTCACCAGTCCCCCAGGGGCCGACGTCTTACCGTGCGCAACGTGGCGTGCGGCCGAACGGCTGATGCCCGGCAAACCGAAAGGACCGAATATGACCAGTTCACGGAACCGGAGGGCGGCGGTTGTTGTCGCTGCTCTTGCGACCGGCGCCCTGACTCTCGCCGGCTGTGGTGACGATGGCGGCGGCGGCAGCACCCTGGAGAAGGCCCAGGAGGAAGGCAGCATCACCGTCGCCTTCGCCGGCGAGCAGCCCTACAGCTGGGAGGACGAGAACGGCGAGCTGACCGGTGCCACCATCGCCCTGGACCGGGCGATCTACAAGGAGTTGGGCATCGACGAGGTCAAGGGTGTCTACGTTGACTGGAACGCCCTGATCCCCGGCCTGAACAAGGGCGAGTACGACTCCGTCTCGGCCGGTATGTCGATCCTGCCGGACCGCTGCGCCCAGGCCTCCTTCTCGGTCCCCTCGCTGATGTACACCACCGGCCTGATGGTGCCCGAGGGCAACCCGATGGGTCTGAGCGATCTCAAGAGCGTGGTGGACCAGGACGCGCTGCTGGCCGTGCAGTCGGCGACGATCGAACAGGGCTACACCGACACCATGGGGTACGGCAACACGATGAATGTGGCCAGCTCCACCGACGGGATGGAGGCGGTGGCCAGCGGACGTGCGGATGCCTTCGCGCTGACCGCGATCTCGCTGCGCACCATGGCCGAGAACAACCCCGACCAGCCGGTCGAGGTGACCGAGGCGTTCACCGCCGAGATCGATGGCGTGCCGCAGATCAGCGCCGGCGCCACCGTCTTCCGTGATGACGATGACGAGCTGCGTGAGGCCTACAACGAGGAGCTCTCCAAGATCGTCAACGACCCCGACCGGTTCCTGGAGATCGTGGGTGAGTTCGGCTTCTCCGAGGCTGAGCGTCCCGCCAAGGACCTGACGGTCGAGATGTTCTGCGACGGCAGCGACGAGA
>CAYVEH010000349.1:0-2188 GCA_964450585.1 uncultured Ornithinimicrobium sp.
CCAACGTGCCGGAGTTCGCCGCTGGTGCGCACACCTTCAACCCGGTCTTCGGCACGACCGTCAACCCTTATGACCCGACGCGGTCGGTGGCCGGCTCCTCCGGTGGGGTCGCCGCGGCGCTGGCTGCCGGCATCCAGGCCTCCGGTGACGGCTCGGACATGGGTGGGTCGCTGCGCACTCCCGCCGCCTTCAACAATGTCGTCGGGATGCGCCCCTCGAACGGCCGGGTCCCGCACACGGTCCCGGGCAACCCGTGGGCCTGGCTGTCGCAGAAGGGATTCATGGCCCGCACGGTCGGGGACGTGGCGCTGCTGATGAGCGTCGGCGCCGGCCCGCACCCGGGCGGCCCGTGCTCGATCCAGGAGTCTGGCCAGGTGTTCGACCTGCCGGAGTTCGCCCTCGGCGCCGACTACCAGCCCAGCCTGCGTGGCCTGCGGGTGGGGCTCAGCCCCGACCTGGGCGGCATGCTGCAGGTCGAGGACGAGGTGCGCGACGTCGTCGCCGCCAGCGGCAGCATCTTCGAGCAGCTCGGCGCCCGGGTCGACGACATCGTGCCGGACCTCGGTGAGGCCGACCGGGTGTTCAGCGTGCAGCGAGCACACGACTTCGTGGCCGCCTGGGGAGAGGTGGTCCATGCGGAGGCTGCACGCCCCGATGGTGGCCGGATCAAGGACGCCGTCGTCTGGAACACCCGGTTGGGCCTGGAGCTCACGGTTGAGGACCTGGTGGCCAAGGACGCGGCCCGAGCTCGGCTGTGGAGCGCCGTGCAGAGCTACTTCACCGACCACGACGTGCTGGTGCTCACGACGGCGCAGGTGCTGCCCTTCGATGCCGACCTCGAGTATCCGTCGACGATCAACGGCCAGGTGATGGAGAACTATCTGGAGTGGATGCGCTCAGTCACGGTGATCTCGGCGACCGGGTGCCCTGCCATCTCGGTGCCGGCCGGCTTCTCGGCGGGTGGCCTGCCGATCGGCATCCAACTGGTGGCCGCACCGGGCCGGGATGTGGAGCTGCTGCGGGTCGCCCATGCCTTTGAGGCGCTCACCGGACACGCCCAGCGACACCCCGACCTCTGAGCGGGCCGGGGCGGAGGCCAGGTAGTATCTTGACGTCAAGATAAAGGGGAGGTGGGGATGTACGGACGACTGTTCTGGCCGGTGCTGGCGCCGTCCATCCTCTTCGGGGTCGCCTCCGGTGCCACCATGCCGGTGTCCGTGCTGGCCGCGATGCAACTGGGGGCCTCGGCCGCACTGGCCAGCCTGATCGTGGCCATCATGGGTGGCATCGCGCTGGTGACCACCGTGCCGGCGGGCCACCTGATCGACCGAGTCGGTGATCGCCGGGCCATGGCGCTGGCGACCGCTGTCGTCGCGGCCTTCACCGCCGTGACCGTGGGGGCGCTGATCTGGGGCGGGCCGGGAGCGCTGGCGTTGTTCATGGGGGCGACCTTCCTGCGGGCGCCGGCGATGAACGTGTGGAGTCTGGCCCGGCAGGCGTTCGTGGCCGAGCGCGTGCCCGCCCACGAGGTCGGCCGGGCGATGACGGCCCTCGGTGGGACGATGCGGATCGGTGCGCTGGTGGGGCCGTTGCTGGGCGGGCTGCTGCTCATCGTCGCCCCGCTCTGGTCGGTCTATGTCCTGAGTGTCGTATGCAGTGTGCTCGCGTTGGCAGTGCTCTACAGCCCACGGCTCGGCGGCCGGCTCGAGGAGGGGTACGACGCCTCCGGCAGGTCCACCGCCGCACCGACGCAGGCTTCATCTGAGGAGCGGCAGGCGACACGACGCCCGCGTCTGCAGGTGCGCTGGAAGGCCGTGGTCCTGGCCGGGGTGGCCATCAGCAGCCTGGCCGTGGCTCGGGTCGCGCAGCCGGTGATCATCCAGTTGTGGGGCGTGCACGTCGGTCTGACCGACTCCCAGATCTCGCTGGCGATCGCCTGTGGGGCAGCGGTCGAGATCGTGCTCATGGTGCCCGGTGGCTACCTGAAGGACCGTCTGGGACGGGCGCCGATCCTGATCACCTGCCTGGTGGTCTACGGCAGCGGATTCCTGGTGCTGCCCCTGGCGCACAGTTGGTGGACGGTCCTGGGCGCGGTCACCGTGATGGCGGTGGGCAACGGGCTGGGCGCCGGGGTGAACATGACCATCGGGGCCGATCTGAGCCCGAAGGTCGGCCGCGCCAGGTTCCT
>CAYVEH010000350.1:0-2182 GCA_964450585.1 uncultured Ornithinimicrobium sp.
CTGTGGTGGACTGCCCTTATGAGCACCCACAGCACGGGGAGCACCGTGGCTCCCGACTTCTTCGCTTCCGAGCAGGTCATCACCTGCCACGACCGCGCGACCGGCCTGCGGGCGGTCATCGCGATCGACAACACCACGCTGGGCCCGGGCTTCGGCGGCACCCGCTGGCGGCCCTACGCCTCGCCCGAGGCCGCCGTGATCGAGGCCCAGCGCCTGGCCGCGGCGATGACCCTCAAGCACGCCTGCGCCGACCTGCCCTACGGCGGGGCCAAGTCCGTCATGTTGGCCGACACCCCACAGGCGCTGCAGGGACCGGAGCGGCAGGCGGCCCTGGAAGCCTTCGGCGAGTTCGTGGCCCGCACCAACGGCGCCTACATCCCGGGGGTGGACATGGGCACCACACCCGAGGACATGCGGGTGATCGAGACCCGCGGCGGCCGGGCGTTCTGTGACGAGGTGGACCCCGGCCCCTACACCGCCCGCGGGGTCTACGCCGCGATGCGTGCGGGGGTGCGACACACCATGGACCGCGACATGGACGGCGTGCGCGTCGTCGTGCAGGGCACCGGCCACGTGGGCGCCAACCTGGCCCGCTTCGCCACAGCCGATGGTGCGCGGGTCTCCGTGGCCGACATCGACGGTGCGCGCGCCCAGGCCCTGGCGGACGAGCTCGGCGCCACGGTGATCGACCCGCAGGAGGCGCCGTATGCCGAGACCGACGTCTTCGCGCCCTGTGCCGTGGCCCGGGTGCTGACCACCGACAACGCGAGCCGGATCCGGGCCCGGCTGGTGGCCGGCGCAGCCAATGACACCCTCGACTCGGCCGAGGCCGGTGAGGCGCTGCGGGCCGCCGGCATCACCGTCGTGCCGGACTTCGTGGCCAACGCCGGCGGGGTCATCCAGGTCCACTCCGGTGTCGTCGGCTGGGACGAGGAGAGGCTGTCGGCGGCGCTGGAGAAGATCGGCGACCGGGTCAGCGAGATCCTCGCCGAGGCCGACCAGCGCGGCATCACCCCCGACCAGGCGGCCCGGGACCGGGCAGCCCAGCGGTTGGCTGCCGCGGCCGGCCGCTGATGGACCTGCGCGAGGTCACCCACCGCTACTACGAGGCGGTGGATGCCGGTGACATCACCGGCGTGGTGGAGTGGTTCGCCGAGGACGGCGTCTACCACCGCCCCGGCTATGAGCCGATGCGGGGCCGGGCGGCGCTGCGCGCGTTCTACGGCGGGCAGCGCCTGATCGAGTCGGGCCGTCACCAGATCGATCAACTGGTCGTGCAGGGTCGGTCCGTGGCGGTGCGCGGCGTCTTCACCGGCAGGCTCAAGGACGGCTCCGAGGTGACCGTGGGATTCTCCGACTTCGTCGACTTCGACGAGGCCGGCCACGCGGTCGAGCGCCACAGCTACTTCGACACACCGGCTGTCTGACCGCCCGTCCGTGGAGCAGGCCACAGCGGAGGGGAACGGTCACCTGGGCCTGGTGGTCGGGCTGGCGGCCGGCCCGCTGGTCGCCCTCGGGCTGGCCCGGTTCGCCTACGCCCTGCTGCTGCCGGCCATGAGCGCTGACCTGGCGTGGTCCTACTCAGCGGCCGGCGCGCTCAACACCACCAACGCCGCCGGTTATCTCATCGGGGCGCTGCTGGCCGCGCCGCTGGCCCGGGCCCTGGGGACGCGGCGGACGTTCCTGCTGGGCACCGCGGTCACCGCGCTGGCCGTCGGACTCACCGCCACCACCAGCGGGTATGCCGTGCTGCTCACCATCCGGTTCCTCGCCGGCCTGGCCGGTGCCTTGGCGTTCGTGCTCGGCGCGGCCCTGGTCGCCGAGGCCAGCCACCGCGGCTCCCGTGGCCGGGCCGCCGTGCTGCTCGGGGTCTACTTCGGCGGTGCCGGAGTCGGCATCGTCGTCGCCGGGTTGCTGGTGCCCTGGGTGCTGAGCCTCACCGGGGGCCACGGCTGGCGCCAGGGCTGGGTCGCCCTGGCGGCGGTGGGTGTCGTGGCCACCGCCGCGGCCGGCCTGGCGGTCCGACAACTCCGTGACCCGGCACCCCCGGAGGAGCACGCCCGGGGGTGGGACCGCCGACTGGTCGGCTGGGCGGTGACCGCCTACACCTGCTTCGGGCTGGGCTACATCGCCTACCTGACCTTCATCAGCCAGTACCTCACCGAGCACGGCATGACCGGCC
>CAYVEH010000351.1:0-2167 GCA_964450585.1 uncultured Ornithinimicrobium sp.
CGGCTCTGGGTCGGTGTCGGGGTCGACGTGGTGGTGCTCATAGCAGGGCCTCTCCCCTCAGCACTTCAAGGATGAGTTCGGCCGATTCGGCCGGGGTCTCTGGGGTGACCGAGCTCGGCGGGCTCCAGACACGCTGGATCGCCGTGGACAGGTCGCCGTAGTACTGGGTCTGCGGCCGCGGCACCGCAACCTCCAGCGAGTCGCGGATGACATCGGCCATCGGGAACTGCTCGACCACCTCCGGCTCGTCGAAGACCGCGGCCCGCGAGGCCGGGTTTCCGGTCCCGGTCATGTAGAGCAGCTGGTGCTCGTGGTTGGTGATGCACTCGGCCGCCTGGTAGGCCAGATCCGGGTGCTCGGTGTAGGCACCGACGCCGATCGAGATGCCACCGTAGGGCGGAGCGGGGTCGCCCTGGTCGTTGGTGGCCGGGTAGATGCCCCACCCGATGTCGTCGATGAACTCCACCCCGTTGGCGGGGAACGCCGCCCAGACGTAGGGCCAGTTCACCAGGAATCCGCTGGTCTCCGGGTCCTGGAAGAGGTTGAGCGCCACGGTCTCATCGGAGGTGCTCATCGAGGGGCCACCGACGCCGGCGTCAGCCACCGAGCGGATGATCTCGGCGGCCTCGCGCCCGGCGTCGGAGTCCAGGCCCAGCTCGATGTCGTCGACGTCCGGCCCGGGGCTGACCAGGATCTCGCCCCCGGCGCCGGCGATCAGCGCGTTGATCCAGACCGTGTAGCCCTCGTAGCGGTTGGCCTGCACACCGATCGTTACGTCCTGGGACGTGGCCGCGTCGACGAGCTGCTCCCAGGTGACGTTCCCCGAGGACGGGTCCAGCCCGGCGGCCTCGGCGACGCTCTTGCGGTACCAGAGCAGTTGGGTGTTGGCCCAGAACGGGACGGTGACCAGTTCGTCCTGCCAGGTTGAGGCGGTGATCGCGGACTCCACCCGGTCCTCGGTGAAGGTCTCCACCATGTCCTCAGGCACCGGCGCCAGATAACCGGCCTGGGCGAACTCGGGAATGAACGGTGGGTCCAGACTCATCAGGTCCACGCCGGAGTCACCACCGGCCAACCGGCGCAACAACTGCTGCCGCTGGTCGCTGGCGCTGTTGGGCAGGAGCTGCACCTCCAGGGAGTAGGCCCCGTCGGCGCTCTCCGTGCACTCCCGGGCGATCTGCGCCTGCCCCTTGCCGTTGGGGTCGGACCCGCCCCCGTCGGGGTTGATGTACCAGGTCAGTCGGGTGCTGTCCTCGCTGCCGCCGCAGGCGGTCAGCCCGACCAGGGCCGTCGCGGCGCAGAGTGCTACCGCCACCCTGGAGCGTCGTCTGCCTCTGCTCACATCTGGCTCCTTCGTCAGATCCGGTCCGGCTGGACGCCGGGATGCTGTAGCCACTCAACCACGACCACACCAAACGTTCAGCCGGTCTGCATGCTGTACCCATAGAACACCCCTGAGTGTGACCCACGCCACCCTGTGGGCGCGAGTCGGGCAAGGTTTAGGCTTCAGCCATGCCCGAGTTCCGCTATTCCGACCTGCTGCCGTCCGTCGCCCCCGACCAGACGGCATACCGCCTCCTGAGCACCGAGGGTGTGCGTGTGGTGGAGGGGCCCGGTGACCGACGCTTCCTGGAGATCGACCCCGAGGCGCTGCGGTTGCTGACCGAGACGGCGATGCACGACATCGCGCACTACCTGCGCCCCGGTCACCTGCAGCAGCTGCGGAACATCCTGGAGGACCCGGAGGCCAGCAACAACGACAAGTTCGTCGCCCTGGACCTACTCAAGAACGCCAACATCGCCGCCGGTGGGGTGCTGCCGATGTGCCAGGACACCGGCACCGCCATCGTGATGGGCAAGCGCGGCCAGCAGGTGCTCACCGCTCCGGGCCCGCAAGGGCCGCGGCCCGACGAGGAGGCGATCTCCCGGGGTGTCTTTGACGCCTACACCACGTTGAACCTGCGCTACTCGCAGATGGCGCCCATCACCACCTGGGAGGAGAAGAACACCGGCTCCAACCTGCCCGCCCAGATCGAGTTGTATGCCGACACCTCCCCGGGCAACGAGCTCTCCTACCGTTTCCTGTTCATGGCCAAGGGCGGTGGCTCGGCGAACAAGTCGTTCCTGTACCAGGAGACCAAGGCGCTGCTGAATCCGCAGCGGCTGA
>CAYVEH010000352.1:0-2158 GCA_964450585.1 uncultured Ornithinimicrobium sp.
CCTCCGCGGTGCTGCTGGCGATCCCGTTCCGGGCCTTCACCTGGGTCAGCCGCCCGGTCATCTGGGTGCTCAACGAGTTCGCCAACCTGGGTCTGCGCCTGATCCGGGTCGATCCGGTGGATACCGTCAGCGCCCAGCACGGACCCGCCGAGCTGCAGTTGTTGTTGGCGCAGTCACACCAGCACGGGGTGCTGCCCGATGTGGAGCACGCGATGCTGACCGGGGCGCTCAAGCTCGAGGAGGAGACCATCGCCGCCGTGATGTTCCCGGTGGCCGACGCAGTCTGCGTGCCTCATACCGGGACTGCTGCGGATGTGGAGGCGATCTGTCGGGAGAGCGGCCGGTCCCGCCTGTTCGTGACCCGGGGTGAGCAGATCACCGGGCTGGTGCACGTGCGGGATGCGGTGCTGGCCACCGCCGTCTCCCAGCAGGAGTATGCCGTCACCCGGCTGGAGCAGCCGGCGATCACGCTACCGGCCACTCTGCCGTTGATCGACGCGGTGCAGCAGATGCGTGCCGAGCGGGCGCAGCTGGCGCTGGTTGGGGATGCTGACGCCTCCGTCGTCGGATTGATCTCGTTGGAGGACCTGCTGGAGCAGATCCTCGGCGAGTTCGATGACGAGACGGACGAGCCGGAGGCCACGCCAGCACGGCCGCTGGCCCACAGCCTCGCACCGCGAGCCTGAGGCAGCCGCCCGCACGAGTCGCAGCGGGACAGCACGTCGAGGCGCACCCGCGGGCCGTTGTCTGAGTGATGCAACCTGCCAGGGCTGATTTCGCGTTTACCTCTTAACGGGCCCGCACCGACGCGGCAGGCTGGGCCACCAACAGTCGGCACAGGAGGTGACGTGGACCCGCTCGAGGAGGAGTTCATCGCCTTCGTCCGTGCGCGTCAGCGCGCGTTGGTGCGGGCGGCCTACCTGGTGTGCGGGGACCACCACGTCGCGCAGGACCTCGTGCAGGAGGCGCTGACCAAACTGGCCCACCACTGGGAGCGGGTGCGCACCGGCTCACCGGAGGGCTTCGTGCGCCGGATCGTCTATCGCGACGCGGTCTCACGCTGGCGCAAGACGGGACGTGAGTGGCCCCACGACATCCGGGATGACACGTTGACCGACAAGCGCGAGGACCACTGGACGGACCCGGTGGAGTCCTGGGTCTCCGGTGCTGACATGCGCGAGGCGCTGGCCCAGCTGCCGCCGCGGCAGCGGGCGGTGCTGGTGCTGCGCTATGACGAGGACCAGTCCGAGGTCCAGATCGCCGATGCCCTGGGGATCAGCCCGGGCACGGTCAAGAGCCAGGCGCACCGGGCGCTGGTCACGCTGCGCGAGCTGCTGCCCGACCTGGCCCTTGCTGCAGCCGCTGAGGGAGATGGGCACTGATGTCCGAGAACACGATCCGTGACGCGATGGAGCGCGCCGCCGACAGGGTCCCCGACCAGGACCTGTCCCACACTGCCTGGTCCGCCGGGCGCTCTCGCAAACGGCGCACCTCCCGGGCATGGTGGGGAGCCAGCGGCGCAGCGGTCGCGGCTGCCCTGGTCGAGGCGATCGCCTGGAACGGGGGCGCACTGTCGCTGCCCGACTCTGGGCCGGCTGGCACCGCCAGGGACGATGCGGAACGCACCTCCAAGACTGGTCCGACCGAGGCGGACGAGCCAGCGATGCGCGGACAGCCGACCATCCTGACCTTCACCAGTGAGAAGGGCGATCTCGATCTCTCCGGTGGCGTCCTGGAGCCGTGGACCCCCGACGAGGGGACGGCGATGACGTGGCACCTCACCGATGAGCTCATGGGGTACGGGGTGCCTGAGCAGGCCGAGAACCACGACCCGGGGATCACGCTGACCTTCCAGCAGGGGACGTGGTCCGTGCGTGGCTGTGGGTTGGCGATGCAAGCACCAGGGACGGTCACCGACGGGCGGGTGGTGATCACCGGCGAGTGGGATGTCGATCCCGACCCCGACCCCGGGGCTGCCTGCGCGCCCAACCCGACGCCATGGCGGGACTCCGGATGGTGGGAGTCTCTCCTGAGCGGATCACCGGTGGTCGCACGCGACGAGACCATCTTGCTCCTGAGCGGCACGGTCGGTGAGGAGCCAGTCCTAGAGCCGGTCTCCGTCGGCTTCGCACGCTCTGACGTCAGTGACCCGCAGACC
>CAYVEH010000353.1:0-2144 GCA_964450585.1 uncultured Ornithinimicrobium sp.
CCGAGGCGCTCAACTCGCTGTTCAAGGCCGAGTGCATCCGCAACCCCGTCATGCGGCCGAAAGGCGGCTGGAAGTCAGTCGTCGAGGTCGCGGTCGCTGAGTACGTCGACTGGTTCAACCACCGACGACTTCACGGCGAGATCGGACTCGTCCCACCCGTCGAGTTCGAGACCAACCACTGGGCAACACTGCCCAGCGAGCACTACCGTAAGAACCCGGTCCTCACCGAGGTCGGATCCAACTAACCGAGCCTCCACGAAACCCGGGGCGATTCAATCTCCCGGCCCGGCCTCGGAAGCCACGGGACAAGGCTGCGGCCGAAAACGCGGTGAACGTGGTCAACAAGCGTGTCATCGGCTACCTCGAAGACGATGTCTTCACGACCCTGGCCGAGTTGAACGGCGCGATCGATCAGCGGGTGGCCGAGATCAATCACGACATCAAACGAGCCGATGACTCGACGCGGTGGGGACGCTTCACCGAAGAGGAGGCCCACCTGCTCGGGCCGTTGCCTGATGCCCGGTTCGAGGAGGTGACGTGGAAGGAGCTGAAGGTCGGCCGCAACTACCACCTCACCGCCGATTCACAGCGGTACTCGGTGCCCTACAAGCTGGCGGGACGGCTGCTGCGGGTGCGGCTCACCTCGTTGAAGGTGACGGTGTTCGACGGGCACGAGATCGTCTGTGAGCACCCGCGGCTGGTGGGCCGCAAGGGTCAGTACTCCACGCTTGCCGAGCATGTCCCACCGCAGCACCGGAATATCGACGGGTTGTGGTCACGGCGTTGGTTCACCGACCGGGCCCGCAGCTTCGGCCCGGCCACCGCGGTTGTCATCGAGCAGATCCTGGACCGGCATGTCATCGAGGCGCAGGGCTACCTGGACTGTCAGAACATCCTGAACGGGCTCGGGAAACGCAACCGCGAACGCCTGGAGGCGGCATGTCAGGAACTGGTGAACCGGGGCGGGCACCCCACCTACACGACCCTGAAGCGCCTCATGACCGCAATCGACAGCAACGCCACGAAGCCACGGCCAGTGACCCCAGCCGCATCGACGACGAAACGTGGCGGTGGTGCGGTCGGCGGGCCGGACGTGTTCGTCCGCGACGTCTCTCACTACGCCACCGGTCAGGAGGCAGGCCGTTGACGTTCACCAGCATCGACTACGACAAGTTCCGTGCGCTGCGGGTCACCCATGTCGCGACCCGGCTCGAGGAGCTCATCGCCGACGAGGCCAACGACCAGTTCACGCCGGAGCAGTTGTTCCTCACCGCGGTCGATGATGCCCTCGAAACGCGGCGGGCGCACAAGGTCGAGAAGCTGATCCGCCAGGCAGGGTTCCCGATCCCTGACGCGTCGGTCGCCGAGGTCGACTACCGGGAAGGGCGCGGCATCACCTCGGTCAGGATGCGACGCTACGCCGCCCATGACTGGCGGGCAGACCCGATGAACCTGCTCATCATCTCCCCCACCGGCGGCGGCAAGACCTACCTCGCGTGCGCACTGGGCATCAGCGCCTGTCACAACGGGCACGCCGTCACCTACGCCCGGATGGACGACCTCGCCCGCCGACTCGTGATCGCCCGCGGCGACGGAATCGGGCACCAGAAGCTGCTCAACGAGCTCTCCGAGACCGACCTGCTGATCATCGATGACTTCCTGACCGTCGGCATCGACAGCGACGCCGCCAGCGACCTGTTCGCCGTCCTCGCCAACCGAGAACACCGGCTACCAACGATGATCGCCTCACAGACCGGACCGGCGCACTGGGTCGCCGAGCTCCCCGACCGGGTCGCGGCCGACTCCATCGTGAACCGGCTCGCGAACCACGCCAGAACGATCAACCTCGGCCAGATCGACATGCGCAGACTCCGCCACGAACACGCCCTCGCAAGCGAGACCTACTGGGAATGACAACCGGGCGGCCCGGGCGCTCCAGCCCGGGCCGCTACCGCGTCCCCAGAACACTGCTACCATCTCCCTGGACTCGCGCTACCGCAAAGCGCTACGCGCCACCCGCACCGACCGACGATTCTGAGACCGGCTCCGCAGAGCATTCTGAGATGGAGCACCCAGAGGAGGATGAGGATGTCGAGATGCAGCGAAGGTCGCACGGTCGCATTGGTGGAACCGCACGAAGTCGG
>CAYVEH010000354.1:0-2141 GCA_964450585.1 uncultured Ornithinimicrobium sp.
CCAGGGACTTGGCCCTGGACCGCCACCGGTCGCGATCCGTCGGTGACAGGTCGGCGGGGTCGGTCAGGCCTCGATCCGCCAGGAGCAGCTTGCCGGTCTCGGCGGTCAACCGGCTGGTCGCCGAGACCATGACGGCATCGAGCTGGGTGGATAGTTGGGTCACGGTCTCGACCGCCGAGAGCATCTCATTGGCCTGCCCCCACGCCGCCGGGGCGGACTCGGAGTCGACCTCGGCGGAGTCCGGGACAGACTCCACAGCGGCACAGGCCAGCGCTGCATCCGTGAAGGAAGCGGCGAGGTGCTCCGGGACGCCGGCCTGGACCATGAGTGAGGTGAGTTGTGTCTCGGGAGGATGTTCGGAGGCTACGACGACGGCGGACTGTCGAGGGGCGGCGGACTGCCGAGGGGTGGGGGAGACCTGTGCCGCAGGCGCCAGCGACGGGTCACCCTGCCGCAGCTGGCGAGTCAGCTCGGCCACGTTGACAGCTCGTTGCTCCGCGGGCCCGGGCGCAGCATCATCGGCTCCCTGGTCGGGAACCTGGAACAGGGGCCGGGTGCCGGCAAGCAGGCTGGGGAGTGTCATCGGCGCCGCATGCACCATGCCGGCCTCCCCTCCGTCCGCGTCGGTGCGGTGTCTCTGCCCGGCTGAGGTCGGGCGCTGCAGCTGTGCTTGCCCCGCCGCCCCAACCGGGGACAGATCTGGTTGATCCATCTGCCCCTACGTTAGAACACACGTCTGACAGTGGGTGTGGTCAGTGTCCGTGGTCCCCAGGTCGGGCCACCGTGAGGTGGCCCCGGCGACCGTCGTCGCACAGCCGCCGAACCGCCCCGTTCCGCCCTTCCGTCAAAACGGACACACGGGCTACCGGGCAAACCGGTGACCCGGTTACAGCAGGCCCTGAGCCTTCAGCGCCAGATAGTGGTCAACCAGCCGTGGCGGCAACTGCTCAGGATCGGCGTCGATGACGTGCACACCCATTCGCTCCAGAGCATCCGCGGTGCGCCGCCGCAACGACACGGTCCGCTCGGCAGCGGCCGCGTCGTAAACCGCCTCCAGGCTGCTCAGGTCCTGCGTCATGTGCCCCAACGCCGGGTCGGCCACCGACGCCAGCACCACCCGGTGGTGTGTGGTCAGCGCCGGCAGCACCGGGATCAGCCCCTCCTCGACAGCGGCGGGCTCCA
The DNA here is from genome assembly GCA_964450585.1 of uncultured Ornithinimicrobium sp. Lineage (GTDB taxonomy): Bacteria > Actinomycetota > Actinomycetes > Actinomycetales > Dermatophilaceae > Ornithinicoccus. The sequence goes on from CAYVEH010000354.1 coordinate 1,183, forward strand.
GGGTCGTCAGCAGCACCACCAGCGCGTGTCGCCGGGTCAGCGAGGTCACCCGACCGGCCAGCATCCGCCAGTCCGCCTCCACCAGGACCGGCTCGATCGGGGCCATCGCAGTGACCAGCTGGTGCAACAGCTCCTGCCGGTCGGTGCTGGGGGTGACTCGTCCGCGGACCTGACGGTCCCCGGCGATGAAGTCCACCCGGTCCCCGGCCCGGGAGGCCAGCGCGGCCAGCAGCAAGGCAGCATCCATCGCCGCGTCCAGCCGTGGCTGGTCCTCGACCCGGGAGGCACTGGTGCGAGAGGTATCCAGCACCAGGATCACCCGGCGGTCCCGTTCCGGTTGCCACGTGCGCACCACCACGTGCTGGCGGCGTGCCGTGGCCCGCCAGTCGATCGAGCGGACGTCATCACCGGCCACGTAATCTCGCAGCGAGTCGAACTCGGTGCCCTGCCCGCGAGTGCGGACCGCCGAGCGACCATCCAACTGGCGCAACTGGGCCAACCGGCTGGCCAGGTGCTTGCGCGAGTGGAACGGTGGCAGCGCCCGCACCATCCCGGGTACCCGGGTTGACCGTTGCCGGGCCGCGATCCGCAGCGGCCCCCACACCCGCACTGTCAACCGATCGGCACGTCGGTCACCACGACGGGTCGGGTGCAGCGTGGTGACGAGGCGTCGCCGTTCGCCACCGGGGACGTCGAGCCGATGCCGGGAATCGCTGGCACCGGCCGAGGGCACCCAGGCATCCCGCACCTGCCCGCGGATGCGGCGACGGGTGGAGTTGCTGACCAGCAGCGTCGAGGACACCCTCTGCCCCAGGCGGACCTGGTCCGGGGTGGAGCGGGTCCAGGACAGTGCGCGTGGCGACGGAGCCAGCAGCAGGTCCACACCGATGACGAGCAGGGTGAGCAGCAGCCACCACCGCACCGTGGTCATCGATGGCCACTGCAGCACCGGTAACAGG
>CAYVEH010000355.1:0-2131 GCA_964450585.1 uncultured Ornithinimicrobium sp.
TCTCCACCTCCGAGATCCGGATCTCGGTGATCACAGACCAGGACGTCCTGGAGGAAGCGGTGCGGGCCGTGCACAGCGCCTTCCGCCTGGACGCCGACGCAGAGGCCGTGGTCTACGGCGGAACAGGACGGTGAACGGTATGTCGACAGTCCAGCACGGGGTGCACCTCGCCCTGGTGGGGGCGACCGGGCAGGTAGGAGCCGTCATGCGGCGCCTGCTGGCCGAGCGGGACTTCCCCATCGCCTCGGTGCGGTACTTCGCCTCAGCCCGCTCCGCCGGGCGGGAGCTGCCCTGGCATGGCCGGTGGGAGAACCAGCCCGCCGAGGCCCGCCAGATCGTGGTGGAGGACGTGGCCACGGCCGACCTGGCCGGCATCGACATTGCGTTGTTCTCCGCTGGCGGGAGCACCTCCCGGGCGCAGGCCGAGCGGTTCGCCGCAGCCGGCGCCGTGGTGGTGGACAACTCCTCGGCCTGGCGGTTGGACGACCGGGTGCCGTTGGTGGTCAGCGAGGTCAACCCCGAGGCGCTGGATGAGGCGGTCGCCGAGGGTGGTCGGCGGATCGTGGCCAACCCGAACTGCACCACCATGGCGGCGATGCCGGCGCTGAAGGCATTGCACGACGCCGCCGGCCTGACCCGGCTGATGGCCACCACCTACCAGGCCGTCTCCGGCAGCGGGGTGGCCGGTGTGGCCGAGCTGGCCGAGCAGGTGCGTGCCGGTGCCGACCAGGATCTGGAGGCGCTGGCCCAGGACGGTGGCGCCGTGGACCTGCCAGAGCCGCAGACCTACGTGGCACCGATCGCCTTCAACGTGGTGCCGATGGCCGGGGAGCTGGTGGAGGACGACTCTGGGGAGACCAACGAGGAGCAGAAGCTACGGCACGAGTCGCGCAAGATCCTGGCCATCCCGGACCTGCCGGTGGCCGGGACCTGTGTGCGGGTGCCGGTCTTCACCGGGCACGCCCTGGCGATCCACGCCGAGTTCGCCCGGCCGATCAGCCCCGAGCAGGCCCAGCAGGTGCTCGCCGACGCCCCGGGCGTGGCGCTGGTGGATGTGCCAACACCACTGGCCGCTGCCGGGCAGGACCCCTCCTTCGTGGGTCGGATCCGGGCCGACCAGTCCGCCCCGGACGGGCGGGGCCTGGTGTTCTTCGTGGCCAACGACAACCTGCGCAAGGGCGCGGCTCTCAACACCGTGCAGTTAGCGGAGGCCCTGCTGGAGCGGAACCTGGTGGGGCTGGCCTCTGGCTGACGAGTTGTCCACAGATTGGAGTCCGGGCCTCGTGTGTCGGCGCCAGGACACCTATGGTGAGTTCATGACGGCGGCGGACCTCGAGCGGAAAGTGCGACAGCACGACAACGACATCGCAGCGATCTACTCGTTGATCTCCGATATCCAGACCACGCAGAGTCAGCACACGAACCGCTTCGACGAGTTGACCGAGGATGTCGCCGGTCTGGACACGCGGCTGGGCTCCGTGGAGTCTCGGATGATGTCCCTCGAGGGCACAGTTGACCGTCTTGACACCAAGGTGGGCCAGCTCGACACCAAGGTCGACGCCCTCGACACCAAGGTGGGCCAGCTCGACACCAAGGTCGACGCCCTCGACACCAAGTTCAACGGGCTGCAAGGCACGGTCAACCAGGTCCTGGATCTGCTCCAGCGTGACCGAGACGCGTGAGCCTCAGCGTCGACGCCGAGGCTTGACCTCCTGGGGCACCCACCGGTCCTCGGGCACGTCCATCTGACGGCAGAACTCGATCCAGACCTGCTTGACGGGCACTCCGGCCTCGATCGCCTCAGCCGGAGTGCGCTCCCCCAGCGCGCTGATCACCTGGCTGTTCGCCTGGAACCGACCGTAGGGCCCGCCGAACTCAGCTTCCACCGCACGCCAGAACTCACTCACCCGCATGCGGTGCGTCTCCCGTCCGTGTCCTCATGAGGCATGAGGGTATGCCGTCGCCCTGACTCGCCGACCTCCTGGCCCTCGCCCACGAGGAACGCTACCCATCCAGTGATGACCCGGACTGGCGGGATGGGCGCACGCGGGGGGCAAAGAAGCCATGAGACGATGGACCTGACCCTCAGGCCCGCGCGAGATGGAGGACAGCCGGTGCGACCCGAGCAGGA
>CAYVEH010000356.1:0-2129 GCA_964450585.1 uncultured Ornithinimicrobium sp.
GGCAGTTGGTCGAGGCTGTCGGGGACGGACCCCATCGGCACGTGGATCGCGTTGGGTGCGTGGCCGGCCTGCCACTCGTTGTCCTCACGGACGTCCACGACGACGGCGTCATCGGGCAGGTCGGCCACGGAGATCAGTGGGCTCTGGCTCATCGCCCCATGGTCACATGTTCTCCGCGCTACTTCAGCAGGCGGCTCATCCGACGGTCGGCCAGCAGCTTGCCGCCGGTCTGGCAGGTGGGGCAGTACTGCAGCGCCGAGTCGGCGAAACTGACCTCCCGCACGGTGTCCCCGCACACCGGGCAGTCCTGCCCGGCACGGCCGTGCACCGCCATCCCCTGGCGCTTGGCGTCCTTGAGCTCGGCGGCGGGCTTGCCGGAGCTCAGCGCGATCGCGCTGCTCAGGGTGTCCTGCAGGGCGGCATACAGGGTGTCGACCTGCTCCTCGGTGAGCGTGGCGGCCAGGGTGTACGGGGAGAGCCGGGCCGCGTGCAGGATCTCGTCCGAGTAGGCGTTGCCGACCCCGGCGATGGTGCTCTGGCTGCGCAGCAGGCCCTTGATCTGGGTGCGTTGCCCGCTCAGGAGCTGACCGAAGACCTCCCGGGTGAACTCCGGGCTGAGCGGGTCCGGGCCCAGGGAGGCGATGGCCGGCACCTCCTGCGGGTCCTCCACCACATAGGCGGCCAGCCCCTTCTTGGTGCCGGCCTCGGTGAGGTCGAACCCGGACTCATCATCCAGCCGCACCCGCAGCGCGATCGGTGACTTGCCGGGCCGCACCCGGGTGGTCGGCAACTTCTCGGAGAAACGCAGCCAGCCGGCCCGCGCCAGGTGGAAGACCAGGTGCGTGCCATCAACGTCCAGGTCGATGAACTTGCCGTGCCGGGCCGCCCCCTCGATCGGCCGACCCAGCAGCGCGTCCGGCGGCGGGTTGAAGGTCTTGAGCACCGCGATCGAGCCGAGCTCGACGTCGGTGACCACCCGGCCGGTGACCCGCTCGTCCAGGAAATCGACCAGGGCCTGCACCTCCGGCAGCTCAGGCATGTCCCACCTGGCCCGTGCCGGAGCCGTGCCGCAAGGGCACCCTGGGTCGGAGCCGCTCCAGCTCGGCGCGACTTCGGCTCAGGATGCTGTGCAGCTGGAACCCGTTGGGAGCCCGCAGCATCGGCACCCCGGAGTAGTCCTTGCCCAGCAGCTCGTCGTTGGCGATCGGCAGACCGTGGCTGAGCACCTGCTGGGTGGTGGTCAGCTGTCGGATCAGCACCGCTTCGACAGCGTCCGGGTGCTGCCGGGTGAAGTCGCCGTAGATCGTCGGGTCGTGCTGCCCGTCGTCACCGACCAGGATCCACTGCATCCCCGGGAAGTCCCGCAGCAGCCGGTGCAGCTCATCCATCTTGTGCTGCTGCCCGCTGCGGAACCAGCCGGTGTGCGTGGCACCCCAGTCAGTCAGCAGCAGCGGCCCCTCGGGGTACTTGTACCGCCGCAGGAACCGGGTCAGCGTGGGCGCCGTGTTCCACGCGCCGGTGGACAGGTAGAACACCGGGGTCCCGGGCCGCTCGGCCACCAGCGCCCGCAGCAGGGGCGCCATCCCGGGCACGGCCTGACGGGCGAGCTCGTCGCGGAAGAAGGTGTTCCAGGCGGCGATGAAGAGCCGGGGCAGGTGGGTGACCATCACCGTGTCGTCGATGTCACTGACCACCCCGACGCCGACCGCCGGGTCCATGATCCACACCGGAGTCCGGACGGTGTCGCCGTTGCCACTGCGGATCACCGCCTCGTGCCACCCCGGCGGCAGCCCGTGCCCGGTCAGCTCCAGATCGAGGTAGCCGCCCCGGTCCACCTGCACATCCACCGTGGTCTGCCCGAGCATCACCGTGACCGGGGCGTTGATCGCCGGGGCGGTCACGAAGTTGCGCCACCCCCGCACCGCGCTCTGCAGCGCCTCGGCTGCCTGCTCGACCGCGTTGCCGCCGGTCGGCTCGGGGCCGACCTCGTCATCGAACGTGCCGGCCTCCCGGGGCCCGTGCCGCCCCAGCAGCACCCGGCCCAGCACCCGGGCCTTGTCCGCGGTGCCGTACCCGATGTAGCCGGTCACCCGCTCCTGCCAGCCGCGCCGCCGGAGCACCGTCTCCAC
>CAYVEH010000357.1:0-2117 GCA_964450585.1 uncultured Ornithinimicrobium sp.
TGACCGAGCGGGAGGAGTTGACGATCCCGCCTGCGGTGCAGGCCGAGCAGGTCCGCGGATTCACCCTCTATGCCATCAAGACAGTCCTGTCCGGCCGCGGTGATGAGTTGCTCGACCTGGCACGAGCTAATCTGCGGCAACTGTTCTGAGTCGCTGCCCGGGCCGCCCGGTGCTGCTCAGGCGTCTCAGCCGCCAGGTTCGAGACGGTGCTGCAGGTCGATCACCAGACGTTCGGGGTCACTGAGTCGCCAGACGCGGTAGGGCACCTGCTGGGTGGTGCCGATGAAGAGCTGCAGCTGCCCCTCGAACGGGGTGCCCTGCAGCACCTCGGTGACCTGCTGTAGCGGGCCGCCGTCGGTCAGCACCGTGCCGTCCTGGTAGGCCGTGACCTCCGGCCCCGGGGCGGCCAGGCCCAGGGCGGTGATCTGCAGGACGGCGGTGCCGGCCAGGTCTACCGGCAGGCCGCTGCCGGCCAGCGCTGGTTGACTGACGTAGCCGGCGCGCCACCCCACGCCGGGGGCCCCGGACAGGTCCAGCACGACCCGGTCGAAGCCCGCGTGTACCCCGAGGCGTACCCCTTGGGCGACAAGGTGTGCCTGCTCGCCCGCTGGCTGGGAGCGCTCCTGCCCCGGCGGTTGGAACGCCGGTAGGGCCTCGGTGGTGCTGGTGGCACCGTCGGCCGGGGGGCCGGTGTCGGGCGTCGTCTGCGATGGCTGCGTCGTCTCTGCCGTCGGCGGTGGGGATGACGGGCTCTGCGCCGCCGTCTGCGCCTCAGGTGGGGTGACGGTCGGGTCGGAGGCGTCCCGACGGTCCTCCTCGGGGGCCGAGGTGGCGTCCTGGCTCGGCAGGGTGGGGCCTACCGTCAACGAGGGGTCGTCCTCAACCTCGGCCCCGCAGGCAGCCAGAGCCAGCACCGTGGCGAACACCGCCACGGCCTCGGCTCCTCGGTGAGCAGCGGCCATACTTCAGAGTAACGCCCGGCTGGGCCGGACGGAATGCCCCCGACGGCGTCAGAACGGTGCAGGTCAGGGCGGTCCTGTGGATAGTTTCTGCGGCTGGACCGCCAGGTGCCGCAGCATCACCGGATGATGAACGACAACGACAACACCTTTGACCTGACCGACCGGTCCCAGATGCCCTCCCTGCACGACCCGGAGGTGTGCCAGGACGCTCTTGAGGCCTACCTGGACCCGGAGGACCGGATGACCGACAACCTGGCGTTCCTGTTCTGCGATGACGACGGGCACCTCCTGCAGCCCGTGCTGGTCCCGGCCCCGCCGCCTCCGGCCGCCGAGGGGCAACGTTGGGCGGCGATGGACTGGGCCACTGAGCTGTGCGAGATGGTCGGTGATGACCACCACGGCCCGTTGAGTCTGGTGCTGGCGATCGTGCGGGAGGACGGCCCGGTCTGCGATGACGACCGGGTCTGGCACCAGGTCGCGCTGGACGCCTGTGCCGAGGCGGGGGTGCCGCTCATCGGGGTGCACGTGGTGACGATGGCGGGTGCGCAACTGCTGCCGACGGCGCCGCACGCCGCCTGAGCTGGCACGGCGGCGACCGCCCTCAGAGCACCTGACTGACCGCGTGGATGAGCACCCCGACCAGACCACCCACAACCGTGCCGTTGATGCGAATGAACTGCAGATCGCGGCCGACATGCAACTCGATCCGGTCGGCCGCGTCTTGGCCGTCCCAGCGTTCGATGGTGTGGCTGATGACGGAGGTCAGCTCTGCGCCGTAGCGGGAGACCAGTGCTGCCGCCGCTTGCGCCCCCCAGGCATCGACCCGTGCGCGCAGCGTGGCGTTGGTGGCCAGCTGCTCCCCGACGTCAACCAGCTCCTCGGCCAGCCGGGTTCGGATCTGGCCGTGCGGGTCACACAGCTGCTCCACCAGCACCCCCTGCACCGCCTCCCAGACGGCCACCAGGCTCGGCGCGACCTGCGGGTGGTCCAGCAGCCGCTCCTTGAGGCGCTCCGTGCGGGCCATCGTGTCGACGTCGTGCTGCATGTCGCGGGCCAGGTCCGCCAGGTAGGAGTCCAGTGCCGCCCGGACCCGGTGGCGGGGATCCTCGGCGACCTCCCGGGCCCAACCGACCAACTCGGTGTAGACCCGGCCGA
>CAYVEH010000358.1:0-2104 GCA_964450585.1 uncultured Ornithinimicrobium sp.
CGACCGCAAGAAGCCGGCCGAGCGGCGCGGCTACGTCCAGCTCATCGACGGCTCGGGCATGTTCACCAAGATGCGCAAGTCGCTGGGGTCCAAGCGCAAGGAACTGGCGCCCGCGGACATCGAGACCCTTGTCAAGCTGTATGCCGAGTTCGACGGGACGAACGACAAGCGCTCCAAGATCTTCCCGAACGAAGCCTTCGGGTTCCACACGATCACCGTCGAGTGTCCCCTCCGCCTGGCCTACCGGGCCACGGCCGAGCGGATCGACGAGGCGATCGAGGCCAAGGCGGTGCAGAAGCTCGACGAGACCACCCAGGAACAGTTGCGGCGTGCCCTGCAGAAGCTTGACCGCAAGACCGTCTGGAAGGAGCGGCCCGCGTTCGACCAGGCCCTGGGCAAGGCACTCGGTAACGCAGGCCTCCAGGTCGGTGCACCGGTTCGCAAGGCGATCCACGCCGCGCTCGGCGAACGGGACGAGACCGCCGAGATCTGCACCGACGCCAAGGGCAACCCCGAGCCGGACCCGAAGTTGCGCGACACCGAGAACGTCCCCCTCGGTCAGGACATCGACGAGTACGTCGAACGCGAGGTCCTCCCCTACGTCCCCGACGCCTGGGTCGACCACGCCAAGACCAAGATCGGCTACGAAATCCCCTTCACCCGCCACTTCTACGAGTACGTTCCACCCCGCCCGCTCGAGGATATTGACGCCGACGTCAAGCGGCTCATTGCCGAGATCCAGGACCTGTTCGCGGAGCTCGAGTCGTGACTCAGGTTCGCGAGGCTCGTCTGAGCCATCTGGGCAGCGTGACGCTCGGCAAGATGATCCAGTCGACCGGTGCCGACGGGTCCGTCGACTTGCCCTACGTGCGGGCGGCTCACATCCAACCTATGGGTCGGTGGCACGAGGCAACGCCCAAGACCATGCCGTTCTCGCCGGTTGAGGCACGGGACCTTGACATTCGACGTGACGACGTCCTCGTCGTCGAAGGCGGTGCCGGCTTCGGGCGTGCGTTTCGAGTTGCGGCAGACATGCCAGGGTGGGGCTACCAAAATTCCATCGTGCGCATCCGACCTAAGGCAGGCAGGGCAGACGGTCGATTTCTCGCCTACGCGCTGCAGTCGGCCCTTGACACGGGGCGCATCGCGCTGGAGACGAGTGTCGCCACGATCCCTCACTTCACTGCGGAGAAGGTCTCCGCCTTCAGGGTGCCTGCACCCGCCCTACGGGTGCAGAGTGCTGTCGCTGACTTCTTGGACCGGGAGACGGCGAAGATCGATGCGCTGATCGCTAAGCAGGAAGCGTTGACACGCTCCGTCTTGGAGCATCGAGACGCGGTGATTCTAGGCCTGATCACGGGGGGCAAGGGCCCGGCGAAGCGTGAAGCGTCGGGGGTCGACTGGATCGGTGACATGCCGGAGCACTGGGAGACCAGGCCGCTGCGCCACGTTCTCGCTTCCGTCGAAACGGGTGTGTGGGGTTCCGATCCCGCAGTGGAGGGGGAGGGTACCCCGTGCGCTCGAGTGGCAGACTTCGACCGGGAGCGGCTGCAGGTAACCGACCCGATCCCAACGCTTCGTGAGGTGTCGGTCGAGGACGTTCGTCGGCGCGGATTGCGCCGGGGTGACCTCCTGATCGAGAGGTCAGGCGGAACCCAGGCCAACCCCGTCGGGTTCGTGGTCTCTTTCGAGAGCGACACTGAGGCAGTCTGCTCCAACTTCCTTTCACGGTTGCGGCTCCAGGACGGCATGAACCACAGGTACTGGCTCTACGCCTTCTATGCCGCGCGCCTGACGCGCATCACCGAGAAGTGGACCAAGCAGACGACAGGCATCCAGAACCTCGACTTCGGCGGCTTCTCCTCCGAGCACTTCCCCTGCCCACCATCATCGGAGCAGGACGAGATCGTGGCGGAGATCGATCAGCTCATGTCCAGCACCGGTGCCCAACTGCAGCGGCAGCGCTCACTTGGTCAACTGCTGGTCGAGCGGCGTGCGGCCTTGATCACCGCGGCGGTCACGGGCAGGTTGGACGTCACCACCTACGGAAAGGCGGGCTGAGGCGTGGCGGTGGAGCACGAGCGGCAGCTCGAGGACGAGTTGT
>CAYVEH010000359.1:0-2095 GCA_964450585.1 uncultured Ornithinimicrobium sp.
GGCGTACGCGGTGCAGCCGCGGGACAGCCCTGGCGGGCTGCATTCGCGGTAGGACTGCGGGAAGAGAATGGGTCTGACTCAGTGGGGAAGACGATTGCTGGGCTCTTCGCAGCCTGCTCCAGGCTGACCGAGCGGTGCTGGCCTGTCGGGTCGTTGAGCCGGAACATTGGTGCCGCCCGTTCGGCTGCCAGCGGACGCTGCGGGACACCGTGATTCGCAAGCTCAGAGACTCAACCTCTCAGCCGCCAAAGTATATTTCATTTATTGAGGGGAAGGGGCAGGCTTCAAATGTTGCTGGACCTGGATCGCCTCCGTACGGCCACCACGGTGCCTCACCAGAACCTGAGAGGCTGGCCAAGTAGGTCTCTACATATACCTCCGCGCTAGGTGGCTCGACGACGGGCAGGCCCTCCTCCCTAAGGCAGTCAGCTACCTCCAGCACAAGTGTGAAGTACTCCCTCAACTCCTCCTCGGTGGGTGGCGGCGGCATATCTGGGTGCGGCCCTACCTGCTGTTCACACATAGCGAGGGCCTCCGTATTACCTCCCCGACCATTGGAGGTGATTCCGTCGCCGTCTGCGAGGATGTTCGTAGGGAAACCAAGATCCGTCATGCACTGAGCCAAGTTTTGGTAGTAACCCCGCATAGCGTCACGAAACTCGATCCTATTCTGTAAGACTTCGTCATCGGCCCTTTCGTCGCTCGATCCGGATATGCATGCGGACATGGTCAGCATGCATATGACTGAAGCAACCGCACGCCCGATCATTGAAGAGCCCCACAGTCATGCTGGACGACAGGAACCATCCGCCCAATCGCTCGCATGATATTGCCTCCCGCGCTCCATTGCGTTGAGTGTCCTATTATAGCGACGTTACCAATAGTTATCGGACGGGGCAGGACGCCCCGTCCGCGTCCTCCGTGCCCCCTGACAGGTTCGCTTGACACCGCTGCAGATGTCAAGCACCTTTGACGTGTCAAGAAAGCTAGACACGGCACATGGGCACCGGCTTCCTCCAGGGCGCCGCAGTGGGTGTCCTCGGGGTGGCTGTGGTCGCCTGGCGGGTCACCGGCAACCCTGCGCGTGCCACGAGCCTCGAGCGGGCCTTCACCCAGCAGGGAGACGAGCGCGATGACGCGCTGCTGACCCATTCACTGGCCGTGTTGGGCATCTGTGCCGTGCCACTGACCGGTGCCGCGGCCGTGGCGATCGGACTCGGTGCCGACGTGACGATGGTGCTCGGGCTCTTGCTCCTCGCCGAAGTGCTGGTCGGCGCGGTGTCGTGGGCCGTGATCTCGCGCCGGTCCTAGGGGCTGGCGCAGGCCTCACGCCCCGGGACGGCCGGAGACATAGCGCAGCATCAGGTCGCCTTCCATGGCGAGGGCGTGTGCCAGGTCAAAGCGAGCCAGCGGGCCGGAGCCGATCGGTGCCTCGAGGATGCGGGGGCCGGTGCCACCCACGACAACCGGGCGGACCGTCAGACAGAGCTCGTCGACGACGCCAGCCTGGATCCAGGTGCCCAGCAGATGTGGACCACCCTCGGTGAGCACCTGCTGCAGACCTCGCGCGCGGAGTCCCTCGACGGCCGCACTGGCCTCGACGGTGTCTGTCCCGCAGGCGATCACGGCGTCTGCGCCCAGCCGAGCAGCCAACTTGTCGGTCACGGCGGCAGCGCACAGCACGAGCAGCTCGCCCGCGTGCGGGTCGGGCTCGAGCACCTTCTCCGGCAGGTCACCGGAGGCGGTCACCACCGCGAGCGGGGGATGATCGGGCCGACCCGCCGAGCGGCGCAGGTCCACCAGTGCCGGGTCCTCGGTGCGCAACCGGCCATAGCCCTCGGCCCGGATCGTGCCGGCTCCCACGACCACCACGTCGGCCTGGGCACGCAGCAGGTCGAAGATGACCTTGTCGGCCGGCGAGTTGATCGACCCGGAGCGACCATCCCCCCCGGTGGCGTGGCCATCCAGCGTGGTGACGAAGTTGGCCCGGACCACCGGACCCGGCCCCACGGCATACGCCGTGCTCAGCTCGTCGAGGGGAAGGGGGCCGGCGGTCATCGTCACCATGCCCGCCATCCTCGCGCACCAGGTGCAA
>CAYVEH010000360.1:0-2077 GCA_964450585.1 uncultured Ornithinimicrobium sp.
CCAGCACCCCGATGAGGAACGAGCCGCTGACGTTAATCACCATGGTGGCCAGCGGGAAGCCGCGCTGCCACCATCGGCTCAGCATGCCGTCCACCAGGTACCGGGCCGCGGCACCCACACCACCGCACAGTCCCAGCACGAGCACCGCAGCCAGGCTCATCGGTCGACCACCGTGCCGGAAGTCGGTCCGGCCGCACGCCGCCACCGGGTCGCCAGGACGATACCGAGCGTCGCAGCCAGCAACCCGGCCACCACGGTCCCGCCGCCGTACCCCACGGCGAGCCCGACGTGCCCGGCCAGCAGCAGGTCATGTGTCTGCAGCGCCAGGGCGGAGTACGTCGTGAAACCCCCGAGCACCCCGGTGCCCAGCGCGAGCCGCACCATCCGGTGCGTGGCACCCTCCCGGCCCGACCTGGCCAGTGTCTCCAGCAGCAGTCCCAGCAGGAAGGCGCCGACCACATTGACGACCAGCGTGCCCCACGGCAACAGGTGATCGGCACCGATGACGTGGCTGACGGCATACCGGCCCAGTGTGCCCACGGTGCCACCGGCCGCGACCGCCAGGACCGGCCAGGGGCTGGACGCCACCGACCTCGTCAGCGGTCCTGCGGGTGACCCGGGATGACCAGCACCGGGCGGTGCTGGGTGTGCACCAGGTGCCCGGCGATCGATCCGCCGATGACCTCGTTCATCCACCCGCTGAACCCGGGCCGGCGACCGCCGACGGCAATGATGTCGGCGTCCCAGTCGGTGGCCACCTCGGTCAGCCCGGAGGCGATGTCACCGACCGCCGTCTCCAGCCGCCACGGCACCTCGGTGTCACTGAGCACCTCCGCGAGGTGGGCGTGCACCCGGTCTCGGACCGCGTCGCTGGTGCCCACGGCCTGGTCCGGGTCCAACGGCGTGATCAGCCGGGTCCCGTCCAGACTGGCGCCGTAGATCACCTGGGTGGAGTCCACCCAGGCACAGACCAGCCCCGCAGACATCGTCCGGGCCAGGGCCGCGACCTCGGTCACGATCTCTGGGCGCTGGTCGGCATCGACGCCGACCACGATGAGTCGCTCCGGCCGCTGAGCCGGCCAGGTCGGGGGGTCAGTGGGGGTGGCGCTGTCGGACACGGGTACCTCCTCGGTGGTGTCCACCCATCTTGCCGCGATCGGTGCCCGGCCGCACCCCTCACCGGGGGCGATTCGTCATCGAAGGCGGCCGGGTCGGGGGTGGGCGCTACCGTGTCGGCTGTGAGTCTCTCCGATGCGAAGGTCAGTGCCGAGGCCGAACACCTCGGTTACCTGCAGCGTGCCCTGGAGCTGGCGAAAGAGGGGATGGCCGCCGGTGACGGCGGGCCCTTCGGTGCGCTGGTCGTGCTCGACGGGGAGGTGATCGGCCAGGGGTGGAACCGGGTGCTCGGCCAGAACGACCCGACGGCCCACGCGGAGGTGACCGCCATCCGGGCTGCGTGTGACCGGCTGGGCAGCTTCCAGCTCACCGGCGCGACCGTCTACGCCACCTGCGAGCCCTGCCCGATGTGCCTGGGTGCGGTCTACTGGGCCCGTCCCGCCGGGCTGTACTACGCCGCTACCCGGCACGACGCGGCCGCGGCCGGCTTCAATGACGCGATGATCTACCGCGAGATCGGCCTGGCCCCCCAGGACCGGTCCCTGCCGTTCCAGCAGCTGCAGGTGCCCGGGGCCACCGAGATCTTCCGCGCCTGGCTGGAGAAGGCGGACCGCACCGCCTACTGAGGCCTCGGCGCCACCGACCGCCTCACCGGACCACGGCCGCTGGCGAGGGCGTGATTCACTCACGGGGTGCGCGAGATCTGGGACGCCGCGACGTCCACCCAGCCCGGTCCGTCCCTGGCCGGCGCGCTGGTGCTGGCGGCGGTCGCGTTCCTGGTCACCTGGTCCCCGGTCGGTTACCGCGTCGTGCGGCACGGCGTCACGATCGTCCACGAGGCGGGCCACGCCACGGTGGCGCTGCTCTGCGGGAGGCAACTGCGCGGCATCCGGCTGCATGCCGACACCTCTGGGGTGACCCTCTCCCAGGGTCGGCCCCGTGGCCCGGGGATGGTGGCGAC
>CAYVEH010000361.1:0-2064 GCA_964450585.1 uncultured Ornithinimicrobium sp.
CGCCGAGCGGCCCAGGGTGAACACGTAGAGCAGGAACAACCCCAGGGCCAGCACCCCGATCCCGACGCGCAGCCAGGTCGGCAGCGCCGAGGGGGTCACGAAGGCCTCGATCAGCCCGGAGACCAACAGCACCACGACCAACCCCACCGAGACGCCCGCGGCCGTCCGCCCCTCGTGCGCCAGGTTGGCCAGCCGGGTCCGATGGCCGGGAGCCACCCAGGCCCAGAACAACCGCAACCCCACCCCGGCCGCCACGAAGACCGCCGTCAACTCCAACAGGCCGTGTGGGGTGATGAGCCCCCAGAACACGTCCGCCCGACCGTACTGGTGCATCAGTGACCCGGTCACCGCCAGATTGCTGATGTTCTGCCAGAGCACCCACAGCACCGGCAGGCCGAGCACCCCGAAGACGATGCACTGCGCCGCGACCCAGGCGTTGTTGATCCACACCTGAGTGGCGAAGCTACTGGCGGCGTGCTCGGAGTAGTAGGAGGCAAAGTCGCTCTGCACCAGTTGCTGCACCTCGGCCGGCGAGATCAGCGTGTTCTCCACCACCGGGTTGGCATACAGCCAGGTCCCCAGTGCCAGCGCCACCACGACATTGACCACTGCTGTCAGGATCCACCAGCGCCGCAACCGGTAGAGGGCAGCCGGAAAGTCCTCAACGAAGAACCGCCCCACCATGCTCCAGGAGAACGTTCGGGCCCCCGCCGACCGCAACCGTGCCCCCGCCAACAGCCCGGACAGGTACCCCACCAGCGACGGGTCCGGAGCGGTGGAGCGCACGGTGGACAGGTCGGTGGCCACGCGCTGGTACCCGTCCAGCAACTCATCGGACTGGGCACCGGTCAACCGACGCAACCGGGACAGCGCCGCGAGCCGCTCCCACCCGGGCCGTCGCCTGGTCACCAGCGCATCAAGGTCCACCTGGCCAGGATAGATCCGGGTATGCCGTGCGCCCGCCTCCGCACCACCGGCCAGTAGTCTGACCCCACCATGGCAACCCGGGGCATCTTCGAGTCCGACGGCTTCGTCACCTCCGAGGCCGTCGAGATCGATCTGCCGGCCGCCAGCCTGCCGGTGCGCATGGCCTCGGGTGCCATCGACCTCGCGGTCGTCGTGCTGATCCTGGGTGCGGCCCTGTGGGTCTCCCCCTGGGACTGGGTCGGTGGGGATCTGGCGCTGCTCCAGGCGCTCGTCATCGTGCTGCTGGTCGGGTCACTGGTCGCTGTCCCGGTCACCAGCGAAACGTTGTCGCACGGCCGCACCCTGGGCAAGCTGATCTTCGGGCTGCGCACCGTGCGCGAGGACACCGGCCCGATCGGTTTCCGGCACGCGCTGATCCGCGGGCTCACGACCTGGTTCGAGGTGTGGCTCACCGCCGGCAGCCTGGCCTTGTTGATCGCGGCCACCAACGAGAAGGCCAAGCGCCTCGGGGACTTCCTCGCCGGCACCTACGTGGTCCGTGAGCGGGTGCGGCTCGCCCTGCCGACGCCGCCGCAGATGCCGGCCGAGTTGGCCCCGTGGGCGCTCGGCGCGGACCTGGGGGTGCTGCCAGACGGGCTAGCGGTGGCGATCCGACAGTTCCTGGCCCGCGGCCGCGAGCTGACTCCAGCCAGTCGTGCGGCCACGGGCTCCTCGCTCTATGCCGACCTGCTGCCCTATGTCTCTCCGCCGCCGCCACCGCAGGCGCACCCGGAGGCGGTGATGTCGGCGGTGATGGCCGAACGGCGCCGTCGCGACCTGCTCAGACTGGAACGCGACGATCGGCTGCGCGCCCGCGTCCTGGGGCCCGACCCGTTGGGCAGGTGAGCCCGCCGACGGGGGCGGCGCCCTCAGTTGTCGTAGAACGGCTTGATGACACCCTCGATAATCTCCAGCCGTTCATCGAAGGGCAGGAACGCCGACTTCATCGCGTTGACGGTGACCCGCCGCAACTGGCGCCAGCCCCACCCGGCCTCATCGACCAGCAGCTGCATCTCACGGGACATCGAGGTCCCGCTCATCAACCGGTTGTCGGTGTTCAGGGTCACCCGGAAACGCAACCGGTCCAGCAGCGTGATC
>CAYVEH010000362.1:0-2052 GCA_964450585.1 uncultured Ornithinimicrobium sp.
GACGGCATACGCCATCATCCCATACTGTCAATGAATTAATGACGCGCGACACTAGGACGCCGGAGGCGTCAGTCCCCGAAAGCGGTCGCCACCAGCGCCGGGTCCACGTCGGCGACCGTGGCATCCGCCCACTGCGGGTTCTTGTCCTTGTCCACCAGCAGCGCTCGGACTCCCTCGATGAAGTCGGGGTGCGCGGCGAAGTGGGCGCCCAGGGTGGTGTCCTGGGCCAGCACCTGGTGG
The DNA here is from genome assembly GCA_964450585.1 of uncultured Ornithinimicrobium sp. Lineage (GTDB taxonomy): Bacteria > Actinomycetota > Actinomycetes > Actinomycetales > Dermatophilaceae > Ornithinicoccus. Next base: position 241 of record CAYVEH010000362.1, read on the forward strand.
ACGTCCATCGCCGCTGCGCGTCGGATGGCCTCCAGCGTGATCACCACCGAGTGTGGGGAGCGGGCCGCGATCGCCTCGCCGGCGTCCCGGGCAGCCGGGTCGTCGTGGGTGCGTAGCCGCTGCAGGATCACCGCGGCGTCATGACCGGCGTAGCACTCATCGATCCAGTCCCGCTGGGCCTCCAGCGCTGAGGCAGGGGCTGCGGTGCTGTCCTCACCGCGCGTACCGAATCTCCCCAAAAATGCGCGAGCGGCGTGCGAATCTTCCCCAAAAATTGGGGAGAGATCGGACAGCAGGTCGTCCTTGGCGGACGAGGGGACCACCGCATCGGCCAGGCCCAGCGCCACCGCGTCGGCGCCGGTCACCGGCAGCCCGGTCAGCGCGACGTGGGTGCCCAACTCACCGGGGGCGTGCGCGAGGTAGTACAGCCCGCCCACGTCCGGGAAGAACCCGATGATCGTCTCCGGCATGGCCACCTTCGCCCGTTCGGTGACCAGTCGGTGTGACCCGTGCGCGGAGACCCCGACACCACCGCCCATGACCACCCCGTCCATCCAGGCGACATACGGCTTGGGATAGTCGGCGATGAGCCCATTGAGCGCATACTCCTCAGCCCAGAAATCGACCACCGCCGCCCGGTCGCCGGCCAGCAGCAACTCCCGCAGTGCCCGCACGTCGCCCCCGGCGCACAGCCCCTTGTCGCCGGCGCCCTCGATGAAGACCGCGGCCACCGCCTCGTCCTGTGCCCACGCCGTCAACTGGGCCTGTAGGGAGCTGCACATCGCCGTGGTCAGGGAGTTCAGTGCCTTCGGGCGGTTCAGCCGCACCCGACCGATCCCGCGGTGCACGGCGTACTCCACCTCCGGGGTGTGACCCGCGGCGGGGGCAAAGGGCGGCTCAGCGGACATGTCGGCGGTGGTCATGGACACAGACCCTACGCACGTAGACTTCCCGCCATGGGTAAGGCATCACGACGCAAGCGGCGGGCCGAGGGCAAGAAGGCACCGGCGCGCGCCCCGTTCGTCAACCGACCGTTCCAGGGACTGGCCAACGAACCCGACTGGGTCGCGATGCGCGAGATCATCCCGGCCGCAACAGCGCAGGTGACCATGGAGTTTGACGGCACCGCCCACGAGGTGACCCTCGCCTCGGTGCTGCCCGGCGCGATGCCGGCGATCCACCGGGCCAACGGTGAGGTGCTCGTCGCGTTGCAGTCCCGCACGCACAGCGGCGACGCCAGCCGCGACATCGTGCTGGCGGCCCAGACCGCACTGGCCACCGAGCCCGGCCAAGGTGTCCCGGCGATCCCGACAGCCACCGCCGACACCCCCCGGTTGCAGGACGTGCTGGCCGCGGGCACCGAGTTGGCCGTCCAGGTGCGTGAGGACTTCAACTTCTGGGTCGCCGAGGAGGACGCCACCCCCGAGGTGCTGGCCTCCCTGGAGCAGACCAATGAGGCCGCCGTGCCCACCGTCGCGGTGCCGGACCGTCCCTCGACGTACTGGTGCAAGATGAGCGACCGCACCTATGTGCGCTGGATCCTGGCCGAGGACGAGGACGACGCCACCACCGCGTTCGCCCGGTTGCAGGCCGCGGGCGAGCACACGCTGGGCGAGGGCACCGCGCTGCTGGGGGCCTTCCGCGCCGCGGGGCTGCTGGTGCCGGTGCTGGAGGTCGACCCGCAGACCGACCCCGCCGACCTCACCGAACCGCTGCAGGCCCTCGCTGACCGGTATGCCGCCGCGCTGGGCAAGGATGACCCGCTCACCCCGGATGAGCGCCGCGCCCGCGACGGCCTGGTCAGTCGGCAGG
>CAYVEH010000363.1:0-2045 GCA_964450585.1 uncultured Ornithinimicrobium sp.
CCTGCGTCTTGAGGTGCGGCGGGGTGAAGTCCTCCAGGTCCTGGATCGCCACGTCGGTGCCGCCGTTCCCGGCTGCGAGCAGGCCCTCGCGGTCAGCTCCCTGCAGGAACAGCCAGCTGCGGCGCGGTGAGGTCAGGCTCATGCGTGGACGATACCCGGCCGGCTGGCGAAGCGGCCGGGTCAGAGCGTGCGTTCGCTGCCACCGTCGACCGCCACCTGGGCTCCGGTGGTGCGCGCGAAGGTGTCGTCGACCATCGCGCACACCAGCCGGGCCACGTCCTCGCTGCTGACCTCGGTGCGCAGCAGGTTGCGGCGCTTGTAGTCCTCCACCGTCATGCCGTAGTGCTCGGCCCGACTGGCCAGCAGTTCCGGGGTCCACAGGCCGGTGTCGAACACGGCATCGGGGTGCACCTGGTTGACGCGGATGCCGTCCTGAGCCCATTCCAGTGCCGCCACCCGACACAGCTGGGACAGGGCGGCCTTGGACGTGGAGTAGGCCGCGGCCCCCTTGCCGGGCGCCGGGACGTTCTTGGAGGCCACCACCGCGACACGGCCACCGGCCGGCGCCAACCGCAACACCGGGTGCACCGCAGTGAACAGGGCGGCGACCGAGTCGACATTGACCGCCATGGTGCGGCGCCACTGCTCGGCGCTGAGCTCGGCGATGTCCTGGCTCTGCGGGAAAATGCCGGCCGAGACCACGACGATGTCCACCCCGCCGAAGTGGTCGACGGTGTGCGCCAGGGCCTGCTGCACCTGCTCGGTGTCAGTCACATCGACCTGCAGGCCCAGCCAGGCCGGGTCGGTGAGGGCCTCGGCGGTCCCGTCAGCCTGGTCCCAGCCGGCGACCGCGGCGCCAGCGGCCAGCAGAGCCTGTGCGCACGCGCGGCCGATGCCGGAGGCTGCGCCGGTGACCAGCGCGATCTGCCCCTCCAGGGCACGGGGTTTGCCGGCACGCTTGAGCTTCTGCTGCTCCAGCACCCAGTACTCCAGGTCGAAGATGTCCCCGGCGCTGAGCGCGAGGTAGCCGCCCTGCCCCCGGGCCAGCTCAATGGTGTCCATGGTGTGTGAGTAGATGTCCTGCGCGATGCCGGCCTCACGGGCGTTGCGACCCAGTGACAACATGCCGAGTTGGTCATCGAGCACGACCCGCGGCGCGGGGTCCAGCATGGTCAGCTCCAACCCGCGCCGGTCCTTGTGCTCCTCGAAGTACTGCTGATAGTCGGTGGCAAAGCCAGCCACGTCGCGGCCCAGCAGCGGGTTGCGCTTGGTGTAGAGCACGTGGTCGGGGGTCATCGGGCCCTGCTGGGTCGACTCCCGCAGCACCGGATCGGTCAGGAAGGCCGACACCTGGGCGTCCCGGCGACGGCGCATCACCAACGGCTTGCCGGCCGTCGCGCTGATCGCCGCACGCAGCTCGGCGAGCGCGAGCACGTCCTGGGGGCTGGCTCCGGTGGGGCTCGCGTCGTGCTCGGGCACCTCGCCGAGCAGGTCACGGGCCCGGGCGATCATCTCCTGGTGCCGGCGCAGCGCCTGGCTGGGGGTGTCCCCGACCGCGAAGAGACCGTGGTTCAGCACCACGATGCCCTCGGTGCCCTCATGGGCCTGCTCCTGCCAGGCCGCGTAGCAGGCCTCCCCGAGGTCGGGGCCGGGCATCACGTACTCCACGATGACGACCCGGTCCCCGTAGAGCTGCTCGACGCGGGCGCGCCCGCCCTCGGTGTTGGTCAGCGCCAGGACGGCGTCGGCATGCGAGTGCAGCACAGCCGCGCGCGGCACCAGGGCGTGCACCAGCGTCTCGACGGAGGGGTTCGGCGCGGCAGCGTCCAGACAGGCGGCGCGCAACTCGTTGCCCAGCTCCAGGTCGCCCATCGTGGTGGGCGGCAACAGTTGCTTGAGCCGCTCCATACGCAGCGGGGCGAAGCCGTCCCGGCCGATAGTGGCCAGGTCGTGGCCGCTGCCCTTGATGAAGAGCACGTCCAGTTCAGCGCCGGTGATGTCGTGCCAGGTGGTCTTGACCGAGGTGTTGCCACCACCGTGCAGGA
>CAYVEH010000364.1:0-2040 GCA_964450585.1 uncultured Ornithinimicrobium sp.
TGCAACCGGTCGGCTCCCGGCTTCCTACCCGGGCCAAGGTGCGGGTGGAGTTCGGTGCACCGATGGACTTCACCGGACGGTTCGAGGACGTGCCTGCCGGGCGGGCTCGGCGGCAGGCCACCGACGAGATCATGAGTGCCATCCAGCAGATGTCCGGCCAGGAGTTCGCCGGCAGATACAACGACCGCTCCCCGGACCTGCCAGCATGACCCTGCCACGCACCCGGGCCACGCCCCGTGATCACACGAGCCCACGCCACCCCGTGGTCCTCTTCGACTTCGACGGCACCCTGGCCGACACCATCCCGCTGATCGTGGCCTCCTTCCAGCACACGGTGCGCTCCGTGCTGGGTGAGGACGTCCCGGAGACCGAGGCTCGCTCCTGGATCGGCCGCACTCTGGCGGACATCTTCGGTGAGCGTAACCCTGACCAAGCCGATCAGTTGGCGGAGACCTACCGCACCTGGAACCTGGCCAACCATGACCGGTTGATCCGTGCCGTCGACGGTCTCCCGGATGTCTTGGACACCCTCGTGGCGGCCGGCTCTCAACTGGGCGTCGTCTCCTCCAAGAGCGCCCACACGGTCCGGCGCGGGCTGGAGGCTGTCGGGCTACGCCACGACTTCGCCGTGATCGTGGGGTTGGAGGCGACGACCCGACACAAGCCGCACCCGGACCCGCTGCTGCACGCCGCAGCGGCCCTGTCGGTCGATCCGTCCGCCTGTGCCTACGCCGGCGACACCGTCGTCGATATCCGCGCCGCCCGCGCTGCGGGGATGCGGTCCATCGGCGTCGCCTGGGGAGCCGGGACGGTGGCCGAACTGCAGTCGGCCGGCCCCGACGAGGTGACCACCACCGTGCAGGAACTACTCCGCGCCCTGGCCTGAGACTCAGCTCAACCAGCGTTGCGGATCCGGTTTTCCAACTCGGCCACGGGCAGGGTCTGCGGTAGGTCGACGCCGGACTTGATATCGACCGTCCCGCCTTCGGACTCCCAGGCATACAGTTCAGCCTGCGTGCCATCAACGACCCAGGCAGCGGTCCCCACGATGTCGTAGGCATCATCGACGGAGGTGACCGCAAGGTAATACTCGTCTCCCTGCTTCAGAAAAGGTGGTAACTCCGGCACGTACCAGGAGCCTGGCTCACCAGTCTGGACCACCTGGATTTCCTTGCTACCCGACTGTCCCACGACTGTGTCAAGGATCTCCACGGTAGTGAACGTGAACACAATCTCGCCGATTTCCTCTGTCAGCGCCTGACCCGCGCGAACCTTGACGACAGCATCCGACCCCTGCACCACCTCGTCGAGGCTGACATACGAGTGCGCTAAGCTGACGTTGAGTGCCTCACCGTGGGGGACTGGATGCGCCTCGATGTCGTTGCTCGAGTCGCACGCCACCAAGGTCGTGAGTGTCAGGCCAGCAATCGCGATGAACGCCACTCTCGACATGGTTCGTCCTTAATAAAGGTAATTGACGCCATTGGATACATCGCCAAAACCGTAAGTGCTTCCCGAGCATGTCGCGGATCCTGGCGCTTGCCCTGACCACGTTGAAGTCGGATAGTTGGCCGAGGTCACAACAATGCGGCCGCCGCTTGACACCTGATTGAGGGTGACTTGGGTTGAATTGGTCCTGGTTGCCGCCGCCAAGACTGTAGCCGACGCCCAATTGGCGGACGCGCCAGTTGTGCGGTAGGTGATCGTGGATGTCGAGTGCCAACATCCGAACCAATTGAAATGCGGTCCGACGTTGGGTCCATCGTCGGAGACGTGTGTGCCGTACTTACCGAAGACTCAGGAGTGGGTTGTGTCTGCGCAGACACACCCGAGGGGGACATCAGGACCAGGGGAAGGATGGCTCCTAGCCATCTGGGACGGAGGTCCATGCTTGAAGTTAGCGCAGTCACTTGGACTCGGTCAAGCACTGCGGCACGGCAGGCGGGCGTGATCGGCTTAGGGCTTGCTCCAGTGCGCCTGGCGCCACTTGTCAGGCAGAGCGCATAGAGTCAGGTCACTGTGTATGAGGGTGTGGTTCAA
>CAYVEH010000365.1:0-2014 GCA_964450585.1 uncultured Ornithinimicrobium sp.
CCGGACCAACTCTCGCGCTTGGTTGCCTTCGCCATAGGGCCAGTGTGGACCTGATATCCGGTTCCGTTCACGGCAGCAACGGCGAAGCGTGGCGGGCCTCAGTGGCTCCGGCCCTGAGTGCGACGGAATTGCCGGTATGCCGTGAGCCGGGGATCGCGGCGCGCGGCTCGTTGTCCACAGGAAGCTGGGGCAGCGAAGACCTCTGTCGTACGTGTGTTCTATAGTGGCAAGCGTGTAGGAGGCACCGGGGTGTCGAGCCGGGAGGAGGGTGTGATGAGCGTCGTCGTGGATCGTCGGACCGACCAGGAGGTCATGGCGGACCTGCGAGCCGCGGGTGCCCGTGAGACGACATCTGTTGAGGTTGAGGCCGCCGAAGCCGCCTTCGCGGCCTGGGAGGCCGAAATGGCCAGCTCGCCAGCACCGGGCCGGGATCCGGTGCTCTGCGCGATGCTGTCCGCGGGCGTTCCGGAGGCCCTGGCGACGCAGTTGACGGAGACCGTGCACGCCTGCGCGCTGGCCGCCGTGCCGACCGGCGTGCGGGCAGAGTCCCTGGACGCTCCGCAGATCCGGGAGCAGGCCTCGGCTGTGCTGGGGGTGGTGGAGACGCTGACCGCGACGACGGCCAGCCTGGAGGCGATGACACTCTCAGCCACCCGTGACCTGACAGCCCTGACGGGCCAGGTGCTGCTGGCCAAGAAGGGCCTCAGCTCTCCGGACGAGCTCGCTTCCTCGGCCCGTGATCAGTGGCGAGCCAGAGCTAAGTCCGCGACCCGTGGTGAGATTCGGGCAGCGATCGGGTGGGGTGAAGGTGAGGTCTCCGACCTGGTCGCGCTGGCCAACATGCCGCCGGCGGTGCTCGACCCGGTGCGCACTGCGCTCTCCTCCGGGGAGGCACCCTGGCGCCTGGTACGTCGGTTCTTCCGCGAGTGTGCCGAGCTGCCGCACGAGGCAGCGGCCGCGGTGGCCAACGGGTTCTTCGGCACCGACCCGGCGGCTGCGGTGACCGAGCGGCTGGGCAGTGACGGCATGTTCACCGGCCAACCGTGGGTCCACAAGCAGTTCTATCGGGCGCTGGACCGGGAGGTGGCCCGCGTCAAGGAGGACCTGCGCCAGGACGACCCGGCGGGGAAGGCGCGCACTCGGGCGGAGTCCCTCGCGGCCAGTGACCTGTGGGTCCGTCTTGACGACGACGGCACGGCCTCGCTGGGTCTGCGCTGTAGCGCGACGCAAGGGGCGGCCCTGGCCGATCGCGTCGATCTGGCCGCGCGGCGGGCGCGGGCCGGAGGTGACAAACGCTCGCTGAATGTCCTGCGTGCCACGATCGGGGTGGCGCTGTTGCTCCACGGCACCCTCCCGGAGCCGCCGACGAGCGGCGCTAACCCCGGCGCCGGTGTCATAGCTCGCAAGGCTGCTGCTGCCGTTCCCGAGGAGAGCGCCAGGGCCGCACCCCCTCAGTCTGCTGCTTCCGTTCCCGACGAAGGTGCCGGCCCCTCATCCACCAAGGATGCTGCTGCCATTCCGGACGAAAGCGCCGGGACAGAGCTGATCGACATAGAGCGCACCGCGCAACTCGATCGAGTGCTGGCCGGCCTGCCCGCGGCCACGATCAACATCCTGGTCCCCTTCTCCACGCTGCTGCCCAACGTGCATCCGCCCCTTGGCGACAGCACGACGACAGATCATCCGTCGTGTGAGGTCGGTCCCGCACCACCCGGTCGGGAGTCGCTTGGCGCACCACTCGGTCGGGAGTCGCTTGGCGCACCAGCCGGTCCGGAGTCGCTTGGCGCACCACCCGGTCCGGAGTCGCTTGGCGCACCACCCGGTCCGGAGTCGCTTGGCGCACCACCCGGTCAGCAGCCGTGCGGCGCACCACCCGATCTGGAACCGGTTGGCACCGTGAGGTCCGGGGTCGGCGAGGTGACCGGCAAGCATCCGCATTTCTTGACCGGCGCCCAGATACGTGCGCTGGCGCTCCAGCCCGGCACCACGATCTTTCGGATCCTGACCGACGCGG
>CAYVEH010000366.1:0-1990 GCA_964450585.1 uncultured Ornithinimicrobium sp.
GCTCGTCGAAGACATCAGTCTTTGTCGCTGGGCGCTGCTCCAGGCTCGCTTTGACCAACTGGATCCAGGGGACGCGGCTGCGATGGTCGCCATAGTCCAGGTACGCCATGACACGCCCGTCCTCGTCCCGCGTGATGCCAACGACCTTCGGGGAGTCGACCGACCCCGCCAGGTCGTGACCCACGCCGAGGGATGCGCGTCGGTCCGTGCGGCTCAGAAGGCGTGTAGCCATACCGCACCTCCCGTCGGCCCGACAGTTGCGACGCTGCTGTCCAGGTCGATCGCAGAGTCGAGCGGCACATGCACGAGGCCGTTCGAGACGAGGTCCCACAGACGCAGGTATCCCTGTGCACCGCCGCCAAGCAGAACGCTGGCCCGTTGGACGTCGACCGTTCCCCGTGCCTGGCGCAACTGCCGCGCCCCCGATGGTCGGTCCTGGCGGGTGTCGTGCCTACTCGCGTGCAGGAAGTTGAGGTTGCGGACTCGTTGCGGTGGCAACTCGGTCCGCACCTGGTAGTCCCAGCCCACGGCCTCAGCGGTGGCACCCGTGAGTTGCAGGATCGCGCGAAGGCGGGGGTCGTCGAGCTTGCTGCTTGTGGTGACATCGACCAAGATCGTCCGGCCGTCGGCGCACCTGACGAGGAAGTCGGGCACGTGGCTGCGCACGCCGGAGGCCAGGACCCATTCCAGGCGCAGCGGCTGCGTGGTCACCTGCGTGGGCAGCACCGTGAGGAGAAGGTCCCGCAGGTGGCTAAGTTCGTTGAAGCTCTCGCACCACACAGCACGGGCTTCGTGCCGTTCGCTGGGGACCGCGGCGCGGGAGACATAGTTCTTCATGCCCTTGTGGGAGACGGGTCGGCGGACCGCGAACAACTGATCCGGCGCCAGCCGCTTGAGCGCTGCCGTATCGGCTGTGCCGACGACCGGGTGCCCTTCGGCGTCCGCGGTCAGCGTCGTGGCGATCAAGGACTCCGCCAGTGCCGCCCGCCGGGTGGCGTCCGCGGCGGCGTCGATGACTTCGGCCCACGAAGCAGGCTTGCCCTCGAGTGGAGGGATAAAGCTGGTCCGCCGACCGAGTCTGTGTGGGACGGAGGAGTCGAGTTTGCGCATGTGGTGCTCCTGTCTTCGAGGAGCCGCTGTTGACGTGGGCACGTCGGGTCGCCACAATGGCAGCAGTGAGCCCCTCGGGGTTCGTGTTGAGTCTTGATGGGCGCGGCACTTGCCGCGTCTCACGTCGAAGCCGGGTTGCCGCCCGGCTTTCGTCGGGTCTGGGGGGTGACGGGCTCCCAGAAGCAGCCCTGGTCAACTCACATGGCCTGCTCCTTGCGCAGACCTTCAAGCAGGGCGGACTCGCCCACTGCGCTTACCGTGCGGCCGGTGTCGTCGGCGGCAGCAAAAAGGCGGCGGGCAAGCTCAGGAGTGAGGCGCAACTCCACTCGGACCGGGCGATCCGTGCTGATAGCTCGCAGGCGCGGACGACCACGACGGGGTCTGCCTGGCTGCTTGTCGACCATCTCGTCCTCCAGCGCTCAACGTCTGTCACGTTTGGGCCAGAGGATTGTTAGCCCGAGTGCCAGGCCGGGTTGGTCAGGTCCGTCCTGGGTCGCCTTCAGTCCATCGAGGACTCGGCGTGACTCACCGGTCTCCGAACATACCGGTAACCGCCACCCCTTGTGAAGGGGGCATCAATGGGTCTGCCCGAACTGCTCCTCCAGAGCCACCGCAACGGCATCGAACTCGGCCAGCGCTGCCGACAGATCCTCGACGATCTCCCGGGCGAGAACATCCGGGGACGGCAGATTGTCCAGGTCCTCGAGCGACTCGTCCCGAAGCCAGGTGATATCCAGGTTCGCCTTGTCTCGGGCGACGAGTTCGTCGTAGGTGAGGGATTGCCAACGCTCGCTCTCCTGCCGTTCGCCACGTCGGCCCGGCAGGTATGACGTGACGAAGTCGTCGAGGTCGGCTCGCCTCAGCGGATTCTGCTTGAGGG
>CAYVEH010000367.1:0-1989 GCA_964450585.1 uncultured Ornithinimicrobium sp.
GGGGCAGCAGGTAGTTGCGGGCGTAGCCGTCCTTGACCTCGACGACGTCACCAGCCACACCGAGGCCGGACACCGGCTGGGTGAGAATGAGCTTCATCAACTTCTCCTTGTCGAATCGGTGCTCAGCGCGCCGAGCTGGAGTAGGGCAGCAGGGCCATCTCGCGGGCGTTCTTGACCGCGGTGGCGATGCGACGCTGCTCCTGCACGGAGACACCGGTCACCCGACGGGCACGGATCTTGCCGCGGTCGGAGATGAACTTGCGCAGCAGCGCGGTGTCCTTGTAGTCGATCGACTCGATCTTGGCGGCCTTGAGAGGGTTCGCCTTCTTCTTGGGCTTGCGCACAACGGGCTTGGCCATCGTGGTGCTCTCCATTCTGTGAGAGCCCGAGGGGTCACCTCGGGATGGGGTGTTTCGGGTCCGGTCACCGGGTCTCCGGGGGCCGGGTGGTCCTCCGGTGCCGGCTCAGCCGGTCCCGGAGGCGGTGGTGGTGATCAGAACGGCGGGTCGTCGTAGGACGGGCTGTTCCAACCGCCACCCTGCTGGCCGCCGGCGTTGCCGCCAGTGGCCCACGGGTCGGTCTCGGACTGGCTGGCCTGGCCACCCTGCGGGCCGGGTTGCTGGCCGCCCTGCGGGCCACCGAAGCCCTGGCCACCCTGGGGAGCACCGAAGCCCTGGCCGCCCTGCGGGCCGCCGAAGCCTTGACCTCCCTGGTCCTGGCCGCCCCAGTTGCCGCCGCCACCGCCGCCGCGCTGCGCCTTGGTGACCTTGGCGGTCGCGTAGCGCAGCGAGGGGCCGACCTCGTCGGCCTGCATCTCCATGACGGTCCGCTTCTCACCCTCGGGGGTCTCCCAGGAGCGAGCGACCAGGCGGCCGGTCACGACCACGCGGGTGCCACGGGTCAACGACTCCGCAGCGTTCTCGGCAGCCTCGCGCCAGATGGAGCAGCGCATGAACAGCGTCTCCTGGTCCTTCCACTCATTGGTCTGCCGGTCGAACTGCCGGGGCGTGGAGGCCACGGTGAAGTTCGCGACAGCAGCGCCGGAAGGGGTGAAGCGCAACTCGGGGTCAGCGGTGAGGTTGCCCACCACGGTGATCGGGGTGTCACCAATAGCCATGTCTGAGTCCTTCGTGCGGGGGAAGAGTCGGTCAGGCGCCGACGCGCATCAGCTTGGTGCGCAGAACGCTCTCGTTCAGGCCCAGCCGGCGGTCGAGTTCCTGTGCGGTGGCGGTCGACGCGGTCAGGTTGACCACGGCGTAGATGCCCTCAGACTGCTTCTTGATCTCGTAGGCCAGCCGGCGACGTCCCCAGATGTCGAGGTTGTCGAGCGTGCCACCTTCCTTGGTGACGACGGCCAGCAGCTTCTCCAGCGTGGGCTGGAGGTTCCGCTCATCGGCCTCCGGATCAAGGATGATCATGAGTTCGTACTGACGCATGCGTGAACCCACCTCCTTCGGTCTCAGCGGTCACGGTCTCTCCGTGACAGGAGGGTTGCATCGTCCCACCACGTCGTGCCAGGCCCCCAGCCTGCCAGAGTCGCCCGACATTGCGCAGCGACGATCCACAGGCCCTGAGACGGCTCTCGGTGGTGATGAACCGTTACACGATACCGAGTGGCCAGCCTCGCCGCCTAATTGCGCTGGGCCGGTTCGTCCTGCTCATCGCAGGTCATCCGGGCCCGGCGTCGGCGGCGGCGGTCCAGGTGATGGTGTACCGGAAGCCCAGGTGGTGGCGCATTCTGGCCCCGGGCAGCACCCGACGGGTGACAGCGGCGATCTCATCGAAGGTCAGGGTCGGCTCACGCACCGGGTACGGCGGATCCGTCACCTGGTGCGGGTCGGGGCTGGGCCAGGGGTGTTTCACCCAGCCGATCAGTGGGTTGGTGATCGCCGAGGCGGTGTCCCAGAGGTGATCGAGCACGGTATGCGGTACTGCCAGTCCGACGACCAGGAGCCGGCCCCCCGGGGCCAGCAGACGAGGCACCTGGGC
>CAYVEH010000368.1:0-1987 GCA_964450585.1 uncultured Ornithinimicrobium sp.
CACTGGCGCACCGTGGAGAGCACCGATGTCGCCGCCGCACTGAGGAGCAGCAGCGACGCCGTGCTGGTGGACTGCCTCGGCACCTGGCTGACCCGCCGCATCGACCAGCTGGACCTGTGGGAGGCGCCCGGGTCGCAGGCCGCGGAGGCCGTCCGCCAGGAACTCACCGGGATCTGCGCAGCCCTGGACCGGCCCCACCCCACGATCCTGGTGACCAACGAGGTCGGCCTCGGCGTGGTGCCGGCACACCGGTCCGGGCGGCTCTTCCGTGACCTGTTGGGCGAGGTGAACCGGCAGATCGCCACCGCGTGCCAGGAGGTGCACCTGGTGGTCTCCGGTCGGGTGCTCGTGCTCTGAGACCGGTCAGGCCGCACAGAGGAGCAGGACCGTCAGCATCACCTCGACGCCGCTGCCCAGCACATCACCGGTGACGCCGCCCAGGCGCCGCAACGCCACCCGCAGCACCCCGGCCAGCGCCAGGAACGCCAGGGCCGGCGCCAGCAACGCGCGTGCTGCCGAACCCAGGGCCGGGTCCGGCAGCAGCGCCACCCCCCACACCAGGAGCGCGGTCAGTGACCACACCAGCATCGCCACGAGCGGGTGCACCGAGCCGGCCACCGTGGCCCCCAGGCCCTCATCGCGGGCGGCCGGGATCCCCCGGGCACACGCGAGCGGCAGCGCGCTGCGGGAGGCCAGCACACATGCGGCTGCCACCCAGGCCCCGCCCGGCTGGGCGCTCAACGCGCCCAGCGCCGCGGCCTGCAGCCCCAACACGATGACCAGGGCCACCACCCCCGCCGGGCCTGCGGTGCCGGAGCGCATCACGGCCAGCGACCGGGCCCGGTCGGTTGAGGCCGTCAGCCCGTCGACGGTGTCGGACAGCCCGTCCAGGTGCAGCAACCTGGTGGCCCAAGCCAGCAGACCGACCGAGAGCAGCCCGGCCACCAGCGCCGGGAGGTAGCCCTGCGAGGCCAGCCACACCAGGCCGGCGACCCCAGCGGCCAACGGCAGCGCGGTGAGCGGGGCCAGGGTCATCGCCACCCCTGCCGTGGCCCGGTCGAGCACCGCCGGCGGCCGGACCGGGAACCGGGTCAGCGTGCCCACCGCCAGGCGCCACCCGTCGGCCAGGCTCATCCCAGATCCTCCAGCAACGTGACCTCGTTGAGCAGCGCGACGGCACTGCGCAGCAAGGGCACCGCTGTCACCGCCCCGGACCCCTCCCCGAGCCGCATCCCGAGATCGAGCAGTGGGGTCAGGCCCAGCGCCCGCAGCGCATGACCCTGGGCCGGCTCCGGGGAGCGGTGCCCCGCGGCGAACCAGGCCGCGGCCCCCGGAGCCACCCGGTGGGCCAGCAGCCCGCAGGCGACGCCCATGAGGCCGTCCAGCAGTGCCGGGACCTGGTGGCGGGCACCGGTGACCAGGAAGGCCGTTGCCGCTACCAGGTCCGCGCTGCCCAGCGCCTGCAGCACCTGGTCAGGTTCGGTCCGCCGGTCACCGAGCCGGGCCACGGCGCGGTCGATCACGGCCGCCTTCCGGGCCAGCCCGGCGTCATCGATGCCGGTCCCGCGACCGGCGACCTCCTGCCCGGACAACTCCAGGGTGGCGGCGATGAGCGCCGCGGCCGGGGTGGTGTTGCCGATCCCCATATCCCCGGAGATCAGCAGGTCGGCGCCGGCGGCCAGTTCGTCTCGGGCGACCTGAACTCCGGCAGCCCACGCCTCGGCATACTCCTGCGCGGTCAGGGCGTCGGCCTCGTGGATCGCGGCGCTGCCTCGTCGGACCTTGTGGCGTTGCAACGCGGTGCGCACCGGCGCCGGCAGGTCGGCGAACTCGTCGGTGCAGCCCAGATCCAGGACTCGCACGTGCACCCCGTGGGTGCGGGCCAGGGCATTGACGCCGGCTCGACCGGCCAGGAAGGTGCGGACCATGGCGCCGGTGATCTCCGAGGGGAAGGCGGAGACCCCGTGCGCGGCCACCCCGTGGTCGC
>CAYVEH010000369.1:0-1985 GCA_964450585.1 uncultured Ornithinimicrobium sp.
GCAGCAGCCCGTCCCGCAGGCTGTTCCACAGCGTCGACCACACCAGGGCCCGGCTCAGTGAGGACTGCATCGAGCTGACGTGCCCCAGGGCGGTGGCGACCGAGACCGGGTCCAGCCGGACCGTGGCGTAGGTCAGGTCGGTGTCGTTGGCCAGCACCAGGTCGGCCCGGTCCCCGACTGCCTGGTCCACCTCGGTGCGGGACCCGGTGACGTCCAACTCGTGGGCCGCGACCTGGCTCAGCTCCCCGCCCTGGATCGCGTAGCACCCGACGACCAACCGGTGCGGCCGGGGCGGGTGGGCGCCGGCATCCTGGTCGATGGTCAGCCGGGTCACCCTCCCGTCGGCACCGCGCTCCACCACCGGGGACAACTCGGCCATCCCGGTGGTCTGCAACCAGGCCCGGGCCCACGCTCGCAGGTCACGTCCGGAGGCCTGCTCCAGGCAGTCCAGCAGGTCCTCGACCTCGGTGTTGCCATAGGCGTGGCGGGCGAAGTACTCCCGCGACCCGGCGAAGAAGGCCTCCGGCCCGGCATACGCCAGCAACTGCTTGAGGACGGCGGCGCCCTTGGCGTAGGTGATCCCGTCGAAGTTCTGCCGGGCCGCCTCCATGTCGTCGATGACCGCGACGATCGGGTGGGTGGTGGGCAACTGGTCCTGGCGGTAGGCGAACTGTTTGCGGTCCATCGCGAACCGGGTCCAGGCGTCGGTGTACTCGGTGGCCTGCGAGGTCACCTGGTAGCCCATCAGGTCGGCGAAACTCTCCTTGAGCCACAGGCCGTCCCACCAGCGCATCGTCACCAGGTCCCCGAACCACATGTGCGCCATCTCGTGCATCAGGGTGGTGGACAACGCCTGGCGTTGCGCCCGGGTGGACCGGCCCCGGTGCAGGTACTGCTCGGTGAAGGTGACCAGCCCCGGGTTCTCCATGGCGCCGATGTTGTACTCCGGCACGAAGATCTGGTCGTACTTGCCCCACGGGTAGGGGTATCCGAAGTGGCGGTCGTAGAAGTCCAGGCCCTGCCGGGTCAGCCGCAGCATCTCCTCGGCGTCCAGGTAGGGCACCATCGAGGCGCGGCACAGCACGCCCAGCGGAACCTCCTGATTGCTGCCGTCCTCCCGATGGACGCTCCAGCTGCCCTCGACCCGGTGATAGGGGCCGGCGGCCACGGCGGTGATGTAGCTGGAGATCGGTGGGGTCGCTGCGAAGGTGACCGTGGCCAGGTCCTGCTCCTCGACCCGGGCGACCTCCGGCTGCCCGGAGAGGATCTGCCAGGTCCGTGGGGCCGTCACCACGAACGTGACCCGGGCCTTCAGGTCCGGTTGCTCGAAGACCGGGTAGAGCCGGCGGGCGTCGGTCGGCTCGAAGTGGGTGTACAGGTAGGTCTGCTGATCCTGGGGGTCGGTGAACCGGTGCAGCCCCTCCCCGCTGCGGCTGTAGGCGCCGTCGGCCTCGATCCGCACCTCGTTGTGGCGGGCCAGGCCAGGCAGGGGCACCCGGGCGCCGTCGTAGTCGCTGACCTGCACCGGGTGCCCGTTGAGGGTGACGCCGACGATCCGCTCGGCGACCACATCCACCCACGTCTGGGCACCGACGGCAGCCTCGGTCGCGGTGAAGGTGATCGTGCTGACCACCCGGAACGTGGTGGCGTCCGGGTCGGGAGCCGACCGAAGGTCCAGCTCGACCCGCTGGTCCTGGACCGTGATCATGGCGGCCCGGGCCGCGCACTCGGCGTGTGTCAGGTTCATCGTGGCAGTCACGGTGCCCCAGTCAAACAGACTCCGAGGGACCGTTGGTGTCGGCCTGCTCTGCCGGCCCGGGGCCCAGGTGCGGTAGGTGCCCGATGCCGAACTCGTGCCGCAGCACCCGTCGGGCCGCCGCCAGCCCGGCCATGCCGTGCACGCCCGGGCCCGGTGGGGTGGACTGGGAGCACAGGTAGACCCCGGGGGCCACGGCATACGGGTCGATCGCGGGTGTGGGCCGGGC
>CAYVEH010000370.1:0-1980 GCA_964450585.1 uncultured Ornithinimicrobium sp.
GCGGGTGCGGCCGGGCTTGAGGTGTTCTGCACAGACGGTCAGCGCTGCCCGGTTTGGAGGAACATCGCGCGGAGGCGACCCTGCGCGGCCGTCGGTCGGGCGCTGCTCAGCAGACAGCGCCGATCTCGGCCAGTTCGTCCGTCTCCGGGGTGGTCGGCGACTCGGGGTCGACGCCCTCGGTCGGCTCCGACGGCTCCTCGGTGGTCTCCTCCGGCGCCTCCGGGGTCGCACTGGCCCCGCCGTCATCGCTGCCGCCGTTGCTGCCGCCGGCCTCGGCGGTCGGCTCGGGCTCGGGGTGCAGCGCCAGATAGACCTCACGCCGGATCGCGGAGTAGTCCGGGTCGGCCGGGTTGATGTTCTCGGCGGTGAACGGCAGGCTCTTCATGGTCCCGCCCTGTACCCGCTCCACCAGCTCGGCCCAGGCGGGCAGCTCGGTCTGGTCGATGTCGACGGTGATGTTGTCACCGGCCGCCTCGGCGATGGCCGGATAACGCTGCAGCAGGTTCATCGGGTTGACCTGGTCCACCAGCGCGCCCACCACGCAGCGCTGCCGGCGCATCCGGGAGTAGTCGTCGGTGGTGACTCGGGAGCGGGAGTACCAGAGCGCCTCATGGCCATCCAGATGCTGCGGACCCAGCTCGATCCAGCCGCTCTCCGTGCCCTCGATGAGGTGGGAGTTGCCGTCGGCGTCGGTCCACGTCTTACCGCCCATCGGCACCCGCTCCTGGACGTTGATGTCGACGCCCCCCATGGCGTCCACCAGCGCCTCGAACCCCTCGAGGTCGATGATCACCGTGTAGTGGATCGGCTGGCCGATGATGGCGGAGATCACCTGCCGGGTGGCGGTCTGCCCGGGGTTCGGGTCACCCGCAAACCAGTCCGGGTTCTCCTCCTGCAGGTTCAGGGCAGTGGTCCAGATGGCGTTCATCAGGCACTCGGGGCCACAGTCGAAGGAGCCGCCGTAGCGCTGGTACAGCGGGCTGTTGGTGGGGATCGGCACGTTCTGCAGGTTGCGGGGGATCCCGAACAGCACGGTGTCCCCGGTGGCCGTGTCGATGCTGGCCACGATCATCGAGTCGGTGCGCACGCCCTCCCGGTTGTCCCCGGCGTCCGAGCCGAGCAGCAACACGTTGACTCTCGGCACGTTGGCCCACGGATCCTCATGCTCTACATCCGGGCCCACCGAGGGCGAGCCCTCAGTCTCCGGGCGGTCGGCCGCTCCGGTGAAGATCTCATCGACGGCGTCGGTGTGGGCGTCGATGTAGCGCAGCCCGACGGCGGTGGGGGCGACCACCAGCAGGCACATCAGCCCGGTGAACACCGTCAGCCCGGTGCGCTGCCCGGGGCTCATCTGCCGAGGCCGCGCGGTGAGGGCGGTGAGCACGATGGAGCCGATCCAGATCAGCCCGGCAACGACCAGCAGGGTCGCCAGCGTGCGGAGCAGGTCCGGCCGGGCGGCCAGGTCCAGGGCCGAGCGCAGCGCCCCGTTGCGCACCAGGTAGATCAGTGCGCCGAGGGTGGAGCCGACAGCCAACACCAACAGCGGTATGCCGATCAGCCGCCGGCGAGTCAGGATCAGGCCGGCGCCGGGCAGCAGCGTGCCCAGTGCGGTGAGCCCGTATGCTCGCCCGACCCCGTCATCGGTCTGCGCAGCCCGACGAGAGGCCCGGGTCGGGTGCACCACGGGCCCACCGTTGTCTGAACGGTTCTCGTCAGTCATGCGTGGTCGTTCTCGTCGGTCATGCGTGCCTTCCACGGGATGTGGTCATTCTGTCCCAGGCACCCGCTCGGTCCCGGGATGAGCGGTCGCGTGCCGTGGTTTGGTGAAGCCGTCCCCCCACAGGTAGCCTGATCGGCGTTCCGCGCCAGGGTAACCGGTGGGACTGGAGGCGTCGCCTAGTCTGGTCTATGGCGCCCGCCTGCTAAGCGGGTTTGGGGCTTCAACCCCATCGAGGGTTCAAATCCCTCCGCCTCCGCCGC
>CAYVEH010000371.1:0-1958 GCA_964450585.1 uncultured Ornithinimicrobium sp.
CGGTGCGCGAGTCGCTGCCGGAGTGGGAGCCCTACTTCGTGCAGGACGTGCACGGCGCGCTGGCGGCCGAGTTCGACGACCCTGCTCGCCCGTGGGCCGTGCTGCTCGGCGCCGATGGGCGACTGGCCTCCGCGCCGGCCCAGGGGTTGCTGGCCATCGAGGCCCTGGTGGCCGGGGTGATGGCTGCCAGCCCGGGCCGGGAACAGGCCGGGACACACTGACGTGGGCTGGCTTCTCGACGGCCCCTTCTGGATCGCACTCGTCGGCCTCTTCCTGCTGGCCATGGCCCGCGGCCAGGCGACCTACTGGATCGCCCGGGTCGTCACCGAGCAGGCGCTCAAACGCACCCACCCGGTGCAAGGTTGGCGGGCCAGCGTGCACGCTTGGCTGCAGGGCGAGGGGCCGCAACGTGGGCGGGAAGCCCTCCAGAAGTGGGGTCTGGTGATGATCCCGCTGTGCTACCTGACGGTGGGCTTCCAGACCCTGGTGATCTCGGCCGCCGGCATGCTGCGGATTCGGTGGGTGCTGTTCACGCTCGTGCAGATCCCCGGCGCCATCGCCTGGGGGCTGCTGTACGCCACGATCGGTTTCGCCATGTGGGGTGCGGCGCTCGCCGCCCTGGCCGGTTCACCGCTGGCGCTGGCGGGGATGGTGTCCATCCTGCTGGTGGTGACGGCCACGGTCGTGCTGTCGCACCGGCGCAGGCGGCGAGACAGCGCCTCGACCCGCTAGGGCTCACCCACCCAGTTGCCGCTTCCTCAGGATCTGACCTGCGTGCGGTACTCGCGCAGTTTCTGCTTGATCTTGGGACCGTCTGGTCGTAGTGCGACAGCCATCTCCATGAGCTTGAGCGCCAGCTCCCGGTCCGAGCTCTCCACCGAGATGGCCGCGTCACGCAACGCGGTGGCCGCCCGCGGCGGCAGCCCCTGCGGCTCCACCCGCTGCATCAGCGTGCTGAAGACGTCGGTGAGCGCACTCACGAAGGCCGCGTCGACGACAACCGGCTGCGGCACTGGTGGCTTGAGATGGAACAGCTCGTCGCGCTCGGGGAAGTACTCGGCGCGGACCTTCTCGTTGCTCTCCACAAAGGCGTCCTGCCGTCGCTGCCATTCGCTCACCTCGGGCTGTTCCCCCTTGCCAGCAAGTTGCTGCCCGAGGTGTTCTACGAGTTCTGTGCGGGTCGCCGCCCGCACCGGGGTGGTTCGGCCGATGCCGCGGTTGACAGCCAGTGCCACCGCCTGCCCTGCCGGTGTCAGTGATTCGTTGGCGTCATCAATGTCCCGGTCCAGGTCTTCGGCCACCCCGGGTGCGATCTGAGCGCAGAAGTCATCGACCAGGTCCCCGTCCACCAACTCAGCCCGATCGAAGATGCGGACGCGCATCGCATCCCGCCCGAACCTGTGGCGCCACAGCGAGAGCATCCGGTCGTAGTTGTAGTAGTGGCTCTCGGGCACACACTCGTCCAGGAAGTCCGGCAGCGTCTTGCCGTGACCGACCTTCAAAGATGTGGAGTACAGGGAAACACAGACGTCCACCTGCGGGCGCAGGTAGCAGACGATCTCGACCTCGTCGACATACGCATCCAGCAGGTCACCGAAGGCGTTGACCTCCTCCTGACGCACCAGCCGAGAGTGAAAGTGCTCGCTGGAGATGAGCACGGTGTGGATCTCGTCGGTGAGACCCTCCATCTCCTCCCGGAAGCTCTCCAGGAACCTTGTGGTGCGGTCGAGACGTACCTGTGACCCGATCGGCCCCACCGTCTCGAGAAAGTCGTCGGTACGGTCGGCGCTGATCATGGCCGCCGGCAACCACCGATTGTTCCGCTCCCCCGGTGTGCGCACGAAGTGGAACCCCTGTGCGTCGAATCGATCCCGGTTCGCATAGAGGAGGCTCTGGATGGCCGTGGTCCCCGTCTTCTCTGTGCCGATGTGCACTACCGCCCGCATGAGCCCACCTTA
>CAYVEH010000372.1:0-1943 GCA_964450585.1 uncultured Ornithinimicrobium sp.
CGAGGGTGAACAGCGTGAACGGCACCGCCATCCAGATCACGCCGAGCACGGCGGTCGGCCCCCAGTCGCGCCGGTGACGCAGCGGCCTGCGGGCTCCGGGGAGCAGGGTGAGGGCGAGGGCCCCGAAGGCGATCCGCAGCCAGGCCACCGCCTCCGGTGAGAAGTCGTGCAACCCGACCTTGATGAGGATGAAGGAGGACCCCCACATCAGGGCCACCGCGACCAGGAGGCCCCAGTCCCGCAGCGTGAAGGCAGCGACCGCGGGCGGTGGGGCCGATGTCATACCGGCTATCGTGCGCTATCCGTGTTCGTCCCGGCAGGCCGGGTCCACGAACCCACCCCGCCCGCCGGTCGCCCGTGCCCCACGGTGCCGGCTGGCAGGCCGGGTCGCTCGCCCGTAGCGTCGAACAGGTCGGGCCGTTCCCGACCGGCCCGGGAGAGGACCATCATGGCAACCTGTGAGATCTGCGGCAACGACTACGACAAGAGCTTTGAGATCACCGCAGCCGGCAACCGGCACGTCTTTGACAGTTTCGAGTGCGCCATCCACGCCCTGGCACCGGTCTGTGAGCACTGTGGGTGCACCGTGATCGGCCACGGCACCGAGGTGGAGGGGCGCTTCTACTGCTGTGCGCACTGCGCGCGGCAGAACGAGGGTGAGGTGTCGGTGGGCGACCGTACCGGCTGAGCCGCACCCCCGGCATACCGCTGGTCGGTCAGCGGTGGCGCGCGTCCCGGCGCGGGCGCCCTACGGCATACCAGCGGCGGGGCCGTGACTCAGTCAGCGGAGGTGCCTGATGAGGAGCGGTAGTCCAGGTCGGCGTAGTCCGGGTGTCGCTGGATCCAGGCCTGCACGAACGGGCAGACCGGTAGTGCTTTCAGCCCGAGCTCCCGGACATCATCCAGCGCGCTGCGGACCAGGGCGCTGCCCACCCCCTGCCCCTCGTAGGCCGGGTCGATCTCCGTGTGGGTGAACACGACGAGTTCGTGGGTGCGCTGATACTCGGCGAACCCCAGGACCCTGCCGTCGCGCACCGCCTCGTAGCGGTTGCGCTCCGGGGCATCTGAGACCTCGATACTCATGCTGTCCCCTCCGGGGCATCCGCCGGTGCGTCGGCAGCAGGCAAGGTGAACCGGCTGCGGTCCTCGGCGGGCACCAGGTCCAGGTACTGCTCCGGACTCCTGGCGATCACCTTGCGCACATAGGGGCAGAACGGCAGCACCGCCAGGCCGCGCCGCCGGGCGTCGGCCAACTCATCGGCCACCAGCTGACCGGCCAGGCCCTGGCCGGCGAAGGCGTCATCGACCTCGGTATGGGTGAACGCGATGCGCCCGGGGCTGAGTTTGTAGTCACCAAAGCCGGCGAGCTGATCGTCGACGAGGATCTCGTAGCGGTGCTGGTCGGGGTTGTCGCGCACGGTCACGCTCATACCGGTTCCTCCTGAGGTCGGTTCGGCCCGTCACCGGCCACGGTAGCCAGAAACACCGGCCGGTGCGCAGGGGAACGCTTCCCTCGGCCTCAGCGCCTTACGAGGCCGCGTAGGTGGAGACCCGGTCGATCGTCTCCGGCGGCCGCTTCTCGCCGGCGGTGATCTCCACGGAGATGTAGTTCTCCGGGGGCGCGATGGGGCAGGTGACGAAGTTCGTGAAGGCGCAGGGCAGCGCGGACAGGTAGTTGAAGTCCACGTAGTCGATGCGGTCCTGGCCCTCCCCGACGAACTGGAGGTCCACGACCCGGCCGGCACCATAGGTGGATGCGCCGCTGGTCTGGTCACGGATCTGCAGCACCGGTTGGATACCGGCCGCCGAGTCCTTGCCGATGACCAGCGGGGAGAACTGCTGGCCCTGCAGCTCGAAGTGCAACCGGCCCACCAGGGAGGTGGTCTCACGCACGCCCGTCTCCACGGTGGCGGCCTCGGTGTCATAGGCCTGCAGCGGCTCGA
>CAYVEH010000373.1:0-1941 GCA_964450585.1 uncultured Ornithinimicrobium sp.
CACATTCATGATCGAGAGCAGGGCCGCCAGGCCCAACGTGCCGGCCGCGATGACGTTCTCGATACCGGTCAACGCCCGGTCGAGTTGCTTCATGTCTCACGCCCCTCTGCGGTGGGTGGTGGTGCCGGGGCGGCAGCGGGCCGCCCCGGCACGATGGACAAGGGAGGTCACTCCTGGTCAGCCAGGAGCTCGTCGATGATCTCGTCGCCGATGACGTCCCGGTACTGCTCGTAGATCTCCGGCACGACAGCGTCCTTGAACGCCTGGCGCTGCTCGTCGGTCAGCACGTTGATCTCGGTGGTGCCGGCCTCCAGGATCGCGTCCTTGGACGCCTGGTTCACGGCCACCGCGTTGTCCCGGTTGTAGGTTGAGGCCTCGTCGGCGACCTCCACCAGGGTGTCCTGCAGGTCGCTGGGCAGGCTGTCGAAGAAGTCGGTGTTGACGACCAGGATGTAGCCGATGTAGCCGTGATTGGACTCGGCGATGTTGGTCTGCACCGTGTGCATCTTCTGCGACTCGATGTTGGAGTAGGTGTTCTCGCCGCCGTCGATGACGCCCTGCTGCAGCGCCGAGTACACCTCCGCGAAGGCGATGGCCTCCGCCGACCCGCCCCAGGCCTCGATCTGGCTCTTCAGCACGTCCGAGGGCTGAATACGGTACTTCTTGCCCTCCATGTCGGAGGGGTCCTCGGTGAGGTTGTTGGAGTGAATCTGCTTCATCCCCGAGTCCCACAGACCCAGCACCTTCATGTTCTTGGAGGCCAGGTCCTCGTTGGCGAAGATCGCCTTGCCGACCTCGGTGTCCGGGGCCGCGACGCTGGGGATGTCCTCGGGGGTGTCGAACAGGAACGGCAGGTCCAGCACCTGCAGGGCGGGTGCCACGGTGGTGAACTTGGCCGAGGCGGGCGCCAGCATCTGCACCGAGTTCTGCTGGATGGCCTGCATCTCGTCCTTGTCCCCGTAGAGGGAGGAGTTCGGGTACACCTCCACCTCGATGCGGCCGTCGGTCCGCTTCTCCAGCTCCTCCTCGAACCAGATCGCCGCCTTGCCCTTCGGGGTGGACTCGGTGGTCACGTGGGAGAACTTCAGCGTGAAGGTCTCACCGTCGCCACCGCCGCCCTCGCCGCCGTCGTCGCCGCTGCGGGCTCCGCCGCAGCTGGTCAGCACGAGGGCTCCGATCGCAACGGCCCCGGCCAGAGTGCGCAGTGAACGCGTGGTCATGAGGTTGTTCCTTTCGTGGATGGCCGCTCCGCCGTGATTGGCGAAGGGATGTTGCGCCGGCGTCCAAGGTGGAGCCGGTGGGTGTAGTGCTCGGGCAGAAAGTCAGAGACCGCCCATTCCACGGCTGAGCCGGAGGCATCGACGTACAGCCGCTCGATGTGCAGCAGAGGGTGCCCCAGGTCGCAACCTAGTCGCTCCTGGTCAGTCTCGGTGGCAGCCCGGGCCGTGATGAGCTGCTCGGCTCCGTTGAGTTGGATGCCTCGGGCCGTGATGGCGCCGATCACCGTGGTCGTCGTGGTGCCGCCCGCCTCGCTGAAGGTGGGCTCGCTCTCCAGCAGCTCGCCCACCGAGGGCGGCAGGTAGACCGCCGTGTGGCAGAACGTGGTGCCCCGGTGACGGCGCACGAAGCGCATCGCATACATCAGCCGGGTGGTGAGACCCAGTTCATGGGCGGCGTCCGGGTCGAAGTCACCAGCCAGCGGTTGGACCACCTCGAGCTCGGTGTCGTCGGCCAGCCCGAGCAGGTCGTCCACCGTCTCGAAGGAGCGCTTGTAGCGCAGGTGTGAGGGAGTGATGAAGGTGCCGCTGCCCGGGACCCGGTAGACCAGCCCCTCATTGACCAGATCCAGGTAGGCCCGCCGCACGGTCTGGCGACTCACCCCGAACTCCTCGCCCAGCTCACCGTCGGTCGGGAGGGCCTCGCCCTCGACCCAGCGCTGCT
>CAYVEH010000374.1:0-1928 GCA_964450585.1 uncultured Ornithinimicrobium sp.
GGCCGACGGTGCCGTCGAACTCGACCTCGCTGGAGGCGTTGGAGCGGTTGCCGAGTTTGTCCTTGAGCCGCTGGATGCGGAAGACGTTGCGGGTGCCGTCCTCCAGGACCCGGGGCACCAGCAGGCAGCTCAACCCCTCTGCGACGCCCGCTCGGCGCGTCTGGGCCAGCACCAGGAAGGCATCCGACATCGGTGCCGAGCAGAACCACTTGTGCCCGGTGATCCGGTAGGCCCCCGCGTCGGCATACTCCCCGCGGGTCGTGTTGGCCCGCACGTCCGAGCCGCCCTGCTTCTCGGTCATCGCCATCCCGAAAAGCACACCGGGCTTCTCACCCGGCGGTCCCAGTGTGCCGTCGTAGCCGGTCCGGTAGACCCGCGGCAGCCAGCGCTCGGCGACCTCCGGAGTGGCCCGCAGGGCCGGGACGACCGCGTGCGTCATCGACACCGGGCACGCGTGCCCGGGCTCCACCTGCGCGAACAGCATGAACGTGGCCGCCCGGGCGACGTGCGCGCCGGGCCGGGGTCGCGCCCAGGCACCGGTGTGCGCACCCTGGCCCACCGCCGCTGCCAGGACGGCGTGGTAGCCGGCGCTGTAGTCCACCTCATCGACCCGGTGGCCCCACCGGTCGTGGGTGCGTAGGACCGGCCCGTCGTGGTGGGCCGCGGCGGCGTCGGCCTGGAAGGCCGCAGTCCCCACCAACGCCCCGACCTCGGTCAACTCGGGGATGGCCCAGTCGGCTCCGAAGTCGGCCACGGCCTGGCTCAGCACCGGGTTGGCGGTGAACTCGTTGAGGTCAACCCGTGGCGGCACCTGGTTGGTGACCTGGTGGGTGACCCGCGGCCGGGGCAGCGTGATCGGCTCGGCGCCCGGGGCGGGCACGACGGTGAGCGGACCCTCGGCTGGCGTAGGCACCTCGAAATCATCGAAGTGCCGCGCCGCCAGCTCGGCATCCAACTGCACATCGTCAGCGTGGGCGCCGGTCCGTTGCGCAATACGTTGCATCACGGTGTCCCGATCGGTGGCCAGGTAGATGGTCTCCGGCACCACACCGGTCGGAGCCAGCAGGGCCCGGTAGTCCTCTCGCATCGCCTGAGTGGCGAAGGCGAAGTCGAGCACCACCTCTTGGTCCTCGGCCACCGCCTGCAGCAACCGGGCCCGCAGGTCGGCCTCGACCTGCTGGTTGACCGGTGCCGGTGGCGGCACCTGGGTGATGCCCCGGCGCCACAGCTCAACATCGAAGGAGAGCCGCAGCATGCCGGCGGCCTCAAGCGCCCGGGCGTAGGCGGTCTTGCCGGACCCGGAGGGCCCGCACATGAAGATCACCCGGCTCATCGGCTGAGGTTATCCGTTTCCGCTGGCTGCCTCCCGGCCCGTCCCAGCGTGCTCAGCCAGGTCTCGGTCTGGGCCGGTGTGCGCAGGTGGACCACCTCGGGCGGCGTCGGATCGACGGTGCGGTCATGGGCTGCTGCCCGCACCCGCGCCGTCGCCGGGTCAGCCGTCCACTGCCGGATCCGGGCCCGTTTGCGTGCCCAGCTGCGGAAGTGCCACACGATGATCGAGTCGGTGGAGAAGAGGGTGCGCCACGACTCGACGTTGCCGTTGCACGCCTCTTCCCGGGTGATGGCGCGGCGGAGTGTGCGCCGCACCAGTCGGTGCAGCGAGAGCCACCGGGGGTAGTCCAGGGCCACGATCAGGTCGGCCCGCGACAGCGGCAGGTCGGCCCACATGCCGTATGCCGTGTCCAGAACCCATGCAGGCTCGGCGCAGATCTGCTCTGCCAGGCTGCGTTGGTCCTTCAACGGTCGCTGGGTCCACCCCGGCAGCCACCCGATCTCATCATCCACGGAGTGCCACGGCAGCCCGGTAGCCTCTCCGATGCGCCGGGCCAGCGTCGTCTTGCCGGAGCCGGTCACGCCGTAGACCAGGA
>CAYVEH010000375.1:0-1925 GCA_964450585.1 uncultured Ornithinimicrobium sp.
AACCGGTCCACTGCAGGAGATCCTCGACCAGCGCTGAGCCCGGCTCGATCAGGTCGACATGGCCCCGGGCCGGGTACGTGCGGTAGTCGACGGGCTCACCGGCAGCGCACAGGCGCTCCACATAGGCACGCTGGGCAGCCGGGCCGATCAGGTCGTCGGCCTCACCCTGACCTAGCAGCACCGGCATCGGAAACGGACCGGTCGGCACGTTCTGACGCAACCGCTTCCCCAGCGCCCCGTCGGCAGGGGGATGGGTGTAGACGGAGCGATCCTGGGACAGGGACAGCACCGAGACGATAGAGGCCAGGATGCTCGGCTCGACCAGGCAGCGGCCTGCCATCTCCTCCACCAAGGTCCGGGCGGGCGGAATCACCTGCTCCTGCAGGGTGACCTCCGGGTAGTGGTCGCCGTAGGCCGCCAGGGCATAGGAGGCGAACAGCAGCCCGACCCGAGAGTGCGCCAAATCCTCGGCAAAGGCCGGCACGTCCGCTGCCGGTGCCAGCGCAGCCACCCCGTCGATGGTGAGTTCCGGGGCGTACTCCGGAGCCAGTTGACCGGCCCACAGCGCGGCGTGCCCGCCCTGGGAGTGACCCCACAGCACCGTCTGTGGCGCCAGCTCGGCGCCCTCCAGCTGCCCCGCGGCACGGATCGCGTCCAACACCGAGTGGGCCTCACCGGGCCCGATCAGGTAGGGATGCGGGCCCGGCGTGCCCAGGCCGGTGTAGTCGGTCGCCACCACGGCCCACCCACGGTCCAGCACCTGCTCCAGCGCGGGCATCGCGCCGGCCGCGAACGGATGCTCCAACAGACTGGGAGCACAGTGGGTGGCGAAGCCGGTCGTCCCGTGCGCCCAGCTGATCACCGGTCGGGGCACCGCCGGCCCCGCCGTGGGCACCAGCACCAGGCCGCTGGCGGTGGCCGGAGCGCCGTGGGCATCCGTGGTCGTGTAGAGGATGCGCCACCCCGTGGCGGAGCTGGGGACGTCCCGGGTGAACGGCTCACTGCGCAACAGGACGCCCGGCTCGTCCACCACATCCGTGGGCGTGGCGTAGAACGGGTCCACCTGTGGGCTCGCCGACCGAGCCTGCATCCCCAGCACCCCGGCTCCCAACGCCAGCAGCAGGGCCAACCCGCCGCCCAGCAACCTGCCCCAGCTGGCCATCGGGTGGGCGCTCAGCCCCTGCGCCGTGAGTCCGCGGGAGCGGGCCAGGCCCTGCCGGATCAGCCGCAGGCCCAGGAGCACCAACCGCACGGCGAAGAGGACCGCCACGGACAGCAGGGTCAGATCGGGCCACCGCACCGCCAGAACCCCGATGATCACCTCAGCAGCCCCCAACAACCCCGAGGCCACCTGGTCGGTCCGCGTCGCCAGCGTCGTGCGTAGGCCGGCCCCCACCACGCTGCGTAGGGCCCGCCACAGCCGGGCACATCCGCCGAGCACCATCCCGGCACCCACCGCCAGCGCCAACACCTCGAAGTGCTGACGCAACCACACCAGGATGAGCACGCCCAGGCTGATCTGCACGACGATCCGCACGGTCGCCCACGCGCCCGTTCTGTGCTGCGGTGACACCGGTTGGCTGCGTTGCTCGACCAGTCCAGCGGTGCCCAGCACGAGCAGCCCGAATCCGAGATACCAACCCAGCGCCTGCAACGAGGTCAGCGGCCGAGTCGCCAGGCCCACCCCGGCCAGGACGGCCACCGGGCCGATCAGGATCGAGAACCATCGGGGCAGTCCGTCGATCCGCGCTGGCCAGGTGCCTCGCTCCGAGGTCATTGAGGGCATCGTCCGATCCGATCCGTCACGGGCGGCCCAGGACGCCGCTCGTGAGCGGCAGCGTAGCTGAGCCGGCGCACTGTCAGAACCCCACGGCATACTGCAGCAAGGATGGATCTCCGGCCGTCACATCCTGGCGGTCGGCCGG
>CAYVEH010000376.1:0-1925 GCA_964450585.1 uncultured Ornithinimicrobium sp.
CCGCACTCGGTGCAGGTGGAGAAGTCCAGCAGACCCTTCCAGGTGAAGTCCTCGACCTTGCCGACCCCCAGGGCAGCGTCCTCGTCCAGCTCCTCGATGTTCTCGAAGTCGACCGGCTCGCCGTCGACCTTGATCGGCTGCAGCTCGCCCAGGGCGGTGCGGCCCTCGGCGTGCCGCTTGAACCAGATGTTGAAGAAGGCCAGGAACCGGTGCCAGGCCACGCCCATCGTGGGGGTGACGGCGACGGTGATCATCCACCCCATCGAGATCAGGATCTTGACCAGCGCCACCAGGACGATCGCGGTCTCGATGGCTCCTTCGGACATGCCCTCGAAGAAGCCGCCGACCCACGCCGTGGTGGGGAAGTGCAGCGCATCGGCCCAGTCCGCGCCGGTGGCCTGGCCCAGCGCGTACTCCAGGCCGCGCAGGGCCACGATGCACACGGCGACGCCGAGGATCACGAACTCCACGACATACGCCTGCCAGAAGGTCGACCCCCAGAACCGGCTCCGGCGGTCCTTGCTGCGCGGGTGGAGCCGCTGCCGCACGATGATCAGCCCGACGATCCCGATCAGGGTGCCCCAGCCGAACAGTTCGGCCAACCAGATGTAGGGCGGGAAGTGCCCGATGAGGGGGAGCGCGAAGTGCGGGTCGAAGAGTTGGCCGTAGGCCGTCGCCAGGGTGGTGCTCAGCAGGCCGAAGCCGATCATCACGAACCAGTGGGCCGCCGCGACCAGCGGCTTGCGGGCCATCCGGGTGTGCCCGAGGAACTCCCGCACCAGGGTCACGGTGCGCGCCAGCGGGTCGTCGGTGCGCTGGTCGGGTTGCCCGAGCCGGAACTTGGTGACGAACCCGGCGATGGTGCGCACGAAGAGGGCGACCGCGACGAGCGTGACGCCCAACCCGAGCACGAGGGCGAGGATCTGCACCGGTGACATGGGGGGATTCTAGAGGTCAGGGGCCGCGTCGTGGGGGTGAGGTGCGCCTCACACGCGTGGTGAGCTCACGGCATACCGGTGCCCGGTGACGGCCCCAACCTGTCGGGGCCGGGGCGGCCAGGTCGGCGGAGCAACGCGCTTGGGGAATAACGTGGACTTTGTGTACTTATAACCTACGTAGAGTCTTGGGTCGGCCGGTCGGCCGACTCCCCCGAGCGAAAGGCGATATCTCGTGCCCGTGAAGAACGACATCACCGAGGCGATCGGCGGCACACCGCTGGTCCGCTTGAACCGGCTCACCGAAGGCCTGGGCGCCACTGTGCTGGTCAAACTCGAGTCGGGCAACCCGGCCAACTCGGTCAAGGACCGCATTGGCGCGGCGATCATCGATGCGGCGGTGCAGGCCGGTGAGCTGCAGCCGGGCGGGACCATCGTCGAGGGCACCTCGGGCAACACCGGGATCGCGCTGGCCATGGCCGGTGCCGCCCGCGGTTACCGGGTGGTGCTGGCGATGCCGGACACGATGAGCCGGGAGCGGCGGGCGCTGCTGCGCGCCTACGGGGCCGAGCTGATCCTCACCCCAGGGGCGGAGGGGATGAAGGGCGCGGTCGCCAAGGCCGAGGAGATCGCCCAGGAGCGCGGCGGGGTCCGCGCCCGGCAGTTCGCCAACGAGGCCAACGTGGCGATCCACCACGACACCACCGGCCCGGAGATCTGGGACGACACCGATGGGCAGCTGGACATCTTTGTCTCCGGCATCGGCACCGGCGGCACCATCACCGGGGCGGGCCGCTACCTGCGGGAGCGCAAGCCGGACGTGCAGATCGTGGCGGTGGAGCCGGCCGACAGCCCGATCCTGTCTGGCGGGCAGGCCGGGCCGCACAAGATCCAGGGGCTGGGGGCCAACTTCGTCCCCGAGATCCTGGACACCGAGCTGTATGACGAGGTGCTCACCGCCACGCTGGAGGACTCGGTGCAGCACTCCCG
>CAYVEH010000377.1:0-1909 GCA_964450585.1 uncultured Ornithinimicrobium sp.
CCTAGATGCCTGGATCACCGCCGATCGCGGCCGACGACTTGGGTTCATCCGATGGCTCAAGCGAGGCGGCTACCTGCCCCTGACGCGCCTGCCTGAGCCCATCGCCCGCAAGGACCCAGCGCACGAGATCGACCCGGCCGAACAGCTCGCGCTGGCCCGCACGCTTCTCCACAAGTCCGGCAGCGCGAGCATCGAGGATCGGGCGGCGGCATGTCTGCTCCTGTTGTATGCCCAGCCCGCCGCGAAGCTCGTCACGTTGACCATCGACGATCCTGAGGTCCGCGAGGGCGACACCTATCTCGCTCTCGGTGACGAGCCGGTGCTGCTCGTCCCGCCCTTGGACGCTCTCGTGACCGCGCTGCCCGTCGCCAAGCCGTTCGGGGCCGCGAACATCCTGGCCGATTCCCGATGGCGGTTCGCCGGGAAGAACGCCGGCACCCATCTGCACCGGCCTCGCTGATGCGGCGGATGCACCGGCTCGGAATCCACACCAGGGCCAGCCGGAACACCGCGCTGCTGCATCTGGTCTCGACCACGCCGCCGGCTGTGTTCGCCTCACTCATCGGGCTCTCCATCGGTACCGCGACCCGCTGGGCTTCGCTCGCGGGAGCGTCGTGGAACAGCTAGGCCGCCCTGCGCCGCTGAACGTCCTCAGCAGGACGATGCCGGGGTACCAGCCCCGAGCGTCTGAGGGTCGAGGGCCGCGGAGAGCATCGTGAGGATCTCGGGCACGATCGCGTAGTAGGCCCACTTGCCGCGCTGCTCGCGGGTGACGAGACCGGCGTCGACGAGTTGCTTCATGTGATGCGAGACGGTGGGTTGGGAGAGGCCGACCGGTTCGGTCAGATCGCACACGCA
Source organism: uncultured Ornithinimicrobium sp. (assembly GCA_964450585.1). Classification (GTDB taxonomy): domain Bacteria; phylum Actinomycetota; class Actinomycetes; order Actinomycetales; family Dermatophilaceae; genus Ornithinicoccus. The sequence goes on from CAYVEH010000377.1 coordinate 859, forward strand.
CGCCTCCCCGTCAGACTGCGCGGCGATCATCGACAGCAACCGGACCCGGGTCGGATCACCCAGGGCCTTGAACATCCGCGCCAACTGCTGCGCGTCCTCGACCGCGAGCACGCCGCCGGTCACCGGGGCGCAGCATCCTCCGGCATCGGTCGCGATCAGCGGCAGTGAGGTCGTCATGCTCCTGATCCTACGCGACGCATTGACAATCGTCGATGCATCGAAGAGTATCAATGCATATATTCGTGATCCCGAGGAGCTGATGATGAGCGAGGACACTGAGCTGCGCGAACAGGTCCGCGCCCGCTACGCCCAGGCCGCGACAGCGGTCACCACCGGCACCCGCAACGCCGACCTCCTGGCCGAAGAAACGCCTGTCTCCTCGTGCTGTTCCAGCACCCCCACTACAGAAGGATCGAATGAGGCGGCGGACGAGTCGTGCTGCGCTCCGACCGAGCGGAGCTTCGGCGCGGGCCTCTACGACGAGGCCACCGCAGAAGGTCTCCCACTTGAGGCGATCGAGGCGAGCCTGGGCTGCGGCAACCCCACGGCGGTCGCCGAGCTCCACGAGGGTGAGCGCGTGCTCGATCTCGGCTCCGGCGGCGGCATGGACGTGCTGCTGTCCGCCCGTCGTGTCGGGCCGACCGGGTTCGCCTACGGGGTGGACATGACCGACGAGATGCTCGCCCTGGCTGAGAAGAACAAGACCGAGGCTGGCGCGGAGAACGTCGAGTTCCTCAAGGGCCCCATCGAGGACGTGCCGCTGCCGGATGGAGCGGTGGATGTGGTGATCTCCAACTGCGTCATCAACCTCTCCACCGACAAGCCCGCCGTGCTCGCCGAGATGTTCCGCGTGCTGGCTCCTGGCGGGCGGATCGGGGTCTCTGACGTCGTTGCCGAAGACCGCCTCACCCCGGCACAGCGGGCCGAGCGCGGCTCATACGTCGGCTGCATCGCCGGAGCCCTCTCGAAGACCGAGTACCTCGACGGCCTCGCCGCGGCGGGGTTCACGGGTGCGAGCGTGGAGTTCACGCACGAGGCCGCGGACGGGATG
>CAYVEH010000378.1:0-1902 GCA_964450585.1 uncultured Ornithinimicrobium sp.
ACTCCCCCGCACCGACGACCTCCCCGCCCTGGGTGCAGACGGCCGCAGCCAGGGCATCCTGGTCCCGCCGCTGGATGTCGCGCAGATAATCGGCCGGCTCCCCCCAGCCGATCTCCCGGGAGTCCTCCAGCGCCTGGGTGAGGTCCTGCTGGACACGCTCGTCAGTCATGGGAGCCACTGTGTCACTGTGGGTCAGCTCTCGGCACGCCCCCGCCGCCAGTACCCCATGAACGACACCGACCCCCGATCGATCCCCAGGTCGCGGACCAGGTAGCGCCGCAGCGTGGTGATCACCCCCGCCTCACCGGCGAGCCAGGCATACAGCTCCGCCGAGTCGCTGGCCGGCTCGGCCACCTCCCAGAGCAGCTCGGTGTCGATGTCCACCTCCTCCAGGTCGGCTCCCCCGGGCCGCCCGGCTCCGGCCAGGACTCGGGCTGCGGACTGTACTGCCGGCACCAACAACTCCCCGTGGGGCCGCTGCCGCCGAGCCAGCCAGGTCACCGACATCCCCGCTGGGGTGCGCAGCTCCCACCGGTCCTCCGGCTCGGGCACCTCCAGCAGGACAGCACCGGTGGCGTATGCCGGCAGCTGGCTGAGGATGGTCGCGATCGCCGGGACCGCGGTCTCGTCCCCCACCAGCAACAGCGGACGGCCGGGGCCGGGCCACCGGAACTCCACCCCGCCGTGCGGCCCATCGGCGCGGACGTTCGGCCCGAGCAACACCAGCCGGTCCCCCGGCGCGGCCTGCTCGGCCCACCGTGCCGCCGGCCCACCGTCCGGGTGCAGCACAATGTCCACGTCCACCTCCCGGACCCCCGGGCGGACGGCACGGGTGGTGTAGGTGCGGATCGGGTTCTGCTGCTCCGGCGGCAACCGACGCCACTGCGGGTACCAGTCCGCCCCCTCCGGCAGGTGTGCGTACCCCTCAGCCAGCGGCAGGATCAGCTTGGTGCGCGCGTCGTACCCCAGATCGGCATACTCATCCAGGTCCGGGCCGGTGAAGGTCACCCGCAGAAAACTGGGTGAGAGCCGCTCCAGCCGGGCCACGCTGACGTGGAAGTGACGCCAGGTCAGGATGGTCGGCGTGATCGTCTCGGTCATCAGGGCTGGTCCTCTCCTCCGCGGTCACGGCGCACCAACCAAGGTTAGCCTCACCAAAGCCCCGGAGCGCGACCCGGGCCAGCGCTTCGCTCCAGGGACCCGCCGAGGCAACCGAGCGGACCACCCGATCCGCCGTGGGCGCGATTAGGCTTCTCGGTGTGACGGATGGAGCACAACCTGGGGGCATCGAGGAGGGCACGGTACCCCCGTCGTCGCCCGGTCCGGGGCACCACTCCCCCTACAACCCACTGCGGATGCCGCCGCGCGGCGCGCCGCACTCCTCCTACCCGGTCCCGCACCAGCACCGGTCACACGGGGTGCTGCGGCACCTGTCCGTCCCCGGGCTGACCCTCGGGTTGATCCTGCTCTGGGGTGCCCTCTCCCCCAGCCTGCTACCGCGAGCCTGGTGGATGACCGCGGTCAACGTGGGCGTGTGCCTGGCCTTCGGGTACCTCATCGGCAGCCAGCTGGGCCGCCTCGTGTCCTGGGTGAGCTACCGGACGGACCTGCGGGTGGAGGTCAACGCCCGCTCGGACTGGGCGTTTCGGACCCTGTGGTTCCTGTTCCTGATCGTGGTCAGCGCCATCGTCTGGATCCGCAGCCTGCACCAGCAGGAGGAGATCGCCCTCATGGTGGGGGTCACCCGCGGTGGTGCGCTGAACCAATTCCTCGGGGTGCTCGCCGGGCTGGTGCTGTTCGCGCTGTTGTTGCTGCTGGGTCGGGGGATCGCCCGCCTGCGACGCGGTGTCCGACGGGCCATCCGGCCAGTCCTGCCGCGGTTCGCGGCCACCACGGCAGCCA
>CAYVEH010000379.1:0-1899 GCA_964450585.1 uncultured Ornithinimicrobium sp.
CCGTTATTGAGGGGTGGTTGGGATGACCACCACAACTGAGCTTGCCCCCGAGCTGGCCGCGCGGGAAGCGGCAACCACGGAACTCAGGGAAGCCTGGGCGGCAGTGGATCAGCTCGAGAAGGAGCAGCGGGCGCGCATCGACGCAGCCAGCGGTGACCCAGATGAGATTTGGGGCCCGGTCGAGAGCGAGGACGCAGCCATAGAAAAGGCCCGAGAGGAGGCCTACGCAAAGGAGGCAGCCCTCGACGGGGCTGAACAGGCCTACCGCCGCGCGGCCATGCTCCAGGACCCCGCCCTTGGAAGGCTCAAGCTGGACGACCAGGTCCTCCTGAAGGATGGGCGTCGGGGCCTTGTGGACGAGCTCCCCGACCCCGACAGCCGCTCGGTTGTCCTCAGGATCGGGGCAATGCCAACAAGCCCTCGTGAGAAGGTCGCCATTAGTTCCATCAAGTATGCCGGCAGTGAGTGGCAGCAGGTGATTGTCGAGGAGGCAGAGGTTCACCTGCTGGCGCACCAGCGCAAGCTGCGCCTGAGGGCCGACGACCTGGCGCGCAAAGAGATTCTTGAGGAGCGGGGGCTTCACATTGAGCCCCCGGCCATCAGGACCCTGAGGGAGTCACTGGCCCAGCCCCCGGCGCCCCCAATGAGGATCGAGGGGCTCATGCCCTGGGATGGAGGCACGCTGCTGGTCGCCCAGCGCAAGGCCGGCAAGACAACGCTCTGTCTCAACCTCGCGCGATCCCTCCTCACCGGTGAGGACTTCCTCGGCCAGTTCGGCGTCATCCCCCTGGAGGGCACTGTCGGCTACCTCAACTATGAGGTTGGCGAGCAACAGTTCTCCCACTGGGCTCAGATGGTGGGTGTCGATCAGGACCGCCTCATCGGGGTTCACCTCAGAGGCCAGAACCCCTTGGCCACCGAGTCACGCCGGCTGGACCTGGCCAAGGAGCTCAGGGAGCGGGAGGTCGAGACCCTGATTGTCGATGTGCTGGCCAAGGCCTTCGTCGGTGAATCAGAGAACGACTCAGCCCAGATGAACCGCTTCCTTGCCCTGCTCGACAGCTTCGCCCGAAGCGAGGTCGGGGCCAAGGACGTCATCCTGGTCGCCCACGCAGGCCACGAGGGAGCTCACGCCAGAGGCTCCAGCGCACTCGAGGGCTGGGGTGACTCAATCATCACCCTCCTCAACCGCAGCGATGACGACATCAACAAGGAGGTCTACCTGCGGGCCATCGGGCGTGACGTCGAACAGGAGGAGCGGCTGCTGACCTTCGACAGGGAGGCCAAGACTCTGAGGCTGACAGAGCGGACCTGGACGGAGTCCAAGAAGGACAGGACCAAGGCGAGAGCCCAGGACCGCGCAGCTGCCTACGCCCTGCTCATCCCGAAGGTCCTGTCCATGGCTGACGAGAAGGGGCCATCCAAGAGAGGGCTCCAGGCGCTCGTTGAGAACTTCCTGAAAGACAAGAAGGAAGCGATCGAGGATGGTGAGTTTGGTGGCTCGGTTAAGGGCATCGGTGGGTTTGCGTACGCGCGCTTCAACGAGGGCCTAGAGCTGGCCAAAGAGGCAGGAGAGGTCGAAGTGAGAAAGGAGGGTCAGGCCGCGCGTCACTACAGGAAAGGGATGGCCCCAGGCCCAGAGGGGCCCTAAGCGCAACTGCAACTAGTTGCGCTTATTAGTTGCAGTTGCAGGGCTAGGGCCAGAGCGCAACTGCAACTACCCCGGGACGTAGTCCCGGGTAGCAGTTGCGCCTAGGCCCTGAGCACAAAACACGACCCATTGATGAAATGTGAGAGGTAGGGGAGGCCAGCGTGATTGGAGACCTAACCATCAGAACCCACAGATCGCGTTCTGGGGCCCTGAAACAGGCTGGGGCTAGTAGCACTACCCCCTGGGGC
>CAYVEH010000380.1:0-1887 GCA_964450585.1 uncultured Ornithinimicrobium sp.
GTGCCGCACCGATCACAGGGCAGCCCCTGCCGGCCATAGGCGTGCAGTGACCGGTCGAAGTAGCCGCTGGCACCGTTGATGTTCACGTAGAGGGCATCGAAGCTGGTGCCACCCTGACGCAGGGCCTCACGCATCACCTCGGCGGCGTGCTCCAGCACCCGAGCGAGCACTGGTTTGGTCAGCATCGAGGTGACCCGCAGCGGGTGCACCCCGGCGCGCCAGAGTGCCTCGTCGGCATAGATGTTGCCGATGCCACTGACCTTGCCCTGGTCCAGCAGCGCACGCTTGATCGCGGTATGCCGTTCCTTGAGCAGGCGGACCACGCCGGCCTGGTCGAAGGCGGCCTCCAGCGGGTCCGGGGCCAGGTGTTGCACCGGGGCGGGCACCCCGTGGTGGTGGTCGCTGCCGGCGTGCGGGTCCGGGGACAGCGCGGTCAGCGCCAACCCACCGAAGGTGCGTTGATCGACGAACCGCAGTTGCGGCCCGTCGTCGGCGAAGTCGAAGGTCGCGTGCAGATGCTTCTCCGGCGGGGCGTCGGGCGGCTGGATCAGCAGTTGCCCGCTCATCCCCAGGTGGACGACCAGGGCGTGCGAATCGTCACCGGGTGTCTGCACCACCAGCCAGAGGTATTTGCCGCGGCGGTCCGCCGCCTGCACCCGGGCACCGGCCAATCGGGCGGCCAGGTCGGCCGGCCCGGCCTCGTGGCGCCGGGCGACCCGGCTGCCGGTGATGGTGGCCTGCGCGATGGTGCGGCCCACGACGTGATCGGCCAGGCCACGCCGGACCACCTCCACCTCGGGCAGTTCAGGCACGGGCGGTTCAGTGGTCGGCAGAGGTGGAGGGGTCGACAGCAACGCCGCGTCCGGAGGCTGGGCCGGCGGCCTCCTCGGCCTCCGCGGCTTCCTCGGCCTCAGCGTCCTCGACGGCGGCTGCCCGCTCGGTGAGGACCTTCCAGGCAGCTTCGGCTGCCTTCTGCTCGGCGGCCTTCTTGCTGCGCCCCACGCCGGTGCCCAGCACCTCCTCGTTCACCACGGCCGTGGCGGTGAACACCTTGTCGTGGTCGGGGCCGTCCTCGCTGATCTGGTAGCTCGGGGAGGTCGGCGCCTCGGCGGAGGCCAGCTCCTGGAGACTGGTCTTCCAGTCCAGCGCCGCCCCCAGCTGGGCGCTGTGCTCCATCACCGGGTCCAGCAGGTGGTGCACGAAGGTGTCGGCGGCGGGCAGTCCGATCGCCACGTAGATGCACCCGATCACCGCCTCGGTGGTGTCCGCGAGGATCGAGGCCTTGTCCCGCCCACCGGTGGCCTCCTCACCGCGGCCCAGCAACAGGTAGTCCCCCAGGCCGATGGTGCGGGCGACCTCCGCCAGGGCACGGGAGTTGACGACGGCGGCCCGCAACTTGGCCAGCTGGCCCTCGGGCAGGTCCGGGTGGCGACGGAAGAGGGTGTCGGTCACTACCAGGCCCAGCACCGAGTCGCCCAGGAACTCCAGCCGCTCGTTGTGCGGCACGTTGCCGTTCTCGTAGGCGTAGCTGCGGTGCGTCACGGCACGCCGCAGCAGCGCCTCGTCGCACGCCTGCCCGACGACCTCGGTCAGGTAGGTCTGCAGGTCAGCGAGGGGGCGCTGCTCGTGAGTGACGGAACCGGAGCCTGCGCTGGAACCGGGGCCGGACGGCATACCGAGGCCGGGCTCAGTGCTGGTGCTCGGTGCGCTCCGCGGCGTCGTAGTGACGACCCGCGTAGGTGCCACAGGACGGGCACGCCATGTGCGGCTGCCGCAGCTCCTTGCACTGCGGGCAGGTGCTCACCGCCACCGGGGAAGCCTTCCAGTTGGCGCGGCGGGAACGGGTGTTGGAGCGGGACATCTTCCGCTTCGGGACAGCCACGTCAG
>CAYVEH010000381.1:0-1880 GCA_964450585.1 uncultured Ornithinimicrobium sp.
CGCCACACCACGCGCCCGGTCGGGGGTGGGGGTGGCGGGCGGGGTCAGAGGCGGCGCATCGCACTGGCGAGCAGCACCGGCTCGCCGACCGCGTCGGAGGCGTCCAGGTCGCACACCGCCTCGATCACCCAGTCGTGGTGCCCTGCCGGGTCGGCCAGAGTCTGCCGCACCTGCCAGAGGCGCACCTCCTGCGGGCCGGAGCCGGCCACTCCCGGCACCTGCCGCACGCCCGGCTGAGGGCCCCGCTCGGCGGTGATCTCCAACATCGACGGACCGCGGGCGTCGGCATCCAGGCCGATCTCGTCGTGCTCGTCCCAGTACGCCCCCAGCGCCTCGTCCCAGTCCGCAGCGCTCAGCAACGGCTCCCGCGCCGGGTCGGTCAGCTCGGCGACGGCCCGCTCCAGCGCCCCGAGATCCTCGAACCGGTCCCGGGCGGCCAGCTCGACCCGGCGGAAGACGGCGTTGCGCACCATCACCCGGAAGGCCCGCTCATTGCCCGTGATCGGCCGGGACGGCGCCAGCGGCACCCCTTGGGCGGCCTTGGCGGCAGCGGCGGCCACCAACTCGGGGTCCGTGAGCGCCTCCCACTCATCCAGCAGCGAGGAGTCGGTCTGCCGGATCGTCTCGCCGAGCCAGTCGATGAGGTCCTCCAGCTCCTCGGTCTTCGCGCTGTCCGGCACGGTGTTGCGCAGCGTGCGGTAGGCGTCGGTCAGGTAGCGCAGCACGATCCCTTCCGAGCGCGTCAGCTGGTAGAAACCGACGAACTCGGTGAAGCTCATCGCCCGCTCGTACATGTCGCGCACCACGGACTTGGGGCTGAGCGCGTCCTCGCTGACCCACGGGTGCGACTGGCGATAGATGTGCAGCGTCCCCTCGAGCAGCTCGGCCAGCGGCATCGGCCAGGTGACCTCCTCGAGCAGCTCCATCCGCTGGTCGTACTCGATGCCGTCGGCCTTCATCTCGGCGACTGCCTCGCCCTTGGCCTTGGACTGCTGGGCGTAGAGCACCTGGCGCGGGTCCTCCAGGACCGCTTCGATCACCGAGACCACATCGAGGGCGTATGCCGGGTCCTCGGGGTCGAGTACTTCCAGGGCAGCGACGGCGAACGGAGCCAGCGGCTGGTTCAGGGCGAAGTTCTCCTGCACCCCGGCGGAGAGGACAACCTGTCGGCCGGACTCCTGCGGCTCGGGCAGCCGCTGCAGCACCCCGCTGTCGAGCAGGCTGCGGGCCAGGGCGATCGCCCGACGGGACAACCGGCTCTGGTTGCGCGGGTCCTCGTGGTTGTCGCGCAGCAGTTTGCGCAGATTGACGAACGGGTCTCCCTGCCGGGCCACCACGTTGAGGATCATCGAGTGGTCGACCCGCATCCGGGAGACCAACGGCTCGGGCTCGGCAGCGACCAGTTTGTCGTAGGTGTCCTCGGTCCAGTTGACGAAGCCCTCCGGTGGCTTCTTGCGCTGCACCTTGCGCTTCTTCTTCGGGTCATCCCCGGCCTTGGCCACGGCGCGCAGGTTCTCGATGTGGTGCTCCGGGGCCTGCACCACCACGTAGCCGCTGGTGTCGAACCCGGCCCGCCCGGCACGGCCCGCGATCTGGTGGAACTCCCGAGCACGCAGCACCCGTTGCCGGCTCCCGTCGAACTTGGTCAGCCCGGTGAACAGCACCGTGCGGATCGGGACGTTGATGCCCACCCCCAGGGTGTCGGTGCCACAGATCACCTTGAGCAGCCCGTCCTGGGCGAGTTGCTCGACCAGGCGCCGGTAGCGCGGCAGCATCCCCGCGTGGTGCACACCCACCCCGTTGCGCACCAGCCGGGAGAGGGTCTTGCCGAAGCCGGCGGTGAACCGGAAGGCGCCGATCCGCTCGGCGATCGCGTCCTT
>CAYVEH010000382.1:0-1870 GCA_964450585.1 uncultured Ornithinimicrobium sp.
CCGGCCGGACTCGATCCGGATGCGCCGGTTCTCCTCGACGATCTCCTGCTGCTTCTCGGCCTTCTTGATCAGCTGACGGTCATCGCGCGGCGGGAGTTGCAGGTCCTCCTCGGCCGGCAGCCCGGCGCGCAGCTCACGGCCCCGCTCGAACTCGGCGTCGAACTCGGCACCGAAGAGCAGGGCCACGTTGATGACCCACAGCATCAGCAACATCAGGATGGCACCTGCCATCACCCCGTAGGTGGCGGAGTAGTTGCCGAAGTTGGAGACGTAGAAGCCGAAGCCGGCCACGGCAATGACCATCACGATGATCGCCACCAGCGCCCCGGGGCTGAACCAGCGGAACCTGCGCTTCAGGTTCGGTGTGCCCCAGTAGAGCAGGCCGATGGTCAGCACCACGATGACGAACATCACCGGCCACTTGGCGATCCCCCAGATCAGCGAGGCCTCCTCACTGAGCCCGATCACCCCGAAGATGGCATCGGCGAGCGCGCCGGACAGCGCCAGGCTGAGGGCCACGGCGACCACCAGCAGCAGCACGATCAGCGTGATGAGCACCATCACCGGCCGCAGCTTCCAGATCGGTCGGCCCTCCTCCACGTCGTAGATGGCGTTCATCGCCCGGGAGAACGCGTTGACGTAGTTGGAGGCGGCCCACAGCGCACCGGCCAGACCGATGATCAGCGCGAGCCCCGCGCCGCCGGTGCCCTGCAACCCGTCGATGTATCCCTGGATCGGCTCGAGCTGCTCCTCGGTGGCCCCCATATCCAGTGCGACGTCCAGCAACGCCTGGGTGGTCTGCGGCCCCTGGCCGAAGACGCCGAGCAGCGAGGTGAGCGCCAGGATCGCCGGGAACAGGGACAGCACGCTGTAGTAGGTCAGGGCTGCCGCGAGGTCGGTGGCCCCGTCGTCGCTGAACTCCGCCACCGTGCGCTTGAACACGTTCCAGAGGCTGATCTTGGTCGACGACTCCGCTGCTGTGCTCACTACCCCACCCCTTGTTGAGTCGGTGTCCGGTCAGCGCCAGTGTGCCAAAGGTTCGCCGGGGGCGCCGGATGAGCAGGCAGTATGCCGTGCCGCCGGGCGGCAGCGGCAGCTCCACGGCCCGGACCCCCACAGCCGGGCGGTGGAAAGACGGATCCCCGCCCGGACAACGTCCGGACGGGGACCAGGTGGTGCGCCATCAGGGACTCGAACCCCGAACCCACTGATTAAGAGTCAGTTGCTCTAACCGATTGAGCTAATGGCGCGCGCCAGCGGTGAACTCTAGCATCCGGTCGGCCCCGGTCTGAAATCGACGACGCCCACCCCGGACGCGGGCTCCCGAGAGAGACACCCGACGGTCGGCATACGACCTCCCCCGCCGGTGCCCGGTGGCCCGATGCGTCAAGATGGACCCCATGCGCGCACTGGTCAAGACCACCGCCGGCCCCGGGCTGGAACTCATCGACGTGCCAGAGCCGCAGGCCGGCCCGGGCGAGGTGAAGATCCGCGTGCTGCGCGCCGGGCTGTGCGGCACCGACCTGCACCTGGAGGCCTGGGACGACTGGGCCGCCAGCATGGTGCAGCCGCCGTTGACGCTCGGGCACGAGTTCTACGGCGAGATCGTCGACATCGGCGAGGGGGTGGCCACCGGCGAGGGCAAGTACGACCTGCGGGTCGGGATGCTGGTCTCCGCCGAGGGGCACGTGATCTGTGGGCGCTGCCGCAACTGTCGTGCCGGGCGGCAGCACATGTGTGTGCAGACCTCCAACCTCGGGGTGAACCGTGACGGGGCGTTTGCCGACTACGTGGTGGTCCCTGCGACCAACGTGTGGACCCAACCCGACGACATCGACCCGGATCTGGGGGCGGTCTTCGACCCGTTGGG
>CAYVEH010000383.1:0-1864 GCA_964450585.1 uncultured Ornithinimicrobium sp.
GCTGCTCGTAGGCAGCGGCCTCGGCAGCCAGGTCCGTGGCGGCGCCGTCCGGGCCCTGGATGCTGCTCAGGTCCACCAGGTCGCCGAAGCCGCGTCGGATGACCTGCCGGTAGGCCTGCGGGTGATCGGGGGCGATGCCGACGTACTCATCCAGCAGGAAGGCCCGGCAGTCAGCAAAACTCAACCCCTCCTCCCGGTGACGACGGGCCAGTTCGGCATACGTGGTCTCCGGTGAGGAGCCGGTAGCCAGCCCCAGGGTGCCGCCGGACCGAGCACAGTCGGCGACGATGTCCGCGGCGATCGTGCCGGCCTCGGCCGGTGAGGTGGTGATCACGACTTCCACGGTTACTCCCTTCGTCCCGCCGGTAGACCTCCGTCGATCCGGGCCAGGCTCCGGGACCGAACCAGTCCGCCGCCTGGGGTCGGCGTCGGCGGCAGCAGGGCGGCGCCCACCGAACCGGCGGGATAGTCGTCGGGCAACCAACGGATGCGTTCCGTGGTGGCCAGGGACTGCTCGAAGGCGGAACCGGCACTGCGTGCGCCCAGCTCGCCCAGCACGGCCTCACGTAGCGCCGGTGTGGAGGTGATGACTCCGCCGGCCAGGGCGACCTCGGCCACGTCCGTGGTCTTGACGATGATCTGCACCGCCTGAGCCAGGCCGGCGACCAGGTCATCGCGCACGGGCACCGCCGCCGGGTCACCAGCGGCTGCGGCACTCATCAGCTCCGCGGCCGAGCCGGACCAGCGCCGGGCCAGTCCCCCACCGGAGGCCGATAGTTCCAGGCAGCCACGCTTACCACACGGGCACGGCGGCCCGTGCCGGTCGGTGACCAGGTGTCCGATCTCTCCGGCCAGCCCCTTGCTGCCGCGCCGCAACGTCCCGTCCAGCACCAGCCCGGCGGCCAGGCCGGTGCCCACATTGATCAGCGCCAGGTCCTGCCCGTGCCCCGGGCCGCAGGTCCGCCGTAGCCAGTGGGCCGCACCCCAGGCGGCCGCCTTGACATCGTTCTCCACGACCACCCTGGCAGCACCCAACGCCCGGGCCGCCGCCGCCAGGTCCAGCCGTTCAGCATCCAGACCGAGGTTGACGGCGTGCGCCACGACACCCCCGGAGACCACGCCCGGCACGCCGATCCCGACGCTGACGTCGCCGGCCCGTCCGACCTGGTCGTGGACCTTGCCGTATGCCGTGCGCAGCCCGGCCAGCACCCCTGCCGGTCCGCGCACCGTGGGCACGGCCTGCTGAGCCAGGATCCGGAGGTCACCGGCGACGAGTTCCACCGCGGCCGCATCGATCCAGGTGCCGCCGATGTCGATCCCGATGTGGACACTCACGGTGTCCGCCCCAGGGCCATGGCCAGTGCACTCGTGGACGCCGCCGAAGCGCCGTAGGTGCAGATCACCCGGTCGTGCTCGGCCAGGACCGGATCGGGCCACCCGACCTCGACCAACCACGTGTCAGGCCGCTGGGTCAGCGCGGCCCGGACCCAGTGCCAGACCTCAGGTTGCGCGGTGGCCCGGCGCACCACGACCAACGTGGGCTGATCCGGTAGAGGCGTGCCCGGCAGCTCGGCCGCAGCGACCCGGCGGCTCGACCCCGGAAGCCCCCAGGCCGCGTCGCCGATCGCGAGATTGCTCTCGGTGTCGATGTGCAACACCTGGTGGTCGGGCAACCGGGGCACCTCGGCCAGCACCTGCCGGGCCGCCCGGGCTGAGGACTCTCGGGCCGCGGTCACCACGGCAGCCGCGTCCGGCGGCTCGGTCACCGGCGCCCAGCGCTGCCGCAGCGCAGCGACCCGCTCGGCGGCATCGGTGAGCCGCTGGCGGGGCAGGTGGCCGCTCGCCACGGCCTCGGTGATGGCGG
>CAYVEH010000384.1:0-1863 GCA_964450585.1 uncultured Ornithinimicrobium sp.
GCTACGTCATCCCGTTGGAGCCCGGCACCTGGACCCTGACGGCCCAGACCTTCGGCTATGAGACCGCCAGCACCACCGTCACGGTGACCGAGGGTGAGTCGGTCACCTCCCAGATCACCCTGCCCGTCGTGGCCGGTGGCCCGATCACCGGCATCGTGCTCTCCCCGGAGGGCACCCCGGTCGCCGGAGCCCAGGTCGCGGTGGCCGGCACGGAGTATGCCGACACCACCGACGCCGACGGCAGCTTCGACTTCGCGCACGTGCCCGCCGGGGACTGGGTCGTCGAGGCCCGTGCCGAGGGCATGGTCACCGACTTCGTCGACGTCACTGTCGCCGACGCGGCCACCGCCACCGCGGAAGCCCGGCTGGGCGCCAGCGCGCACCTGGCCGTCGTCGGTGACAACTCTCACGGCGCGATGGCGACCTTCCTGCAGGAGAACGGGTACACCGTGGAGGAGTTCGCCTACCGCGACCTGGCTCAGGTGGACGTCAGCACCGGCACCTACGACCTGGTCTTCCTCAACGGGGCCAGCATCGCCCCCACGGCCGAGGAGTTCACCGGTTTCCTGGAGCAGGCGGCGACCTACGACATCCCGGTGATCCTGCCCTCACAGTTCAACTCGGGGTCCATCGAGGAACTGTCGGACTACACCGGGGACCCGGAGTCGGTGCACCGCAGCTTCGAGCCGGATGCGATGGGCTATCAGGTGACGGCCGAACACCCGGTGTTCGAGGGATACCAGCCGGGAGAGGTCATCACGATCCTCAGCGACCCGGGGACCAACCAGCAGTATGAGTCCTTCGCGGGGTACTCCGGCACGATCCTGGCCGACACCGTGCACCCCGGCACCGGGACGGTGTACGACCAGGGGGTGGCCTACCGGTTCGCCTCGCCCGGCTCGGTGCACCTGCTACTGGGTAGCCTGGCTGCCAGTTCCTACGGGGCACCGGACAACGCCTGGACCTTCGACGCCGAGCGCATCACCCTCAACGGGGTGGCCTGGGCGCTGGTGGCCCGGCAGAGCGATGTGCACGGCACGGTCACCGGCAACGGCGGTCCGGTCGCCGACGCTCAGGTGCGGGTGGTGGGCAGCAGCACCCGGACGCAGACCGACGCCGAGGGGCACTACCAGGTGGGAGTGGCCGCCGGTGAGGTCACCCTGGAGGTCACCGCGCCAGGGTTCTCGACCTACCAGCACACCGTCACCGTGGACCCCCAGGAGAGTCTGCTGCACGACATCGAGCTGACCCCGTTGGCTGAGTCCAGCCTGACGGTGACGGTCACCGACGAGGAGACCGACGCACCGGTTGCTGCTGCCCAGGTGAACCTCGACGGGCCCAGCCCTGCCGAGGCAGTGACCGACGAGACCGGCACCGTGGTGCTCGAGCCGGTGCTGGTCGGCGACTACACCGTCACGGTCACCGGGCCGCACCATGTGGCGGCCACCGCCGAGGTCACGGTGGGCTCAGACCCCGCCGAGCTGACCGTCGAGATCGCGCCGATCCAGATCGGTGTGCTGGGCGACGTGGACAGCGACCTGACCGAGTTCCTGATTGCTCAGGGGCTGGCCGCTGAGGAGATCGGCTGGGTTGAGGCGGCCACCGGCGTTGACGACTACGGCGTCGTGGTCGTCAACGGAGGTGACCCCACCCAGGAAGAGTTCGACACGCTGGTCGTCGCTGCGGACGAGGCACAGGTTGACCTGGTGTTCAACGGCACCTACGGCGTCAGCCACGGCGGCCTGCGCCTGCTGGAGCGTTACGGCGAGGAGGTGACCGTCGGCGGGCAGGGCTACCGCGGCGGCGCTGTCGGGTTGACCGACCTGGTCGAGCACCCGATCTTCGCCGACGTCGCCGACCCGG
>CAYVEH010000385.1:0-1847 GCA_964450585.1 uncultured Ornithinimicrobium sp.
TCCTCGGGCCGAACGGAGCCGGCAAGACCACCCTGGTGAACATCCTGACCACGCTGATCCCCCACGATGCCGGAACCGTTCGGGTGCTCGGTCTGGACCCCACGCACGAGGCCCGCCGGTTGCGTCACCTGATCAGCGCCACCGGCCAGTTCGCCGCCGTCGATACGGTGCTCACCGGCCGCGAGAACCTGGTGATGATGGCACGGTTGCTCGGCCTGGACCCTCGGGCGGCTCGCCGGCGCAGCGACGATCTCCTGGAGCGGTTCGACCTGACCCGGGCCGCGCACCGTCAGGTCAACCATTACTCCGGAGGCATGCGCCGCCGGCTCGACCTCGCCGTCAGCCTGATCTGGCCCCCGCAGCTGCTCTTCCTCGACGAACCGACGACCGGCCTGGACACCCACAGCCGGTTGGCGCTGTGGGAGCAGATCCACACCCTGGCCGGGGAGGGCACCAGCGTGCTGCTGACCACCCAGTACCTCGAGGAGGCAGACCACCTGGCCGACCAGATCGCGGTGCTGCACTCGGGCCGGATCGTGGCCCAGGGCACGGCGACCGACCTCAAGAAGCTGGTGGGTGGCGAGGTCGTGCGGGTGGTGGACACCGCCGGCACGGTCGTGCGCCAGACCGCCACGGACGGCACCGCTGCCGACCTGGCCCGGATCAGCGCCGCGTTCGCCGAGATCGAACCGACCGGCCGCGTGGAACTGCACCGTCCGAGCCTGGACGAGGTCTTCCTGCACCTGACGGGTCAGCCTGCCGGCGGCACGTCCTCCGACGCCCGCGAGGTGGCCCTGGAGGGTAGCCGATGACCGCGCTCCACCGGGCCATCGATGAGGGCACCCAACCGACGACTCGTGGCGGGCCGGCACCCAGCCCGGGTTCCGGCATACAGACCGCCTGTCGCGTCTTTGCGACCCGCGCGATCCGGCACAGCACGCGGGATGTCGAGTCGATGCTGATGGCCGTGCTTCTGCCGGTGCTGCTGATGCTGATGTTCACCTACGTCTTCGGTGGGGCGATCGATCCGGATGGCGACTACCTGAGTTACGTCGTGCCCGGGATCGTGCTGACCTGCGCGGGGTTCGGGGCCGCGACCACGGCTGTCGGTGTCGCCCAGGACATGACCACCGGCACCGTGAACCGGCTGCGGACCCTGCCCACCCCCAGCGCAACCGTGCTGGTCGGCCACGTCGTGGCCAGCCTGCTGCGCAACCTGTGCGCCACCGGGGTCGTGGTGCTGGTGGCGGTGGCGATCGGCTTCCGGCCACAGGCCGGCCCGTTGCACTGGTGCGCCGCCCTCGGGCTGCTGAGTCTGTACATCCTCGCGATCACCGCGGTGTTCGCCATGCTGGGGCTGGTCACCGGCTCTCCCGAGGCGGCCTCCGGGTACGGCTTCCTGCTGTTGTTCCTGCCCTACGTCTCCAGCGCCTTCGTGCCGGTGGCCACCATGCCGGGGTGGCTGCAGGACTTCGCGGGCCACCAGCCGATCACTCCGGTCATCGAGGCGACCCGGGCCCTGTTCGCCGGGAGTGTGGCGACCACCGAGAGCTGGTTGGCGGTCGGCTGGTGCGGGGCCATCATCACCACCGCTGTGGCGCTGACGGCCTACCTGTTCCCCCGGCGGGTCACCCACTGACCGGTATGCCGCGGCACCCGGGCCGCGGATTTCGCGCCGTGATCACCGGTTAGGACAATGGGGCTCGTGACCACTCCTGTGCGCCAGTCGTCGTCCTCCGAGTCCTCCGCGACGAGCCCGTGGTGGCGTCATGCCGTGATCTACCAGATCTATCCGCGCTCCTGGGCCGATGCCAACGGGGACGGCATCGGGGACCTGCCCGGCATCA
>CAYVEH010000386.1:0-1841 GCA_964450585.1 uncultured Ornithinimicrobium sp.
CGACGTCGGTCAGCTGCGGGCGGCCCTCGGTCAGGGTGCCGGTCTTGTCCACCGCCACGGCAGAGACGCGGGCGGCGGTCTCCAGGAACTCACCGCCCTTGATGAGGATGCCGTTGCGGGCCGCGCGGCCGATGCCGGCCACGATCGCCACCGGGATCGAGATCACCAGGGCGCCGGGGCACCCGATGACCAGCAGGGTCAGAGCTAACACCACGTCACCGGTAACCACTGCGGTGACCGCGGCCAGCAGCATCACCGCAGGGGTGTAGCCGGTGGAGAACCGGTCGATGAAGGCCTGGGTCCGCGCCTTGGCGTCCTGCGCCTCTTCGACGCGGTGGATGATCCGTGCCAACGTGGTGTCGGCCCCGATGCCTTGCGCGCGGACCTGCAGGAAGCCACCGCGGGACACGGTGCCGGCATATACCTGGTCGCGCGGCACCTTCTCGACCGGGATCGACTCACCGGTGATGGAGGCCTCGTCGATGGCACCGGTGCCGGCGACGACCTGCCCGTCGACCGGCACCTTGGCGCCATTCTTCACCAGGACGATCTCGCCGCGTTCCACCGCAGCGGCGGCGACCTCCACCTGCTCTCCGTCGCGCAGCACGACCGCCACCTCCGGGGCGACGGCGACCAGCTCGGCCAGGGCCGAGCGGGTCCGGTTCAGCGTCGCTGCCTCGAGGGCGTGGCCGATGGTGAACAGGAAGGTGACCGCGGCCGCCTCCCAGAAGTTGCCGATGAGCACGGCACCGACCGCCGCCACCGTCACCAGCAGATCGATGCCGATCTGCCGGGCCAGTAGGGCGTTGACCGCCTGGCGGACGATGGTGGCGCCGGCGACAACCGCCGCGGCGAGCATCAGCAGGTCGGCCAGGGTGAAACCACTGACGGTGCCGGCGGGCGTGCCGGCGGCGATCCACCAGCGCGGCCCGAGGGTGATATCGAGCGCTCCGTGCCTCAGCTGACCGAGCCCGAGGGAGAGCAGGATCAACAGGCCGGACGACCCGGGGACGAGCCACCGACCGGTGAGGATCTGGCGAGCGGAGTTCACGGCGTTCCTTTCACGCTGCGGGGTGGGCGGCCCGGTAACCCGGGGCCATCCGGGGCCGCCGTGGCCGCTCGGCCACGGCGGCCGGTGGATCAGAAGGTGGCCGGCCGGGCTCGGTAGCCCGCCCTGGCGACGGCCGCGACCAGATCGCTGACGGAGGTGACGCTCGGGTCGTGGTCGACCTCGATCCGGGCGGAGGCGAAGTGGACCGTGACCGCGACCACCCCGGGCAGCGCTCCGACCCGCTTCTCGATCTTGGCGACACAGGACGGGCAGGAGAAGCCCTCGGCCCGCAGGATGGTGTGCGTGGTGGTGGTCGTGCTCATGGTGGTTCCTCTCCGGGGAGCGCTGCCCTGAGGCGGGCTCCCGTGTGGACTGTCTGACACCACCAAAGTTAGGTCGGAGCCCACCGGGGCCGCCTTGACTCAGGTCAAGCCTGGCCGGGCTCTTTCACCAGGTCAGCACGGATCTGGCGGGGAAGCGGCCAGCCACAGATCGCGGTAGCAGCCACCGACGCCACAGGGGCCGCCCGGACGGATCCGGGCGGCCCCTGTGGCGTGGTGTCTGCGGCTCAGGCGAGCGTGGCCTCCAGGGTGATGTCGACGGCCTTGAGCGCCTGGCTGACCGGGCAGCCCTCCTTGGCGCCGTTGGCGATCTTCTGGAAGGTCTCCTCGTCGATGCCCTCCACCGTGGCGTTCATCCTCAGGGCGATGCCGGTGATGCCGGTGCCGGCGACGAAGGTGACCTCAGCGGTGGTTCGCACCTCGGTCGGTGGGGTGTCGTTCTTCTTCAG
>CAYVEH010000387.1:0-1835 GCA_964450585.1 uncultured Ornithinimicrobium sp.
CCATCATCGGACCATCCTTCCGCCTGCCGGACGACGACTTGGAACGCATCGGGGCTGTGGTCGCTCAGCAGGCTGCACAGTTGTCCGAAGAACTTGGGTTCCTGGCGGGGGACGACGCTCGGCGCAACACAGACCACCCATTGTGGACAGTTTCCGCCCCTGCTTCATCTCGCAAACGCGACTGACTTAGGGTTACTCCGAGTGAACACTAGGGACACCGTCCTGAGATGACTTCGCCGCTGAAGCCAAATATTCGGGACTTGGAACATTTGGGTCCGCCTCGCGCATCTTGGGAGGCGGGGCAGACCAAGCTTTCAGGTGTTGCACCACGTCCGAATAAAACACATCAAGCAGATCTACGATTGAGTCGATGAAGGCGCCACGACCCCGCCCCTTCTTTGTTCCCATGGGCGCCAGCAGCGTCACCCGAAAGCTGCGCAACTCCTTCTTGGGGTCGGGCACCAACAAGTTGGGATTAGTTCGTGCGGCACCCAGCAGTTCTGCCGCCCCCACTCCGCGGGCGTTCACGGCGTAGGTTTCGATGCGCGCCCCTTCGGGCGCGCCCTTCAGTTGCCGCAGGAGCCACTTGACGCGCGTGGTTGAACGTCCGGACTTGGGCGCTAGCAGATCTATGTGACACGTTACCTGCGAAGCTTTCAGGTTGGCTGTTATGTGAATTTGACCGACCGTGTCAGGGATCCGTATCGAGCCCGACAACTCACCATCGGCCACGAGACTGTCGACGAGGGACTGTGTGCGCAGGGCAGGATCTGCCGCCTCTTTCCTGGTTCGCACTTGCGTGACCTCGGTTCCCAGCTGGCGGCCGAGTCGCAGACCTACGTAGCGCAGCAGAGCATCAAATCTCGTTGCGACCTCGGTCGCGCCGGCATCACTGGGACGAAGCGTCCCAGCGGTAACAGCCTGCCTGACTTGGACCCAGTGGCTCCCCATATCCTCAAGTTCTAAGGCGCCCGAACGAGGATGCTCCAAGTACCGAATCAACTCACCAAGGATCCACGCCTGCTCAGGATCAGATACGCCACGATGTTCCTTCTGAAGGACCGCGCTCGAAAGCACGAGAGACCACGACCAGTGAACCAGCTCCACCTTACGAGTCTTGCGCTTGTCCACTTTCGTAGGATGTTGCCCAATCGCTGATGGAATCTCGTTGCTGATCGTGATGAGCGCATCGAATCCATTTTCTTTGGCAACATCAAGATATGTTTCTAGTTGCTCCGCCTGGAGTTGATGCCGCCCTGTCTTTACCTCCAGGAGGGCAGTCCAGGTCTTGGATCCCCGCTTGACTCTAATCAGACCATCTGGGTAACACTTCTTTCCGTTAAGGACAAACGGCACCTCGATATATGTCTCTAGGCGTCCCGCTGGCGCCCCGAGCGGTCGAACGAGACCCCTACCAAACTCCTTAACAATTGACATCACCGCAAGTAAAGCCGAGGTAGCTCTTCGCTCTTGCTCCTCAGCCCCAGATATTCCGGAAGTCGGAATAAGCCTCGCCTCATGCCAACTTTCGACGCCACTCAACACTCTCTCCTGTCCATCCTGTGTCTGGGCACCCTAGCGACCAAATGAGATTTGCGAAAGCCCCCGCTCCATGATCTTCTGTCACCGGCGACCGGCGACCGGCGCCAAGCCAGCACGTGCAGTGCAGACTCAGACGTCGGGATCCCTTGGAGTGCATCCGCAGGAAGCGCTTGACTCCTTTAGGCACGACCAAGCGATGCGCTGGGTCGACGATGCTCACCCTTGTGCTGCACTCTGAAACGCGTTCCTGTGACTCGCGGCTCCTAGACGAGTTCTTGACGGCCCACGGCTAG
>CAYVEH010000388.1:0-1825 GCA_964450585.1 uncultured Ornithinimicrobium sp.
CGACCGGGTTCTCCTTGTTGGCGTGCATCTGGAACAGCTTGCCCAGCCGCTCCTTCTTGCCCTTGGTCGCGTTCATCACCGGCTGCCCACCGCTGACCTCACCGGAGTAGACCCGGATGTAGGTCAGCGTCCCGAAGAACGGGTGGGTAGCGATCTTGAACGCCAGGGCCGAGAACGGCTCGCTGGTGTCCGCCGAGCGGGTGATGACGGTGTCCTCGTCGCCCGGCTTGTGCCCCTCGGTGGGCGGCAGGTCCATCGGGCTGGGCAGGTAGTCCACCACCGCGTCCAGCAGCGGCTGCACGCCCTTGTTCTTGAAGGCGGTGCCGCAGAAGACCGGGTTGACCTCGCCGTCCAGCGTGAGCTTGCGCACGCCGGCCTTGATCTCGTCCTCGGTCAGCTCCTCGCCGCCGAGGTACTTCTCCAGCAGCTCCTCGTCGGACTCGGCGACCTTCTCGACCAGCAGGTTGCGGTACTCCTCGGCCTTGGCCTGCAGGTTCTCCGGAATGTCCTCGACGTCGTAGTCCTCGCCCAGGGCGGTCTCCCCGCGCCAGGTCAGCGCCTTCATCCGGACCAGGTCGACGACGCCCTCGAAGTCAGCCTCGGCGCCGATCGGCAGCTGCATGACCAGCGGGGTGGCACCGAGACGGTCCACGATGGTCTGCACGGAGTAGAAGAAGTCCGCGCCCATCTTGTCCATCTTGTTGATGAAGCACATCCGCGGGACGCCGTAGTGGTCCGCCTGGCGCCAGACCGTCTCGGACTGCGGCTCGACACCCTCCTTGCCGTCGAAGACCGCCACCGCGCCGTCCAGGACACGCAGGTTGCGCTCCACCTCGACGGTGAAGTCCACGTGACCGGGCGTGTCGATCAGGTTGATCTGGTGGCCCTTCCAGAAGCTGGTCACGGCAGCGGAGGTGATAGTGATCCCCCGCTCCTTCTCCTGGTCCATCCAGTCGGTGGTCGAGGCACCGTCGTGGGTCTCGCCCATCTTGTGCTTGACACCGGTGTAGAACAGGATCCGCTCGGTGGTCGTCGTCTTGCCGGCATCGATGTGCGCCATGATGCCGATGTTGCGGACCATCTTCAGGTCCGTCAGAACGTCGAGTGCCACAGTCTCTCTTCTCTAGCTCGTTGCGTATGTCGTGTGGTCGCGGTCCGTGGGACCAGCGTCACCAGCGGTAGTGGGCGAAGGCCTTGTTGGCCTCGGCCATCTTGTGCACGTCCTCGCGACGCTTCACCGCGGCACCCAGGCCGTTGCTGGCGTCCAGGATCTCGTTCATCAGGCGCTCGGTCATCGTCTTCTCCCGACGCTGCCGGGCGTAGCCGACCAGCCAGCGCAGGGCCAGGGTGGTGGAGCGACCCGGCTTGACCTCGATCGGCACCTGGTAGGTGGCGCCACCGACGCGGCGGCTCTTGACCTCCAGGGCGGGACGCACGTTGTCCAGGGCGCGCTTGAGGATGCCCACGGGGTCGGTGCCGGTCTTGGCACGGACGCCTTCCATGGCGCCGTACACGATGGTCTCGGCCACGGCCTTCTTGCCGTCCACGAGAACCTTGTTGACCAGCTGGGTGACCAGGGTCGAGCCGTAGACGGGGTCGGAGATCAGCGGACGCTTGGGAGCGGGGCCCTTACGCGGCATTACTTCTTCTCCTTCTTCGCGCCGTACCGGGAGCGTGCCTGGTTGCGGCCCTTGACACCCTGGGTGTCCAGCGAACCGCGGACGATCTTGTAGCGAACACCGGGCAGGTCCTTCACCCGGCCGCCGCGGACGAGCACGATGGAGTGCTCCTGCAGGTTGTGACCGACACCCGGGATGTAGGCCGT
>CAYVEH010000389.1:0-1813 GCA_964450585.1 uncultured Ornithinimicrobium sp.
CAGTTCTGCATTTCTGCGGAACCCCGCGGACCGATCGCCAACCTTACCCGGCTGTTGAGGCAGTTCCCAAATCGCCTCCGACTCACTCGTTGGCCGTCATCAGTTCGTCGCGCAGCCGGCTCAACCGGGCCATCGTGGACGCCTTGCCCAGGACCTCCATCGACTCGAACAACGGCGGGGAGACGCGCTGCCCGGACACGGCGGTGCGCAGCGGCCCGAAGGCCACCCGGGGCTTGAGCCCCAGACCCTCCACCAGTGCCCCGCGCAGCTCCTGCTCGATCCGCTCGGTGCGCCACTGCGGCTCCTGGCCCAACGTCCCGGGGATGCTGCCGTCGATCGACTCCAGCGCGGCCAGGGCCGTCTCGAGCACCGTTCCGGCGTCGGCCTTGAGCTGTTTGCGGGCGTCCTCAGCGATCGGCAGATCGGCGTCGGTGGCATAGAACGGCGCGATCAGCGGGATCGCGTCGGTGAGGGTGACGATCCGGGTCTGCACCAGACCGGCCAACGACTTCAACCGACCCAGCTCGGGCAGGCTGGGCTGCTCGGGCAGCACACCGGCCGTCTGCAGGTAGGGCAGCAGCCGGGTGGCGACCTCCCCGGGCTCGAGCTGGCGCAGGTAGTGGCCGTTGAGCCAGTTCAGCTTCTCCAGGTTGAAGACCGGGCCGACCGTGTTCACCTTGCCCCAGTCGAAGCCGGCGCTGAACTCCTCGAAGGTGAAGACCTCGCGCTCGCTGCCGTCCTCCTCGATGATCGGCGGGTAGCCCAGCAGCGCCAGGAAGTTGAGCAGCGCCTCGGGCAGATAGCCCTGCTCGCGGAACCAGGTGAGCCGCGCCCAGGGGCTCTTGCGCTTGGAGATCTTGGCCTTCTTCTCATCGCGCAGCAGCGGCATGTGCGCGAACTGCGGCACCGGAAGCCCCAACCACTGGTAGAGCAGGATGTGCTTGGGCGTGCTGGAGATCCACTCCTCGCCACGCACCACATGGGTGATGCCCATCTCGTGGTCGTCAACGACCACGGCGAGGTGATAGGTCGGGAAACCGTCAGCCTTGACGATGACCTGATCGTCCGGTCGCGGGGCGGAGACCTCACCACGGACCAGGTCGGTGAAGACCAGCGGCGGGTCGTCCGGGATCAGCATCCGGACCACGGGCGTCTCGCTGAAGCCGGGGAGTTGCGCCCGCTCCTCCCGGGTCTTGCCGTGGCAGAGCCGGTCATAGCCGGTGGGCTGCTTGGTCTTCTGCTGCAACTCGCGCATCTGTGCCAGCCGCTCTGAGGTGCACCAGCACAGGTAGGCCCGTCCCTCGGCGACCAACTTGTCGGCATACGGCCGGTAGGTCGCCAACCGCTCGGACTGCCGGTAGGGCTCGCAGGGTCCCCCCAGGTCCGGGCCCTCGTCCCAGTCCAACCCGAGCCAGGCGAGGGTGTCGAAGATCTGCTGCTCGCTGTCCTCCTGGAACCTGGCCCGGTCGGTGTCCTCGATCCGCAGCAGGAAACGACCTCCTTGCTGACGGGCGAAGGCCAGGTCGAACATCGACATGTAGGCCGTGCCGACGTGCGGGTCGCCGGTGGGGCTCGGCGCGACGCGCAACCGAACAGTGCCGGGCAAGCCCTCGGCGGGGTCCCCGCTGTGCGCTCCGGTGGGATCGGTCTGGGTCGTGGTGCTGGGGGTGGATGCCTGCTCAGTCATGGTGGCCCTGAGCCTATCGCCACGGCGCCGGCCTCCGGACCGCGCGGCCGTCCCGGCTCAGTCGAGCATCACCTGGGTCAGCGACTCCTGCACCCAGGTGAGGAAGTCGTAGTAGGCCATCTGCTG
>CAYVEH010000390.1:0-1809 GCA_964450585.1 uncultured Ornithinimicrobium sp.
GACGTGGCGATCCAGGACCTGGAGGACTTCACCCCGCCGCACCTCAAGACGCAGGCGCGGGGTCTCAGCGCCGAGGTCTGTGCGCACTGGCGCGGCCAGGGGGTGGTTCCCGCCGTTCGGGTGCGGCCACCGGAGGAGGACGGTGCGGTGGACACCGAGGCCGCGGTGGCCGGAGGAGCCGCGGTCATCGTGCTGGCCAAGGCCGAGACGGCTGCGCAGGTCCGCGAGCTGGATCGGCTGATCAGTTATGAGGAGGGGCGAGCGGGTCGACCCCGTGGCGAGGTGGAGATCTGCCCCACCCTGGAGAGCCCCGGCGCGCTGCTGCGGTTGGCGCAGATCGTGGGCGCCAGCGATCGGGTGCACGCGGCGATCCTGGCCAGTGAGGATCTCGCGACGAGCTTGGGGGTCTCGCGGACACCGCACTCCGGTGAGTTGAGGCACGCCCGCAGCCGCTTCCGGTTCGAGGCGGCAGCCCACAACATCCTGGCCGTGGACTGTCCGTTCACCTTGGAGGACCCACACGCCCGGGAGCAGGACCTGCAGACCGCGGTGGAGCTGGGCTTTCGCGCGAAGTCGATCGTGCGGGCGGCGGACGCTGCCGTGGTGAACAGCCGGTTGGGGCCGAGCGCGGCCGAGATCGCGCAGGCGAAGCGTCTGGTCGCCGAGTTCGAGAAGGCGGTAGCCGCCGGTCAGGGGCAGGTCATCGTCGAGGGGCGGGTCGTGGAGCGGCCGGCCTACCTGGCGGCGCGGCGCCTGCTCGAGGGGCTGTCGGACTGACCTGTCCATCTGCCATCGGTATGCCGATGAGCTCGGCGAGTCATCCCCGGTCGCGCGGGTGCATCGTGCGGCAGGATAGGGAGGCATGGACGGCGCGGACAGCGAGCAGACGTGGGGGCCGGTCACCCTGGCAGTGGCCCGGGACCGCTCTGAGGCCGGGTGGATGTTCACCCGGGTGGAGCATGTCCGTGACGCACTGACTGAGCGGCAGTTGGCCGCCGCTGTGCAGGAGGAGGGTCCGACCGCCGCAGAGGACCTGATCCTGGCCCGCATCGCCGTGGACACTGAGGGGGCGGTGGCGACCCTGCCCGACCCAGCCGGGCCCCCGGTGGCTGGCGCGCACCTCACCGAGGTCGTCGGTGAACTGGCCTACAGCATGCGGACCACGATCTCGGTCGACGGGCAGGTCCTGGTCGGGCCGGCTGGCGTCCCGGTCAAGGAGTCTCCGCCCGGGATGAGCCAGGTGACCGAGGACCGCCGCATGGTCTATGCCTGGCCCGGCACCGACCGGTATGTGGCGATGAGTGCGGCCATGGCGGTCAAGGAGCCGCTGACCTGGCACGAGGCAGACGGGTGGACGGTGCTGGCCTCCGGGTATGCCCCGCAGCGGGTGCTGACCGGGTTCCGCGCAGCCATGGAGCGCTTCCCCCGGGTGACGCTCAGCCGCAAGGGCCCGGAGCGCACCGTCGAGTATGTCGCGGGCAACGGTGCGGACGATCTGCGGTTGATGGCCTGGTGGGGGCCGTGGCTGGAGCCATTGGGTGATCTGGCGACCGTCCACCGGGACAGCCGGACGTTGCTGGAGATGCTGGCGCATCCACGAGGCGGCCAGGACGAGATGGAGCAGCACCCCGACCTGACCGAGGAGCAGCGGGTGGCTGTGGGGGCGGCGATGGCGCAACGGGATGGTGCGGCCTTCCTGGGTCAGGTGAGCACTGCCCTGCAGATCCCGGAGATCGCTGCCCGGCTGGCCGAACAGGCTCCCGGGGACGATGACCCGGCCCTGGCCGGGGAGCCGGTCGCCCCGCCCGG
>CAYVEH010000391.1:0-1803 GCA_964450585.1 uncultured Ornithinimicrobium sp.
ACCGGCGCGCCCTGAAGTCGCAGCCCGACCAGGTGACTTCCGGACGGGCGCCGGTCCGCCATCGCCCGTAGCGTCGAAGGATGAGAGCACTGACTTGGCAGGGACGTGGCGCGGTGTCGGTGGAGGACGTCCCCGACCCGGTCATCCAGGAGCCGACCGACGCGATCGTGCGGGTCACCTCGACGGCGATCTGCGGCTCCGACCTGCATCTCTGTGGTGTGCTGGCCCCCTACCTGGAGCCCGGCGACATCCTCGGGCACGAGTTCATGGGGGTCGTCGAGGAAGTCGGCTCGCAGGTGGGTCGTCTGCAGGTCGGTGACCGGGTTGTGGTGCCCTTCAACATCTCCTGCGGCACCTGTTGGATGTGCTCGCGGGGCCTGTATGCCCAGTGCGAGACGACCCAGGTGCGGTCCCACGGCAAGGGCGCGGCCCTGTTCGGTTACACCTCCCTCTATGGCTCGGTGCCGGGAGGCCAGGCAGAGGCCGTCCGCGTGCCGCACGCCGACTTCGGGCCGGTCTGGCTGGAGCCCGACCTTCCCGATGAGCGCTACCTCTACCTCTCCGACATCCTGCCGACGGCCTGGCAGGGGGTGCAGTATGCCGAGGTTCCCGACGGAGGGTCCCTGGCCGTTCTCGGCCTGGGTCCGGTGGGGTTGATGGCGGTGCAGGTGGCCCATTACCTGGGTGTCGAGCAGGTGATAGGAGTCGACCTGGTGGACGAGCGCCTCGCGGCGGCCCGCAGGCGCGGGGCTGAGGTCGTGGACCGTCGCCAGGTGTCCGACGTGGCCGAGGCGCTGCGGGAGTTCACCGGCGGCCGCGGACCGGACAGCGTCCTGGACGCCGTCGGGATGGAGGCGCACGGCAGCCCGGTCGCTCAGGCGGCAGCCGCCGCCACGGTCAGGGCGCCGAAGCCGCTCGCCCGTGCCGCGATGGAGCACGTGGGCGTGGATCGGCTCGAGGCCCTGCGCACGAGCATCGACGCGGTCCGGCGCGGAGGCACCGTCTCACTGTCCGGCGTCTACGGCGGCATGGCCGACCCAATGCCGATGATGCAACTGTTCGACAAGGGTGTGCAGTTGCGGATGGGTCAGTGCCACGTCCGGCGCTGGACACCGGAACTGCACCGGATCGTCAGCGAGCCCGAGGATGTCCTTGGGCTGGAGTCGCTGGCCACCCACCGTCTTCCGCTGGAGGAGGCACCCGGGGCCTACGAGATGTTCCAGAAGAAGGCGGACGGCTGCATCAAGGTCGTGCTGCGTCCCTGAGTCGACGGGATGCCTGGGGTCGACGGGGGTGCCTGCCCAGGGTGCGCACGGCCGCTGACGGACACACCATGGGGCATGGACTCTCATCCGCCTCCGGCGCTGGACCGCGATCTGCTTGAGCTCTACCTGAACGATCACCTCACCGGTGCCACTGCGGGTCGGGCCCGGATCCGGCACATGGTGCAGGAGTATGCCGATCTGCCGATCTGCCGATCCACGACGCGCTACGCGAACTGGCCGACGACCTGGAGGAGGAGCACGAGCGCCTCACCCGCGTGATCACCGAACTCGGCCTGACGGTGAAACGCTACCGTCAGGTTCCGGCTGAGATCGGGGAACGACTCGGGCGGCTCAAGCTCAACAACCGGCTCCTAGGTCGTTCGCCGATGTCACCTCTGCTAGAGGTGGAACTGCTGCGCGGCGCGGTGAATGCCAAGTCCGGGTTCTGGGAGACACTGCACGAGTGGTCCGGAACGCTCGGCCTGGAGGCCGAGGAGTGGCAGACCCGAGCCGCACGGGTGCGGGAGCAGGATGAGCA
>CAYVEH010000392.1:0-1798 GCA_964450585.1 uncultured Ornithinimicrobium sp.
GGTTGAACCTCACCCGCGGCGAGGTGGCGCCGGGCCACACCGGGCAGGCGTTCCGCCTCGTCGGGGAACGTGACCTGGCGGCCGACTACCTCATCGTGCACGAGTTGCAGGACGCGCTCGTCGGCTTCCACGCACTGGGTATCGGGCCGGCTGCCGATGTGCAGCGGGTCTACCGCCAGGCCGTGGACGAGTTGTCGGCCGAGCACGGTCAGCCGGACAAGGCCTACGACCGCAGACGACCGCCCAGCGAGGTCTCCCACTGGGACATCGGCCCCGCTCGGGTGAGTTTCTTCTGTCACGCCGACCACGACGCCCCCATGCAGACCATCCAGCTGGCGATCGAGCACCTAGAGCGCAGCCTGCGCGCCGACGAGGAGGCCGAGGCCGGCTAATCGCCGCGTCTACCGCCCGCGCCTACCCACCGGCGAACGGCGGCAGCACATCCACGACCGCATCCGGCCGGAGGGCCTGACCGTCGGTGGAGACATAGCGACCCTCGTGCAACAACGTGCTGCGACGCAGCACCTCAGCCAGCCCGTCACCGTGCCGCTCGATCAGTCCCGCGACCAGCGTGCCGACGTCGGCGGCGCTCACCTGCTCCTGCTCGGTCCCGGCCGCCTCGGCAGCGGCAGCGAAGTAGCGAACGGTTGCCATCTGTGCCTCCTGTGCTCCTGACTCCTAGTCTGGCAGAGAAGCCTCGCCGGGGGGCCGCGGCTCCCCGGACCGGTCGGCCGACGGCGGGGCCGCAGGCCGCAGTCGCTCCTGCCAGCGCGCGTGGTCGGCCCAGGTGTCCACATCGCCCACGTGCCCGGTGGGTGCGTCCTGCCAGGTCATCGCTGCCGTCAGGCGGCGCACCGAGACACCGTGGCCGGTGCCGAACGGGACGAGCGCCTGCTGCAACGACCGGGTCCGGAACGCCGCCAGCAGCCACTGCGGGTGCCCGCTGTCGTCAGCCGGGCAGAGCAGGTCGGCACCGGCCGCCGCGGTCGCTGCGGCCCGCAGCAATCCCGGCACGGCGCGTCCTGCCTCCGGCTGGTCCACCGCCAGCACCAGGGTCCACTCCGGTGCCCCGGCCCCGGATCGGGACGTCGCCCGGTCCTGGGCCAGCGCCTGCAGTCCCGCGGCGATCCCGGCGACCGGACCACCTCCTGGTGGCTCCTCCATGGTCCGCAGAGTGCCGGTCGGCACTGGCGTGCGGCCGACCACCACCACCTGCTCAGCGGTGCCGGTGCCGCTGAGGACGTGGTCCAACAGGGACCGGCCGGCCAGCTGCAGGGCAGCCTTGTCCACCCCACCCAGCCGGGTTCCTCCGCCACCGGCCAACACGATCACCTCATACGGCACCACCGGTGATGCAGCGGGTGGGCCCGCGAGTCCGGCGTTGGGGCTCGCTACGGGTTGGCCCGGGAGTCGGGGCAGCTCCTCGCCCATGGTGTCGGCCACCGTCAGTACCGGGGCAGGCTCGGGTCGATGGCGTCGATCCATCCGAGGATGCCTCCGGTCATCACCCGCACGTTCGGGTGCCCGAGGTGGACCAGGTGCCGGGCGGCCCGCCCGGCACGCGGCCCGGTCTTGCAGTAGAACACCACCGGCCGGTCCGCCAGGTGCCTGGGATGCTCCCAACTGAGCACCTCCCCCACCGGGATGGTGCGGGCTCCCGGGATGGTGCCCAGGGCATGCTCCCCCGGCTCACGCACGTCGATGACCTGCAGCTCGGCCAGTTGGTCGTGCACCTCCTGGGGCGACATCTCCGGGATCGCCACCACCTCCCGGCTCTCCCCCGCCTCCGGCAACCACC
>CAYVEH010000393.1:0-1794 GCA_964450585.1 uncultured Ornithinimicrobium sp.
TGACCCGGCTGACCATCGACCAGGATGCCGGCGCCCACCCGCCCCGGCCGCACCGCCTGGTCGTCGGGTGCTACGCGCTGCAGGACGGGGAGCTGAGCCAGGTCGCGGCCCACGAACTGGACGTCACCGGGGCCCGGACCGAGGTGGACCAGGCCGTCGGGGACCGGGCCGACCTGGTGGTGGTCAACGACACCGACCTGACCTACGCCACGGTCCGGCTGGATCCGGTCTCGGTCGCCACCGCCCTGGGGCACGTCAGCTCGATGTCGTCCTCGCTCAGCCGGGCCCTGGTGTGGTCGACGCTGTGGAACAGCCTGCGGGACGGGCTGCTGCCGGTCGGGGACTACCTGCGGGGGGCCCTCAACCAGTTGCCGCTGGAGCAGGACGCGGCTCTGCTGTCCTCCGGCCTAACGGCCGTGCACACCGCGATCGAGTCCTTCCTGCCGGTCTGGCAGCGCCCCGACCAGCGCGCCGAGCAGGTCAAGGTGCTGCGCACCGCGCTGGCCCGGGCCAGCCCCGGGTCGGACCGGCAGATCGTCTGTGCCCGGGCGCTGGCTCGGGCCACCGCCAGCTGCCCGACCGGGATCACCGACCTGCAGGGGCTGCTGCACGGCACGGCGGTCCCCGACGGGTTGCAGGTCGACCAGGACCTGCGCTGGGCCGCGACCGCGGCGCTGGCTGCGCAGGACGCCCTGTCGGTGGCGGACCTGAGCGCCGAGTTGGCCCGTGACGACACCCTCAGCGGACGCACCGCCCACCTGCGGGCCACCGCGGCCCGACCCGGCGCTGCCGCCAAGGCCGCCGCCTGGGAGGCGATGACCGGCGATGAGACGCTGACCAACGACCACCTGCGGGCGCTCGTCGCCGGGTTTATCGAACCCTCCGGTGCCCTGGAGATCCAGCCGTATGCGGATCGCTACTACACGGCGATCGAGGACTGGTGGCAGCACCGTTCCATGGTGATGGCCAGCATTCTGGTCACCGGGCTGTTTCCCCGCGGCGACCTGGCCCCCGGCCAGTCCCCGGAGGAACACCCGAGCGTGCGGGCCGCCCAGGCGTGGCTGGAGGAGCGCCCGCAGGCCCCGGGGGCGCTGCGCCGCATCGTGCTCGAGCAGACCGACCACCTGAGCCGGGCACTGCGGGTCCAGGCAGCCGCTGGTTAGCCGGTCAGCAGCCGCCGGGAGTGCCAGGCATACGCCGTCCGGTACCCCAGGCTGGTGTAGACCGCCCGCGCCGGCGGGTTGGCGGAGTACATCCCCAGGGTGCACACCCCTGCCTGAGCGATCCCGGCCCGGGTCAGCCCGGCGGTGATGGCCCGACCCAGGCCGCGGCCCCGGTGCGCGGTGTGGGTCACGATCCCGGCCAGGTGGGGCGCGCCGGAGTCCAGCCGCTGCATCGCCCCGGCGGCCATCAGCTCACCGGCCCGGTCGCGCACACCCAACCACAGGTGGGTCCGCCCGGTGCCTGGGTCACCCTCCGCGGTGGGGCTGTGCACCGTGGACAATGTGGTGATCTCCGCGGCGTCGGCCTCATCGTCCAGGATCACCAGCTCATCCTCCCGCGGCACCTCGGGCGGGTCCGTGGTGGTCCACATCCAGTCCCAGTCACCGCCGTCGCCGACGTCGAAGACCGCCGCCAGCTCCTCGGCATACTCCTGCGGTAGGGAGATCGAGCGGCTCTGCCACTGCTGGACCGGCCCGGGCAACTGGCCCAGCAGGTCCCGGATGGCGGGTGCGGCGCCGCCGGAGTGCGGGAAGACCCACAGACCCCGGCCTCGCCGCCCGAAGCGTTCCA
>CAYVEH010000394.1:0-1788 GCA_964450585.1 uncultured Ornithinimicrobium sp.
CAACAGCGACTGTTACCTGGGTGGGGAGACCTTCGACCGGTGGAACCGGTGGAGCGACCTGATGACCCGTTTCGTGGCGGCACGGATGGGGGTGCCGGAGAGCCATCCCATCGCGCTGGCCATCGCCTGGGCCCACCAGGGCGTCTTCACCGCCACGCTGCGCGCCTGGGACGGGAGTCCGATGGATCTTGACCAGTTCCTGGCAGAGCTCTTGCCATCCATCGAGCTGGTGGGGAGCCAGATGGCTCCCTTGTTGGACGCCGCTGGTTCCGGCAGTGGTGACTCTGCACCCTGACCAGCAGCCATGACGCTAGGCGAACAGCTGCGCCAGGTCCTCGGCGAGCGCGCGGAAGGCCCGGCCACGGTGGCTGATCTCGTGCTTCTCCTCTGCGGTGTACTCGGCGAACGAGCGCCCGTCGGGCAGCACCAGCAGCGGGTCGTAGCCGAAGCCGTTGCTGCCGCGTGGCTCGCGTCCCAACTGGCCACGCACCCGCCCCTCGCGCACGATGGTGGGCGCCCCTGGTCGGGACAGCGCAGCGGCGCAGACGAACCCGGCCGAGCGGTACTCATCGGGCACGTCGGCCAGCTGCGACAGCAGGAGCGCGTTGTTGGCGCGGTCCTTGTCCGCACCAGAGACGCCTGACCAGCGGGCCGAGAAGACGCCCGGGCTGCCGCCGAGCACATCGACGGCCAGGCCGGAGTCGTCAGCGAGCGCCGGCAGACCGGTGGCGGCGGTGACGGCCTCGGCCTTCAGCGTGGCGTTGGCAGCGAACGTGACCCCGGACTCCACCACGTCCGCCAGGTCAGCAAAGTCGGTGACGGCGACCAGGTCCAGGCCGGTCTGCGTCAGCACGTCGGCCAGGATGTCGCGCAACTCGGCAACCTTGTGGCTGTTGCGCGTCGCCAGCACGATCCGCCGGTCGGTGACCGTCACCACGTGGGCGGTCCCTGGTCGAGGTCGGCACCGGCCTCACGGGAATCCGCACCGCCCATGTCATCTCCGCCCAGTGCTGCGGACTGTCGGGCGATCAGCTCGGCGCAGCCCTCCCCCGCCAGGTCGATCAGCGCATCGAGCAACTCCCGGTCAAATGGGGCACCCTCGGCGGTGCCCTGGACCTCGACGAAGCGGCCGTCGCCGGTCATCACCACGTTCATGTCGGTGTCGGCGTCGACGTCCTCGACGTAGTCCAGGTCGAGGACCGGCTCTCCGTTGACGATGCCCACGCTGACCGCGGCCACCTCCCCGGTGATCGGCTCGGCACCGGCCTTGATCAGACCCAGCGAGCGGCCCTTCTCCACCGCATCGACCAGCGCCACGTAGGCGCCCGTGATGGCGGCTGTCCGCGTGCCGCCGTCGGCCTGGAGCACGTCGCAGTCCAGGTGGATGGTGTTCTCGCCAAGCTGCGCCAGGTCGATGACGGCGCGCAGGCTCCGCCCGACGAGGCGGGAGATCTCGTGGGTGCGGCCACCGACCCGGCCCTTGACCGACTCACGGTCGCTGCGGGTGTGGGTGGAGCGCGGGAGCATCGCGTACTCGGCGGTTGCCCAGCCCAGCCCGCTGCCCTTGCGCCAGCGCGGCACCCCCTCGGTGAAGGAGGCGGCACACAGGACTCGGGTGCGACCGAACTCGATCAGCACGCTGCCCTCGGCGTGGTCCAACCACCCACGGGTGATCCGGATGTCACGGAGTTGGTCGGTCTGTCGGCCGTCGTGGCGGGGTCCATCGCTCATGGGACCAGCGTATGGCGTGGGCCCGGCAGTCTGGGCACGTGTGTCTCGACCGGGTCG
>CAYVEH010000395.1:0-1783 GCA_964450585.1 uncultured Ornithinimicrobium sp.
ATCTCGCTGGCCTTGGGTGTGTAGGTACGCACGTGTAACCCTCGTGTTCGTGGGATTGGCTTGAGCCGGACCCACGTGCTCGTGGATCGGCAACAGTCCTCTAGTTTACGGGACCCTCGCGCAGCGGCTCAAATCCGATGAACCTGCAGGTCAGAGCCCATCATCGGGGCGAGCCACTGACCCATCCACACGCAGTGTGCACAGAGAATGTGCATACTAGTGGTATGCCGACAGCCACCCCAGCCCCCCGCCGCGCCGCCCTGCGGGTGCTAGCTCACCCCCTGCGCAGCAGGCTGCTGGCCGAGTTGCGGGTGCACGGGGCGGCGACTGCCACCGAGTTGGCGGCCGCGCTGGAGACGAACACCGGAGCCACGAGCTATCACCTGCGCCAGCTCGCCGAGGTGGGCCTCATCGAGGACTCCGGGGAGGGCACCGGGCGCCGTCGGGTCTGGCGGGCGGTGGCCGCCGCCGGCACACCCGAGGTGAGTGCCGGCATACGGGATGGTGCCCCGGCAGACCCGGACGACCTGGCCGCTGCCGACTGGCTGGCCCGCGACTACCTCGAACACTTCACCGGGCGGGCCTCCCAGTGGCTGGATGCCCGTGACCAGTGGCCTGCCGCGTGGGAACCCGTGCTCGGGCTGGAGGACCACCTGGTGCTGGTGACCGCCGAGCAGATGACCGCGCTGCGCGAGGAGCTCCTGGAGGTGCTGGCGCGGTACCGCCGGCTGGGGCAGGGCAACCCGCAGGCCAAACGGGTGTCGGTCTACACCTGTGCCCTGCCCGTGGACCGCAGCGGCTGATCGTCCGGTCTGCGCCGCGGCTCCCCCTGGGCCCCGCGATCGGAGTGGCGTTGCTGACCCAGCAGCCGCATCGCGTTGCCGATCACGACCAGCACCGAGGCCTCGTGGACCAGCATCCCGATCGACATGGTCACCCCACCGGCGAAGACCCCGGCCACCAGGGCGACCACGGTGAGCAGGGCGATGGTGATGTTCTGCCGCATCACCCGCGTGGTGCGCCGGGCCAGACCGATCGCCTCGGGCAGCCGCAGCAGGTTGTCCCCCATCAGGGCGATGTCGGCGGTCTCCACGGCGACGGCCGAGCCTGCGGCCCCCATCGCCACACCGATGTCGGCGGCGGCCAGGGCGGGTGCGTCATTGACCCCGTCGCCGACCATCGCGACGGTGTGCCCCTGATGTTGCAGCCGGCGCACCGCCTCCAGCTTGTCCTCGGGCAACAGGGAGGCGTGGATCTCCTCGATGCCCGTCGCCTCCGCGATGGCCTGGGCCACCAGCCGGGTGTCGCCGGTGAGCATGACGATGTCGCGGACGCCAGCATCCCGCAGGCCCTGCACCATCTGCCGGGCGTCCGTGCGGACCCGGTCGGCCACGGCCAGGACGCCGATCACGGTGGTGTCGACGGCCACGATCATCGGGGTCCGCCCGGCGGCAGCCAGTTGGTGGGCCTCCCTGGAGGCCCGGGCGTCGGTGACTCCGTGTTGCTGCAGGAGGGCAGCGTTGCCGACGAGGACCTGGTGACCCGCCACCTCGGCCGTGATGCCCTGCCCGGGCACCGGGGTGACTGAGGCCGGCACCCCCTGCGGCCCCACCCCCGCCGCCTGGGCGGCCTCGAGGATCGGCCGCGCCAACGGGTGCTCGGAGCCGGCTTCTGCGGCGGCGGCCCACCGCAGCACGGCCTGCCGGTCGAGCAGCGGGTCCAGGACGACGACGTCGGTCAGCTGCGGGCGGCCCTCGGTCAGGGTGCCGGTCTTGTCCACCGC
>CAYVEH010000396.1:0-1781 GCA_964450585.1 uncultured Ornithinimicrobium sp.
ACACCGGCGACCCGGACAACCCGGTGGTCACCTGGGACGTGCACGACAACCAGCGGCGTGACTGGTGGGGCAACCCGGTGGTCCCGTCCTGGTACACCGAGGCCTCCACCGTGCTGGATCTGGACGGCAACCCCCAGCCGTTGCACGCCCGCACCGACGACTCGGAGATGGCGGTCACCATCGGCGCCGACGGGTTCTCCTACACCCGTCCCGGTCATGGTGATGAGGAGGAGGACATGCCCAGCTGGAAGCAGGGCGAGTACAAGCTCGGCCATCAGCTGTAGGCCCAGTCAGGTTTCCCAGGACCGGAGGAAGGAGCGCGATGCTGCCCCCTGAGGACATCGCCCAGATCGCCGACGAGCTCGCCCGGGCGGAGCAGGAGCGGGCCACGGTGCCGCTGCTGACCGCGCGGCACCCGGGCATGACGGTGGAGGACTCGTATGCCGTGCAACAGGAGTGGCGCCGCCGCGGCCAGGCCGCCGGTCGTCGCCTGGTGGGACGCAAGATCGGGTTGACCAGCAAGGTGATGCAGGCCGCCACCGGCATCACCGAGCCGGACTACGGTGCCATCTTCGATGACATGGTCTTCGAGAACGGCTCGGTCATCGAGTTCGACCGGTTCTCCAACGTGCGGATCGAGGTGGAGCTGGCCTTCGTGCTCTCCGGCGACCTGGAGGGTGCGGACGTGACCGTCTTCGACGTGCTCCGCGCCACCGAGTACGTGGTGCCGGCCCTGGAGATCCTCTCCTCCCGGGTGGAGATGGAGGGGCGCACCATCGTGGACACGATCAGCGACAACGCCGCGATGGGGGCGATGGTCTATGGCGGCAACCCGGTGTCACCGCACGAGGTGGACCTGCGCTGGGTCTCCGCCCTGCTGTACCGCAACGAGACCATCGAGGAGTCCGGGGTGGCCGCCGCCGTGCTCAACCACCCTGCGCTGTCGGTGGCCTGGTTGGCGGCCAAGCTGGCCAGTCACGGCGACCGGCTCAGCGCTGGTGACATCATCCTGGCCGGGTCGTTCACCCGGCCGATGTGGGTGCACCGCGGCGACACCGTGCTGGCCGACTACCGCGAGCTGGGGACGGTGACATGCCGGTTCCAGTGACCTTCGCCCAGCTGTTGACCAGCACCCGGCGCCGCCCGTTGGCCGGGATGTGGGTCTGCTCCGGCTCCCCGCTGGTGGCCGAGATCTGCGCCGGTGCCGGGCTCGACTGGCTGCTCATCGACATGGAGCACTCACCGAACAGTCTGGAGTCGGTGCTGAGCCAGCTGCAGGCAGCCGCCGCCTACCCGGTGACGCCGGTGGTGCGGGTGCCGGCCAACGACCCGGTGATCCTCAAGCAGGTGCTGGACCTGGGGGCCCGGACCGTGCTGGTGCCGATGGTCTCCTCGGCGGCCGAGGCGCGGGCTGCCGTGGAGGCGGTGCGCTACCCCCCGCGCGGGCGGCGCGGGGTCGGGTCGGCGCTGGCCCGCTCGGCCCGGTGGAACCGGATCGATGACTACCTCCTCGACGCGGACGAGCACGTGTCCCTGCTGGTGCAGATCGAGACCGCGGACGGGGTGGCCGCCGCCGGGCAGATCGCCGCGGTGGACGGCATCGACGGGGTCTTTGTCGGGCCCTCGGACCTGTCCGCCTCGATGGGCCTGCTCGGCCAACAGTCCCACCCCGATGTGGTGGCGGCTGTCCACCGCACCTTCCAGGCCGTGCGGGAGGCCGGCGGGCACGTCGGCGTCAACGCCTTCGACCCGCAGGTCGCCGCCGACTATGCCCGGGCCGG
>CAYVEH010000397.1:0-1777 GCA_964450585.1 uncultured Ornithinimicrobium sp.
TCAGCCCCGGCGGGGAGACGATGCCGCGCTCCGGCTCCCACACGACATAGCGGATCCCGCCGCGCCCCTTGGTCTGCACGGTGATGATCGCCCGCCCGTCAATGACCCAGAAGCCGAGGGCGGGACCGAGCTTGCGCGGCACCGGACGGCCGGCAAGCATGACGTTCCCGTCGGCGTACGGTGGCTCGGCGAACGAGCGCCCCTCGGGCACCACGGCGGTCCACCCGTCGAGTGGACGCACGGTCGTCGGGACGACACCGCGGCGCAACCACGCGGAGACGTCGGCGACGGGACCGCGCAGGAGCAGCAGGCCGGTCGGTTCGGTCCCGTCGTCAGGGCGGGGACCGGTGCTCACCGGGCCATCCTACGAACCGATCGACGCTGAGGACTGAACGCCATGCCCTGAACACCCGACAGGGTCACGTTCTGGTCACAGTTCGACGCGGGGGGGGGTGTGCTCCGGAGTGCCGCGGTAGCGTCACGACGACTGCCCCGGACGCCAGCTGGGCGCTTGG
Organism: uncultured Ornithinimicrobium sp.; assembly: GCA_964450585.1. Classification (GTDB taxonomy): domain Bacteria; phylum Actinomycetota; class Actinomycetes; order Actinomycetales; family Dermatophilaceae; genus Ornithinicoccus. The sequence continues at coordinate 516 of CAYVEH010000397.1, forward strand.
CACCCCTGCAGGGAGGGATCACCGTGTCCACCAGTTCGACTGCGCCACGATTCGTCAGCGGATGGCTCACGAGGCTGACGCTGGCTGGTGCGGCGGCGGCCGTCGTGCTGGCCGCGTGCGCAGGCGATGCCCAGGAGTCGGACGCTCCACAAGACCCCTCCACACTCCCGACCACAGGCAGTGCCTCGACGGCACCACCTGCGACGTCAGAACATGCCACCACTGTCGCGGGATCGTGGGATCCACGCACCTGGAAGCCTCATGTGCAGGTGGTGGCACCGACCTACTCGGACGCAGAACTGGCCGCATATTACGAGGAGCACCTGGCGTCGACGGCTGACGAGCGGGACCTGTCGTCGCCCCCCGAGGTCTCTCTCATCCGGTGGAGCATGGGCAGTAAAGAGTACGCGGTCAACATGTCCAGCTGCCTCCAAGAGGAAGGATTTCCGGCCGTTGTCGACGGCATCAACTACTACTTCAATCCTGGCGTCCCCGCCGCTCAACAGGACGCCCTCAACTATGCGTCCTACGTGTGTAACGGCCAATACATGATGCACCCCACCTACGGTTATGGTTGGTCAGACGAGCAGGTCGGTATCGTCTACGACTACTGGGTGGAGTACTACATCCCGTGCATGCGGGCCCACGGCTACGACGTCAGGGACGATAACAAGCCCAGCCGAGAGGCCTACGTGAACGCCTTCAACACCGCGGAACGCATCGCCTGGTGGCCCAACGAGTGGAGTCAGTTGCTCCCCAAGGCGGAGCGAGCCTCGATGGAGTCAATCTGCCCTCAATTTCCACCGGACGACGTGCTCTTCGGCCAGTAGCGTCGTAGCGGACTCTGCGACGTGTCAGGGATGGCGCGGACCATACAGCAGCCGCTCCACGATCAACCGGCAGCGCCGTGCGGCGCGACGCCACTCCTCGGCCAACTCACCGCCGTGCCCCGGCGGACGCCCGAGAATGCGCGATATGCCCTCGGCCTCACGGCTGTCGCTGGGCACCGAGTCCACGGGTCGGCCCCGCCACAGCACGCCGGCGTCGCGCAGGCGGGAGGCGAGTGTCCACGCGCGCCGCAGCACCGAGGCGTCCTGCTCGGTCACCAGCCCGGCTTCGACCGCGGCGTTCAGCGCGGCGAGGGTGCCGGTCGTGCGCAGCCCCGGGTGCTCGTGGGCGTGCTGCAGCTGCTGGAGCTGGACGACCCACTCCACGTCGGTCAGGCCGCCGAGGCCCAGCTTGAAGTGGGTGCGCGGGTCCGC
>CAYVEH010000398.1:0-1776 GCA_964450585.1 uncultured Ornithinimicrobium sp.
CCCGACTTGGGCCATTTTGTTAGTGCGTGACCTCGCCACGGTGCAGGGCGTCGAGGATGGCTTGTTTATCGGGCGGGATCTGGGGCGGGAAGGTTTGGGCGCTGGCGTTGATCGCGACTGTGGCCGAGCGCAGCGGGCGTAGCTGGCGGATCACGTTGCGGATGGCCAAGCTGGTGCGGTTCTGGACCTCGCGGGACACGGCGAGGGCGGTGAAGACGATGGTCAGGTGCGCCTCGATCGCGTCGCGGGTGTGGCTGAACAGGGGCCGGGCGCGAAGATCGGTCTTGGACATCCGGAACGAGGCCTCGACCTGCCACAGGTCGTGGTAGGCGGAGATGACCTCGCTGGCGGGCATGATGCTGGCCGGGATGTTGGTGACATAGCCCTTCAGTCCGACCAGGCGACGGGCCCGGTCCAGGGCCGCCTGGTCCAGCCTCGGGGAACCCTCGCCCTTCTTCACGAACCGCGGCGTGCGAGCGGCCTTCTCGCCGGCGACCACGGCCTTGGCCCGGTTCTCCTGGGCGGTGAGGGTCTTGACATCGCGGGCGGCGCGTTTGGCCGAGTAGGCCCATACCGCCCGCCACGAGAGCTCATGCTCGGCCGGATCCCAAACCGGCTCGGCCCGCTTCTTGACATCGTTGACGGCCTTGGCGCGCGCGGTGGACACCCGTGGCGTGATGGTGTCGATGACCTGCCCGTCGGTGAAGGCCTCCCCGTGCCAGCGGAAGTGCGATGCCAGGTCGATCGGGGCCTTGGTCGCCCGGGAGCCGACGATGAAGGCCAGGTTCGCCTCGTCCAGCTCCTTGAGGTTGGCCGCTGACAGCATCCCCGCGTCGGCCACCACGACCATGTCGGCCACCGAGTGCCGCGCCTGGAAGGCCTCGATGATCGGCACGATCGTGGCGGTCTCTGCCTTGTTGCCCTCGAAGCAACCGATCTCCAGCGGGAACCCGTTGCGGTCGACCAGCAGCCCGACGACGATCTGCGGGTCCACCCTGCGTTCCTTGGAGAAGCCGACCTTGCGCAGGTCGTCCTCCTTCTCTGCCTCGAAGTACAGGGTCGTGACGTCGTACATGATCAGCGAGACGTCCCCGGTGCTCACTACGTGCTCGAAGCACGCCCGGGCGACCAGGTCGCGGTACCCGCGCTCCTGGGCCCGGACCAGGGTGCGTTTCATGGTCCGGTAGCTCGCCGGTGCCTGACCCAGGTCGCTCAATACCCGACCGGCGTCCAGCAACGAGGTCGGCTCCACCACCCGCGTGAGCACCAGGTCGGCAAACACCTCATCGTCGACCACGCCGAACCCCAGCTGGGCGTACACCGCGGCCAGGGCCTCGAACAGCACCCGACTGTCGGTACCGACCACCCGCCCGGGTGCGTCTCGAGAACCAGGCCGGGGCACAGACGCCGCACCGAACAAGGTCGTCTCCCCTGCGGGACGCACCAGCGCCGCCGCCGGCGGCTGCGGCTGGACGTGCAGGTCCAACGTCCCCTGGGCCGGGTTCTCCAGCAGCTCCCGGGCCCGCGAGAGCAGCATCCCCAACTCAGCCTCGGTATGCGCAGAACCGAGGTGCTTGACGATCCGCTGACGCCCCGCGACGTACTCGGCGATCTGCACGGCCGTCGCCCCTGAGCCCGTCCGTACTCGCCTGATGAACGCCACACAAGGAGGCTAGACGCACCCAGTTAGTGCGCGAAACCACACCGACAGCGCGACATCACTGCAGGTCACAGCGTCCCGACTCAAATCCCACGCACTACGTGGCCCAAGTCAGG
>CAYVEH010000399.1:0-1769 GCA_964450585.1 uncultured Ornithinimicrobium sp.
CTCAAGGCCGGCAAGGTCGTCACGCGCTGACCGACGCGGTGTGATCACCGCACCCGACGGGCCGGGCTCCCTGGTGGAGGCCGGCCTTTGTCATGCCCGGGCGGGGTCAACCGCCGAAGTGGTCCCAGCCCCCGCCAGTGCAGCGTTCGCCGCGCCACCACACGCCCGCACCACCCGCGCCGGCTGCAGCGGTCCGTCCCAGCGCGAGCCAACCGGTCGGCACCGCACCGCGGGGGAATGTTGCCAGCAACGAGTGCTCCTCGCCGCCGGTCAGCACACACTCCAGGGCGGTTCGCGAGCCCAACACCGGTGCGTACTGCCCCGCCAGGTCGGCCACCACCCGTTCGTCCAACTCGAGCCGCACCCCACTGGCCTCGGCGATCCGGCCGCCGTCGCGCACCAACCCGTCGGACAGGTCGATCATGGACGTGGCGCCGGCAGCGGCCGCCAAAGGCCCCTGGGAAAGGTCGGGGTCGGGGCGGCAGTGGTAGGCCACCCAGGACCCGACCTGCTCGACGTCCTCGGCAGGAGGCCACCAGTCAGCCTCGCTGCGGCGCAGCACCTCCAGGCCGGCAGCGGAGCGGCCCACCGAACCGGAGACCGCCAGCTGTTGCCCGGGGGAGGCGCCGGAGCGCAGCACCGGCCGACCCCCAGGCACCTCCCCCAACGCCGTCACCGACACCACCACAGCACCCTCGGAGGAGGACAGGTCTCCCCCGATCACCGGCACACCCTCACCATCGGCGACCAGGGCGATGCCGGCCATCAGGTCCCTGGCCCACTGCGCCGGCAGCGTCCCGGGCGCCACCAGCGTGACGAGCAACCCGGTGCCGACCCCGCCCATGGCCGCCAGGTCCGCCAGGTTCTGCACGACCACCTTGGCGCCCACGTCATGGGCCGAGGACCACTCATCACGCCAGTCCCGGCCCCGCACCATGGCATCCGTGGTGGCCAGCACCGCCCCGCCGGTGGCCAGCAAGGCGGTGTCATCACCGGGGCCGACCAGGACGGAGTCGCCGCTGGCCAGGTCCCTCAGGACGTCAGCCAAGATGCCGGCCTCACCCAGCTGACCGATGGTCAGTTCGTCCGGGGCGCCGGTCTGTTCCGCCGCGGTCATGGTGGGCCCTCCTCCCGTGTGGCGTGCTTGCACGGTAGCGTCTGGGGCACGCAGACCACGCAATGGTCGGCACCGGAGCCACAGGAGGACGACATGGTTCAGGCGTACATCCTCATTCAGACGGAGGTCGGCAAGTCCGGCATCGTCTCACGCAACGTCGGCAAACTGACCGGAGTCGTCACCTCCGAGGACGTCACCGGCCCCTACGACGTCATCGCCCGGGTGGAGGCACCCAGCGTCGATGAGTTGGGGCGGCAGGTGATCTCCCAGATCCAGACCGTGCCGCACATCACCCGCACCACGACCTGCACGGTGGTCCACCTCTGAGTACGCCACCCCCCGTCCCGACCCCGCCGCCGCTGTCGGCAGCCTCGACCTGTCCGGCCCGACCGGGCCACCGACCGGGCCTGCGCTCCAGGGCCCGGCCCCTCGGCATACTGCTGGCTGTCGGGCTGGGCTTGACCGGCTGCACCACGGCGGTCAAGGTGACGCCGTTCGAGGGCGCCGAGACACCGGCGTGCCAGGCCGTGGCGGCCCAGTGGCCGACACGGGTGGGCCCGGCAGAGTGGCGGGAGACGGCCGTGGAGTCCGTGACCGTGGCTGCCTGGGGCGACCCGGCGATCATCGCCCGGTGCGGGGCCGTCTCCCCCGG
>CAYVEH010000400.1:0-1750 GCA_964450585.1 uncultured Ornithinimicrobium sp.
GCCTCGCCCGGGGTGTCGATCCGGACCACCGCGTCGAACTCCACCGTCTCCCCGCTGGCCTTCTCCGCCGTCACGTGCACCGTCTCGGGGATCGAGTCGTTCAGCGCCGTGATGCCGGTGAAGGAGAAGGTCTCGGTCCCGTCCAGGCCGAGCGAGTCGGCCGTATCGCCCTCGGCATACTGCAACGGCAGCACGCCCATCCCGATCAGGTTGGAGCGGTGAATCCGCTCGTAGGACTCGGCGATGACGACCTTGACCCCCAGCAGGCGGGTGCCCTTGGCGGCCCAGTCGCGGGAGGACCCGGAGCCGTACTCCTTGCCGGCCAGGACGACCAGGGGCACCCCGGCCTCGGCATACGCCTCGGCCGCGTCGAAGATGGCCACCGGCTCCTCGGAGTCGGTGAGCAGGTTGCGGGTGAACCCGCCCTCGACACCGTCCAGCAGCTGGTTCTTGAGCCGGATGTTGGCGAAGGTGCCCCGGATCATCACCTCGTGGTTGCCGCGGCGCGAGCCGTAGGAGTTGAAGTTGCGCCGCTCGATGCCGTGCTCGGACAGGTACCGCCCGGCCGGGCTGTCGGCCTTGATCGAGCCGGCCGGGCTGATGTGGTCGGTGGTCACCGAGTCACCCAGCTTGGCCAGCACGCGGGCACCGCTGACGTCCTCGATCGGGGCCGGCTGAGCCTGCATGCCCTCGAAGTAAGGGGGCTTGCGGACGTAGGTGGAGTCCTCGGCCCACTCGAAGGTGTTGCCCTCCGGGGTGGGCAGCGACTGCCAGCGCTCGTCCCCGGCGAACACGTCGGCGTAGTCCTCGGTGAACATGTCGCGGCTGATCGACTCGGCGATCGTGGCCTCGACGTCCTCGGGGTTGGGCCAGATGTCCTGCAGGAACACCTCGTTGCCCTCGGTGTCTACGCCCAGCGGCTCGGCCTCGAAGTCGAAGTCCATCGTCCCGGCCAGCGCGTAGGCGATCACCAGCGGCGGCGAGGCCAGGTAGTTCATCTTCACGTCCGGGTTGATCCGGCCCTCGAAGTTGCGGTTCCCGGACAGCACCGAGGTCACTGCCAGGTCGTTGGCGTTGACCGCCTCGGAGACCTCCTCGATGATCGGGCCGGAGTTGCCGATGCAGGTGGTGCACCCGTAGCCGACCAGGTGGAAGCCGAGCTTCTCCAGGTAGGGCCACATCCCGGCCTTGTCGAAGTAGCCGGTGACCACCTTGGAGCCGGGGGCCATCGAGGTCTTCACCCACGGCGGCACGGTCAGCCCGCGCTCCACGGCGTTCTTGGCCAGCATCGCGGCGGCCATCATCACCGAGGGGTTGGAGGTGTTGGTGCAGCTGGTGATGGAGGCGATGGCCACATGCCCGTGGTCGATCTCCACCTGCTTGCCGTCCAAGGTGACCGTCGCCGGGTTGCTGGCGCGGCTGCCGTTGGGGAACCGGGCCGAGTGCTCCGGGCGGCCAGCCTGCTCCGAGTCCTCGTGTGCGTCGTGGGAGGGCGAGTCCGAGGCCGGGAAGGTGTCGGCGAGCTCCTGGTCCACCGAGCTCTTCTCGATGCCCTGGCCGTCCACGACATAGTTCTTCAGGTCGGCCCAGAACTGCTGCTTGGCCTCGCTCAGGGCGATCCGGTCCTGGGGCCGCTTGGGCCCGGCGATGGACGGCACCACGGTGGACAGGTCCAGCTCGAGCTTCTCGCTGTACCGCGCCTCGACCGCCGGGTCGAGCCACATGCCCTGCTCCTTGGCGTAGGCCTCCA
>CAYVEH010000401.1:0-1749 GCA_964450585.1 uncultured Ornithinimicrobium sp.
AACAAGTCGTTCCTGTACCAGGAGACCAAGGCGCTGCTGAATCCGCAGCGGCTGATGGAGTTCCTCGACGAGAAGCTGCGCAGCCTGGGCACCGCGGCCTGTCCCCCGTACCACCTGGCGGTAGTGCTGGGCGGCACCTCGGCGGAGTTCGCGATGAAGACCGCCAAATACGCCTCCGCCCGCTACCTGGATGATCTCCCGAGGGAGGGCACCATGGCGGCCCACGGCATACGGGACCCCGAGTTGGAGGAGCAGATCCACGAGCTGACCCGCAACTTCGGGATCGGTGCCCAGTTTGGTGGCAAGTACTTCTGCCACGACGTGCGGGTGATTCGATTGCCCCGGCACGGGGCGAGCCTGCCGGTGGCGATCTCGGTGTCCTGCTCGGCCGACCGGCAGGCCCTGGGCAAGATCACCCCCGAGGGCATCTTCCTGGAGCAGTTGGAGACCGACCCGGCCCAGTTCCTGCCCGAGGAGGTGGATGCCGACCTGGACGCCGAGACCCACGGTGTCTCCGGCACCGGCAAGCAGTCTGCCGTCCCGATCGACCTGAACCGGCCGATGCCGGAGATCCTGGCCGAGCTGAGCAAGCACTCGGTCAAGACCCGGGTGTCACTGACCGGGCCGCTGGTGGTCGCCCGGGACATCGCGCACGCCAAGATCAAGGAGCGGCTGGACGCCGGCGAGCCGATGCCGGACTATCTGCGCGATCACCCGGTCTACTACGCCGGCCCGGCCAAGACCCCTGACGGGATGCCATCGGGCTCCTTCGGGCCCACCACCGCTGGGCGGATGGACTCCTATGTGGAGCAGTTCCAGGCCGCCGGTGGGTCGAAGGTGATGCTTGCCAAGGGCAACCGCAGCCAGCAGGTGACCGACTCCTGCGCCGCCCACGGCGGGTTCTACCTGGGCTCCATCGGTGGGCCGGCCGCCCGGCTGGCGCAGGACTGCATCAAGTCGGTCGAGGTGATCGAGTACGAGGAGCTCGGCATGGAAGCGATCTGGAGGATCGAGGTGGAGGACTTCCCAGCCTTCATCGTGGTCGATGACAAGGGCAACGACTTCTTCGCGGCAGTCAGCAAACCGTTGGCGATGTCCATCCCGCTGCGGCCCGGGCTGCAGGAAGCAGGCCAACGGTGAGCGCGGCGGACGGTTCGTTTGCTGACCTGTTGGAGCACAACCGGGAGTACGGGCAGGACTTCGGCCTCGGGGGTTTCGACGGCATCGCCCGCGCCGGGGTCGCGATCGTCACCTGCATGGACTCCCGGATCGAGCCACTGGCGATGGTCGGCCTGACCCACGGTGATGCCAAGATCTTCCGGAATCCGGGTGGCCGCGTCACCGATGCCGCGCTGGAGGCGCTGGTTCTGGGGGTGCACCTGCTCAACGTCAAGCGGATCATGGTCGTCCCGCACACCCGCTGCGCGATGACGAAGATGACGGAGAACGAGCTGCGCGAGAAAATCACCGAGCTGTCCGGACTGGACTCCTGGTGGCAGCACTTCAGCGTGGTGCCCGACCAGCGGGCGGCCCTGGTGGAGGACGTGCACCGGGTGACCAGTCACCCCCTCATCGGCGAGCGTGCCCAGGTCGGCGGGTTCCTGTACGACGTGGACACCGGCCTGCTCGACCACCTCGTCTGAGCCAGCCCACACCCCTCCCCCCGCCATCGACCGGGCGCACCGCCTGGCGACTTTTCACCCCACCGGGCGCACCGCCTGGCGAGATTCCACCCCACCGGGCGCACCG
>CAYVEH010000402.1:0-1749 GCA_964450585.1 uncultured Ornithinimicrobium sp.
AACAGGAAGGCGTCAGCGTCCCGGACGATCGCGCGCCCCATCGCCACCCGCTGCCGCTGCCCACCGGAGAGGTTGGCCGGCTTGCGGTCCAGGTGGTCACGCAGCTCCAGCATGTCGGCGGCCTCGCTGACCCGTCGTTTCACCTCCTCCTCACTGACCGACCCCTTGGTCAGTCGCAGCGGGAAGGCGATGTTCTCGTAGACCGACAGGTGCGGGTAGAGCGCATAGTTCTGGAAGACCATCGACAGGTTGCGGTCCCGCGGTGCGAGCTCGTTGACCCGTGTGCCGTCGATGAGCAGGTCCCCGGAGGAGATGTCCTCCAGACCGACCACCATCCGCAGCAGGGTCGACTTGCCGCAGCCGGACGGGCCGACCAGGATCATGAACTCGCCGTCGGCGATGTCCATGCTGACGCCCTTGACCGCCTCGTAGCCGTCTGCGTAGGTCTTGCCGATCTGGTTGAGCTGGATCTGTGCCATTGAGGTTCTCCTTGGGATGAGCGGGCCTCAGCCCTTGACGGCGCCGGAGGTCAGCCCGGCCACGATGCGCTTCTGGAAGACCAGGACCAGGATCACGACCGGGATGGTCACGATGACAGCAGCGGCCGAGATCGCCCCGGTCGGCTGCTCGAACTGGCTGGCCCCGGTGAAGAACGCCAGCGCCGCCGGGACGGTCCGGGCGTTCTCCGAGGTCAGTGAGATGGCGAAGACGAAGTCGTTCCACGCCGTGAAGAAGGTGATGATCCCGGTGGTGAAGACCCCGGGGGCGGCCAGCGGCACGATCACCTTGCGGAACGCCTGCCAACTGGTGGCCCCGTCGACCTGGGCGGCCTGCTCCATCTCCCAGGGGATCTGCTGGAAGAACGCCGACAGCACCCAGATGGACAACGGCAGGGTCAGCGACAGGTACGGGATGACCAGGCCGGGGATGGTGTCGAACAACCCGATATTGCGCCACAGGTCGAACAGTGGCGTCACCAGCGAGATCACCGGGAAGAAGGAGACCCCGAGGGCGACCAGCAGGATCATCTTCTTGCCCGGGAAGTCCAGCCGGGCGATGGCATAGGCGCAGAACGTCGCCAGCACCACCGAGATCACGGTGGCGATCAGACAGACGATGATCGAGTTCCACAGCGCCGGAAGGAACAGGTCGCTGGCCCCGCCGGTGAGGATCAGCGTGAAGTTCTCCCAGGTGATTTCACGGGGGAAGTACTTGCCGTCGGCCTGGATTGCGCTCGGCTTGACGGCCAGCGAGAAGATCCAGAACAGTGGGATCAGGGTCCACAGCATGACCGGGATCGAGACAGCGGCCAGGCTCCACTTCTGCTTGGGTGTGGCATCCATGTCGGTACCTTCCTTACTTCGATCCGCCGGCGAGATCGACCTTGAACCCTCTGATGAAGATCAGGGCGATGGCGAAGACCATGAGGAACAGCACCACCGAGAGGGCCGATCCCATGCCGATCTCCACCCGGTCGATGGTCTGTTTGTAAGCGAGCGTCGACAGCGTCTCGGTGTTGTTCGCCCCGCGGGTCATCACGAAGACGTTGTCGAAGATGCGGAAGGCATCCAGGGTGCGGAACAGCACCGCGACCATGATCGCGGCCTTCATGTTCGGCAGGATCACCTTGAACAGTCGCTGCCAGAAGGTCGCTCCGTCCACCTTGGCGGCCTCCTCCATGGCGCCGTCGATCTGGGCCAGCCCGGCCAGCAGCAGCAGCGACATGAACGGGGTGGTCTTCCAGATCTC
>CAYVEH010000403.1:0-1747 GCA_964450585.1 uncultured Ornithinimicrobium sp.
CGCGCAGCAGCTCGCGCCGGATCGCGGCGGCGATCTGCTTCTCGTCGTAGCCGCCGACGTAGGTGAGCACCGGGTGACGTTCCTCCGGTGGGGTAGCCAACGTCGACATCTCCCGGATGCCGGTGATGGCCATCTCCAGGGTGCGTGGGATCGGGGTGGCGGACATCGCCAGTACGTCCACATTGGTCCGCAGCGCCTTGAGCTGCTCCTTGTGCTCTACCCCGAAGCGCTGCTCCTCGTCGATGACGACCAGCCCCAGGTTCTTGAAGGTCACCGCGGTGGACAGCAACCGGTGGGTGCCGATGACCAGGTCCACGCTGCCGTCGGCCAAGCCCCTGATGACCTCCTGGGCCTCCTTGTCGGACTGGAACCGGGACAGCGCACGGACGACGACCGGGAACTGGGCATAACGCTCGGTAAAGGTCTGGAAGTGCTGCTGCACCAACAACGTGGTGGGGACCAGCACGGCGACCTGTGTCCCGTCCTGAATCGCCTTAAAGGCAGCCCGGACCGCGATCTCGGTCTTGCCGTAACCCACATCGCCGCTGATCAGCCGGTCCATCGGCACCGGCTTCTCCATGTCAGCCTTGACCTCCTCGATGCTGGAGAGCTGATCGGCCGTCTCCACGAAGGCGAAGGCGTCCTCCAGCTCCCGCTGCCAGGGCGTGTCCGGGCCGAAGGCATGACCCTGGGTAGCCATCCGGGCGCTGTACAGCCGGATCAGCTCGGCGGCGATCTGCCGGACGTACTTGCGGGCCCGGGACTTGGTCTTCTGCCAGTCGGCCCCGCCGAGCCGGTTCAGGGTCGGGGACTCCCCGCCGACGTACTTGGTGACCTGGTCCAGTTGGTCGGTGGGCACATAGAGCCGGTCGGCCGGACGCCCCCGCTTGCCGGCGGCATACTCCAGCACCAGGTACTCCCGCATCGCCCCCTGCACCTGCCGTTGCGCCATCTCCACGAACCGGCCGACCCCGTGCTGCTCGTGCACCACATAGTCACCCGGGCGCAGCTGCAACGGGTCCACCTGGGCCCGCCGCCGCGACGGCATCCGGCGCATGTCCCGGGTGGATCCCCCGGTGCCACTGTGCCCGGTCAGGTCGGTCTCCCCCACGACCACCAGCCGCGCCCCGGGCGCGGCGAACCCCCGACCGACGCTGCCGGTGGTCACCTGCACCACCTCGGTGTCCAGCTGCTCCAGGGAGGGCACCAGGCGGTGCGCGACGTCCTGTTCGGCCAGCACCTCACTGACCCGCCGGGCCAGACCTGGGCCCTCCAGGCAGAGCACCACCTGCTGGCCGTCGGCGAGCCATTCACGCAGGGCCGCCGCGATCGCGGCGGCATCACTGCGGAAGGCGGGGATGTCGCTGGAGGGCACGGTGAGTTGCCGTGCCGTCGGCAGCGCCTCGGCGCGCTGGGCGGCCTCCACGAGTTCCTGGTCGCCGGCGAAAGCGGTCAGCGTCCACCAGCCCCTCCCCTGGGCCAGGGCACGGGCCCGCAGGTCCGCGACCGACCAGTAGGAGGCCGTACCCAACACACTCTGCAGGTCGACGGGGGCCTGGGCCGTCCCGGAGTCACCGGCCGCCGAGGCCCAACTCGCCCCCAGGAACTCCGCGCTGGTCTGGACCAGGTCGTGGGCGCGGGTGCGGATCCGCTCCGGGTCCAGCAGGATGACCCGGGTGTCCTCGGTCAGCACATCCACCAGGGTCTCCATGGAGTCGACCAGGGCGGGCGCCAGGGACTCCATCCC
>CAYVEH010000404.1:0-1746 GCA_964450585.1 uncultured Ornithinimicrobium sp.
ACCCGGACCGGGTCGCCGCAGCAGCCCCGCACGCGCAGCCGCCGCACCTGGTCTTTGCCCGGGGCGGGTTCGAGGTTCCGTTGCCGGGCGGTGCCTCTCCCGTGCTGATCCGGGCGTTGAACGTGCTGCGCCAGTATGCCGAGGAGCAGGTGGCCTCGGCCTGGTCCCGGATGACCGAGCGGCTGGCCCCCGACGGTGCCCTGGTGGAGGGAACCTGCGATGAGCTGGGCCGGCTGGGTGCCTGGGTGGATGTGCGTCGCGCGCCGGACGGAGGGGCGGCGCCGAGGTCGCTGACGCTGTCCTGGCGGCTGCGGGAGGTGGAGCGGCTCTCGGTCGTGGCCGAGCGCTTGCCCAAGGTGTTGATCCACCGGAATGTGCCCGGCGAGCCGGTCCATGCGTTGATGGGCGATCTGGACGACGCCTGGGCCCGGGCGGCCGGGCACGCACCCTACGGGCCCCGGCAACGGTTCCTGGCTGTGGTGGAGGAGCTGCGCGCTCGTGGTTGGCCGGTGCTGGGGAGGCGGCACCGGTGGCGGCTGGGTGAGGTGGAGCTGGCCTGGGCCGCGGTGGCTCCGGCAGGCGCGGCCGGTCAGTCCCGGCGGTAATCGTCCTCGACCCGGGTGATGTCGGCCTCATCGAAGTCGCCGAAGGCCAGCTCCAGGATCCGGGCGGGCTGCTCGCCGGGGTTGCCCATCCGGTGCAGCGTACCGACCGGAACCCACACCAGCTCGCCAGGCTGAGCCAGCCAGGTGCGCTCGCCGACGGTGATCTGCACCGGGTGGTCCAGCACCTGCCACATCTCGTTGCGCTCGGCGTGTGTCTGCAGGGAAAGCCGCTGGCCAGCGGCAATGGTGACGGTCTTGACGGTGACCCGCTCGTTGGTCGCGAACTGCTGGAACTGACCCCAGGGCCGCTCCACCACGAAGACGTCCTGGGTGCGGTCGTGGTACGCCCGCGGCGACGGCTCGGTGGTCTGCGCGCGGGCCGCCTCGGCGAGCTCCTGCGGGGTCGCGACGTGCGGCGACAGCGCGGTGTGGTCGGTCATGGCCCTCTGCTCTCCGGGGTTCGGCGCCGTTCGGTGGGCGGGAGCTGGGCGCTGCTGCGCCGGTGGGTCGTCGGTGGGCGTGAGGAAGTCCCCCACCAGATCCCGAACGTGAGCCCGATGCTCCCACATGATGCCGCCGGGCGGCAGCACCTGAAGCGTGGCCGACGGTAGCACCTCGGCCAGCTCCCGGGCCACGGTGTCCGGGTGGGCTGGGTCCCCCTCCTGGGCCAGCAGCAGGACCGGCACCCGCACCTGCCGCAACGCCTCCCGGTCCGTCAGCGGGGTGCGGTACGGCAGCATGCGCAGCGCGCGGGCGGCTCCGGAGTCGATCAACCGGCCGGCCTGCGCCCGGGCCCAGTGCCGTGCCCGGCCCTCGTCGCGCACGGCCGCGGGCTCATCGGCCAGCAGGTGGCGGGCCAGGGCCTCCGCCTGGCCGGCATCGACCAGATCGGCCCGGGCGACCAAACGGGCCATCGCGGCATCGCTGCGAGCGCGGTCGATCACGGCCGGCAGCACCAGCACGACCCGCTCGAACCGGTCGGGATCGTGCACCAACCCGGCGCAGAGGGCACCGGCGCCCATGCTGATGCCCAGCGCCTGGGTGGCTCCGACATGGTCGGCGACCGCCCACAGTTCAGCGGCCAGCTCGGCATACTCCCAGCCCTGGTCCGGGGTGCTGGAGCGGCCGTGCCCACGGAAGT
>CAYVEH010000405.1:0-1733 GCA_964450585.1 uncultured Ornithinimicrobium sp.
AGAGGTGGCCAGGGGCGGGGTCGAACCGCCGACCTTCCGATTTTCAGTCGGACGCTCGTACCAACTGAGCTACCTGGCCGGGTCTGCGGGCCCAGAGGTGATCTGACCTGCGCAAACACAACGCCGGAGCGTTCCGGCGCGCGATCACTATACCTGATGCCGTGAGGGGGCCCGAATACGTTGACGGGGCGGGGATCCCAACCGGGCGCCCAGCGCCGTGGTGCGTGACAGGATGCTGGGCGTGGGTGAGACACAGGTGTATCTGGAGACCTTGGCGCGAGTGAACCACCACGGCTTCGGCTTCCTCGTGGCCTTCGGCCTGACCTGGCTGACCGCTGGTGTGGTCTGGTCTCGGTGGGGTGAGCGGGCCGGCGCCTATGCCGCTCTCTTCCAGGGCCTGGTCGGCATGCCGCTGGCGTTGCTTCTGACGGCACTGACAGCCACCGGACCTCGCCCAGCCGATGCGTCCTTGAACGCGCTGTCGATCTACCTGGGTTCCGGGCAGTTGCTGGTCCTGCCGGTGGCGATCGTCCTCATCGCGCGGCAACGCTATGTGGAGGCAGTGGTGGTGCTGGCCGTCGTCCTGGCCGTGCATCTGGTGCCCTACGCATGGCTCTACAGCACTCCGATCTATCTCGTGGTGGCCGCTCTGGTGGCGGTGCTGACGGCTGGCCTGATCGGGAGCCTGCCGCGAACCAGCCCTCGGCTGGGGCCCTCCCTCTGCCTGGGGGCCGGGGCGTGCCTGACCTTGGGAGGTTTGGTCGCCTTTGTGGGGTGAGGCATCGGCGGTTCGCCCTCCCCGCCGTGACCTCTACCACAGTTGCCCGCAACGACCACGTCCGGGAACATCGGCGGCCGTTGTGACGTTTTTGCTACTGAGCGGTCACCGTGAGACCGCGATACCCCACAGACAGTCCCCGAGGGAGGGATCAGATTGGCGAGGCGTCGCAAGAAGTACGTCGAGATCGAAGAGGTGCCTGGCAAGCCACTGCGCTACTGGCCGCACGCCCTGGGTGGTGGCCTGGTCGCCGAGGGTGCGGTCGTGGACCCGCAGGCCTTCGTGCACGAGTCCGCCTATGTCGACCAGGGTGCCCGGGTGGCCCGCGGTGCGCGGGTGAGTTCCGGTGCCTGGGTCGCCGAGGACGCGTTCGTCGGCGAGGACGCCGTGGTCGGCACCAACTCCAGCGTGGGCCGGGGAGCCCGGCTGGGCCGCGGCGCCCGTCTCGGCATGCGCGTGGCTCTCGGCGACGGCGCCCAGGTGGCTGACTTCGCCAGCGTGGAGATGGACGAGCGGGTGCCCTCCGGTGCCCTGGTCGGCCATCAGTTGGACCGCAGCGCAGCCTGACTGGCGCGCCCACACGGCCGTGTCCTGACCTGGTGTCGGGCCACGGCCGTTGTCATGTCCGCTGCCTGTGGTCGTGAGACGACCTGCCGTTGGCCCCCGGTGGTGAGCGCCGGCACGTACCAAGCACAGAACGCCAGCACGCACCAGCACAGAAGGCGCCAGAATCCGTGATGGATTCTGGCGCCCAGGGGCGACCCCGACGGGACTCGAACCCGCGACCTCCGCCGTGACAGGGCGGCGCGCTAACCAACTGCGCTACGGGGCCTGGTGTCAGGCCTCTTGCGATGGCCCGAGGGCCATGGCGGTCCGCAGACCGCTGTGGCGGTGCCACGTATCCCCAACGGGATTCGAACCCGTGTTACCGCCGTGAAAGGGCGGGGTCCTAGGC
>CAYVEH010000406.1:0-1732 GCA_964450585.1 uncultured Ornithinimicrobium sp.
CCCGAGACTCCGTAGGTGTAACCGGAGGTGGCTGAGGCATACATCGAGGAGGCCCAGATCCAGGTCGCGGTCATGCTCGCCGCTGAGATCCCGAAGCCCACCTTGTTGCCGGCCGTCATGTACCCGTCAGCATTCTCCTCCCGCTTACCGATGCGGGTGGAGATGTAGAACGTGCCGCCGTAGAAGAACAGCACCAGAGCCACGACCGTGATCGTGCCGAACTGGAACGTTGTTGCGTCCAAGGGAAGTCCATCCTTGTGAAGTTGTGGTCAGGTCCGAGCCGCTCCACCGCCCCCGAGGCAGGGCGGAGCCGCAGTTCGCAGCCGTATCCACCTCTCTTCAGCGCGTGCCGCAGCGCGAGCGCGCAGCGGCGGGCCGCGGCACCGTGAGTGCGCGGCAGATCATCGTGCGTCCGGGTGGCGGCTGCCGTGTCGGCGCCGGCGCGTCCCGGTGGGTTCCACCCGGCCAACCGCGGGCGGGCCAGAACGGCCCCGGGTCAGGGGTGAAGGTCGCGGCGACACTAGCAGGTGCCGATTGGGCCCCCGCAGTCGGGGCGGGCGCAGCGGTGCGCGGTATGCCGAGGCGCACCTCGGCATACCTGCCTGCGTAGGTGGCCCTCCGGTTGGTCACCGCAGATCCTGAGCCCGTGGCCGGTAGACTCCTGACCCCGTGGCACTCACTATCGGAATCGTTGGCCTGCCCAATGTCGGCAAGTCGACCCTCTTCAATGCGCTGACCAGGAACACGGTGCTTGCGGCGAACTATCCGTTCGCGACGATCGAGCCCAATGTGGGCGTGGTGCCGTTGGCCGACCGACGACTGGACCGGCTGGCCGAGATCTTCGGCAGTGCACGGATCCTGCCCGCGCCGGTGAGCTTTGTGGACATCGCCGGGATCGTCCGGGGTGCCTCCGAGGGGGAGGGTCTGGGCAACAAGTTCCTGGCCAACATCCGGGAGGCTGATGCGATCTGCCAGGTCGTGCGGGCCTTCGAGGACGACGACGTAGTGCACGTTGATGGGCGGGTGAGCCCCAAGGACGACATCGAGACGATCAACACCGAGCTGATCCTGGCTGACCTACAAACCCTGGAGTCCGCGATCCCCCGGATCGAGAAGGAGGTCAAGGGCAAGAAGACCGACAAGGCGGTACTGGACACCGCGCTGGCAGCCCAGTCGGTGCTGGAGGCCGGCGACACGCTTTTCGCCAAGGGCGTCGAGGGTGGGGTCGACATGGACCTGGCCCGCCGTCTGGGGCTGCTGACCACCAAGCCCTTCCTGTACGTGTTCAACCTCGATGAGGACGGGCTGACCGACACCGCCCTACACGATGAACTGGCCGAGCTGGTGGCTCCGGCCGAGGCGATCTACCTCAACGCCAAGCTGGAGGCCGACCTCGCAGAACTCGACGAGGAAGAGGCCGCCGAGCTGCTGGAGTCGGTCGGCGTGAATGAGCCGGGCATGGTGCAGCTGGCGCGCGTCGGCTTCCAGAACCTGGGCCTACAGACCTACCTGACGGCCGGGCCCAAGGAGGCGCGAGCCTGGACCATCCGCAAGGGCTGGACCGCCCCGCAGGCGGCAGGCGTCATCCACACCGACTTCCAGCGCGGCTTCATCAAGGCTGAGATCGTCTCGTTCGAGGAGCTGGACAAGGCCGGATCCATGGCCGAGGCCCGGGCTGCTGGGAAGGTGCGCATGGAGGGCAAGGACTATGTGATGGTCGACGGGGATGTCG
>CAYVEH010000407.1:0-1723 GCA_964450585.1 uncultured Ornithinimicrobium sp.
GCGCTGTTCCCGTCGAGGTGGTTCTCTGCGGGGTCGCTTGCACCCGCGCTGTTCCCGTCGAGGTGGTTCTCTGCGGGGTCGCTTGCACCTGCGCTGTTCCCGTCGAGGTGGTTCTCTGCGGGGTCACTCGCGCCCCGGTGGCTCTGGGGGCGCTCGCACCTATCGGGGTCGGTCTGGTGGTGGCGGGCGGCCTCGGCGGCGGTGACTGCCGGGTCGGGGCGGTAGGTGCGGTGGCCGTCAGCGCCGGTGGCGGTGAGGGTGAGGTGGTCCCAGCCGGTGAAGAGATCGTCGTTCCAGGGGTCGTCGTCCTCGGTTTCCAGGCTGCTTCCAGTCGGCCGGTAGGAGAGCGCCTGGTAGATGGCGGCATCAATGATCGAGCTGATCGCTACCTCGGTGGCTGGAGTCGCCTCGGTGGCTGGAGTCGCCTCGGTTGCTGGAGTTGTCTCGGTTGCTGGAGTTGTCTCGGTTGCTGGAGTTGTCTCGGCGGCCGCAGCGTCAGCGTTGCCATTGGCCGCCTTGGCCACACCGGCAGCAACGGTTGCGTCAGCGGCGGCGGCATCGTCGGGCTCAGCGGTGACAGGAGTGGTGCCGTCGCCGACGGTGGCGCAGATGCGGCTCTCGATGTCGGCGATCGTGGCGGTCAGGAGCCGAGTGTACTGGCGGTAATCGTGGGTCTTGCTCCGGTAGATGCGTCCGAGCAGCGTGATCCAGGTGACGTCACGGTTGGCGTGCAGGGTCGCGTCCCACAGCTTCTTGGTCTTCAGGTCGTGGTGGCCGGTGTCGAGGGGCTGGCCGTTGGTGACGCAGGTGTGCCCGCCGGCGGTGCCGTGCTCTTGGACGTGGTCGATCTGGGCCAGGCTTGCGGGGTTGAGGCAGCCGGGGAAACGGCAGAAAACGTCGGCGGCCATGATGTGGGCCCGCATCTCGCTGTCGAACCGGTAGGCGGAGGTGGAGCGTTCGACCAGGGCTCCGCTGAGTGGGTCGGTCACCAGCCGGTACATCGTCGACCCTGGCGTTAATGCCAGTTGTCGAGCTTGGGTGGCTGACAGGAACAGGCTGTGCCGGCCCACAACCTCAGCCACGCTGGGCATCGCGGATGCGTGCTCATCGGCTCGAGATGCATCGGCGCTTGGCTCCGCATCGGGAGGCTCAGGATGGAGGCAGTCCACCGCTGCTTGGTCGGGAGGTGGGTGACTCGCTGCTGCCTGGTCAGCGTTCAGATGCTCCTGTGGTGAGAACCCAGGAGGCTGGTTGCTAGGGGTAGTGCTAACAAGGGTGTTGAGGGGGACGATGACATTGAGTTCAGCGGCGGGGAGGGCGTGCAGGACGCTGCTGAGGCGGGCGCCCTGTGCGGTCGTGATCAGAGCAGGATCATCGGGCAGGTCCAGGGCGGGGAGTGTCCCGTGAAGCAGCAGGGTGGTGGCGGTGTCAGCACGTAGTTGCCCCAGTGTGCGCGGATCCCCACCGGCACGGGCGGTGCGGGCCGCGCGCTCGATCCGGTCGGCCACGGCAGCGCCTTGGGTGGTGCCGCAGGTGATCGTGACCGCGGCGGTGCCGTTGGCGTCCAGGTAGACCCGGGTATCCGCCAGGGCGCGGGCGTTGCGGCGAGCCTGGGCCTGGTGCTCGGGGTCACGGCTCGTGATCTTGGCGACTTCCCGGTCCAGCGCCCGGTAGTACTCGCGGTGGGCCCAGGGGCGGCCGGTCCACGCCCCGGCTGAGTCGA
>CAYVEH010000408.1:0-1686 GCA_964450585.1 uncultured Ornithinimicrobium sp.
CCAGGCGGGTCAGCAGGGTGTCCAGGATCGACTGATCCGCTTCGTCGCGCGGCGCCTGGCGACGCAAGACGACCACCTCGACGTCTGGAATGCCCTCGGTGGCCACCAGTGCAGCCCGCACCAGCCCGTCGGCGGAAGGCCCTCGGTCGGCCGACCCGAACACGAGCACCGCTACGGGGCCCTGTGAGGCCGCCTCGCGCAGCCTCGCAACATCTTCGGTGGTCGGCGCCCGTTCTAGCAACGCCACTGCGCGACCTGCCAGCGCATCTTGTGAGGAACCCAGGACACTCAGCCTGTCGAATGGTCGAGGGCTTCTGGGACGCAGCCAGGTGAAGTCACCATCCGCCGTGAGCCTGGCAACCGGGACTCCCTCCTCGTCCACGAGATCCACGCCCCCCGCTGTGCGCACATCCGAGGGGAGCGTCTGCACGAGACGTTGGACGAGATCGCTGACCATGGTCTCTGGCAACAGCCCCGCGCCGATGAGCTCAATGTCATCGAGCAGAGACTCGTCAGGGTGATACGACGTGTGGGAGTCGGACGTCATGCCGGGCTGGTTCCAACGTCCTGGCTCGCCGCAGAGCTCACCTCAGGGACTATGACACCTTGCTGCTGGACTGTGCTTGTCACGCGGACATCCTCTCACCCATTACCCTGATTACCGACGCTTGCGGCAGCAGGTGTTCATGATGAGTTGATCGAGCAGGAACAGTCGAAAGGGGACACGTGAAGGGCATCATCCTGGCCGGGGGGTCCGGTACCCGGCTCCACCCGATCACCCTAGGGGTCTCCAAGCAGTTGGTTCCCGTCTATGACAAGCCGATGATCTACTACCCACTGACCACCTTGATGCTTGCCGGCATCAAGGATGTGCTGATCATCACCACACCGCACGATCTTGAGTCCTTCCGTCGGCTGCTTGGAGACGGCTCCCAGTTCGGCATCTCGATTGATTATGCGGTCCAGCCCTCCCCGGACGGGCTGGCCCAGGCATTCGTCATCGGAGCCGATTTCATCGGCGACGACAATGTCTGCCTCGTGCTTGGCGACAACATCTTCTACGGGCCCGGTATGGGCTCGACACTGTCTCGCTTCGCCGAAGTCGATGGCGGCGCGGTCTTCGCCTACTGGGTGGCTGACCCGCAGGCCTACGGGGTCGTGGAGTTCGATGAAGGCGGCACGGCCATCTCCATCGAGGAGAAGCCCAGCCAACCACGCAGCAACTACGCCGTGCCCGGCATCTACTTCTATGACAACAGCGTCATCGAGATCGCCAGGTCCCTGAAGCCGTCAGCGCGCGGAGAGTACGAGATTAGCGACGTCAACGCCGCGTACCTGGCCCAGGGCAAGCTCCAGGTCCAGGTGCTACCGCGCGGCACGGCGTGGCTGGACACCGGCACCTTCGACTCGATGGCTGACGCGGCGGACTTCGTCCGGACGATTGAGCACCGACAGGGGCTGAAGGTCGGCGCACCCGAGGAGGTGGCCTGGCGACAGGGGTGGCTCACCGACGATCAGTTGCGGGAACGCGGTGAGGCTCTGCGCAAGTCCGGCTATGGCACCTTCCTGCTCGAGGTACTCGCCCGGGGCGACGACTGACCTACGCCGCCCCGAGCAGCCGAGTTCACCCTTCCTCGACCGGTGTGATCGGTTGGGTGTGCACGCCCAGTTCGGGCCCGCAGGTGC
>CAYVEH010000409.1:0-1685 GCA_964450585.1 uncultured Ornithinimicrobium sp.
GAGCGAGGGGCCACCAGCAGGCGCTTGAATTTCGATTTGGGGGCCATCCCGGAGAGCTGGTTGAACAGCCGGGTGAGGTCCTCCCCGATCGCCTCGTCACAGGTCAGCAGCCCCAGGTCCTCATAGAGCCGGGCGGTTTTGGGGTTGTAGTTGCCGGTGCCGACGTGGCAGTACCGGCGCAGCGCCTGGTCCTCCTCACGGACGACCAGGCACAGTTTGGCGTGCGTCTTCAGCCCCACCATGCCGTAGACGACGTGCACTCCGGCGTGCTCCAGCTTGCGGGCCCAGGAGATGTTGTTCTCCTCATCGAAACGGGCCTTGATCTCCACGACCGCCAGCACCTGCTTGCCGGAGGCCGCGGCGTCGATGAGCGCATCGATGATCGGACTGTCCCCGCTGGTGCGGTACAGCGTCTGCTTGATGGCTAGCACCTGCGGGTCGTTGGCAGCCTGCTCGATGAAGGCCTGCACGGAGGTGGAGAAGGAGTCGTAGGGGTGGTGCAACAGCACATCACCGGCGCGCATCGCGGCCAGGATGTCAGCCGGCGCGGCCCGCTCCACCGGTGCCAGGGTGGGGTGGGTAGACGGGACGAAGTTGGGGTAGCTCAGCTCGGTGCGGTCCAGGTCTGCGATGGTGTGCAACGCCGTGAGGTCCAACGGGGAGGGCAGCCGGTAGACCTCGGAGGGGTGCATCCGCAGCTCGCGGGTGAGCAGGTCCAGGACGTGGTCGTCCATCGCGTCCTCGACCTCCAGCCGCACCGGAGGCCCGAACCGCCGTCGGGTGAGCTCCTTCTCCAGGGCGGTGAGCAGGTTCTCGGCATCGTCCTCCTCGACCTCCAGGTCCTCATTGCGTGTCACCCGAAAGGTGTAGGTCTCATGCACCTCCATCCCCGGGAAGAGGTACTCCAGGTGGGCGGCGATGACCTCCTCCAACAACACATAGCGGGTGGTGTACAGGGAGTGGTCGCCCGGCAACTCGATGAACCGGGGGAGCAGCGGTGGCACCTTGACGCGCGCGAAGTGTTCCACCCCGGTCTGCGGGTTGATCAGGATGACCGCCAGGTTC
This sequence comes from uncultured Ornithinimicrobium sp., assembly GCA_964450585.1. Taxonomy (GTDB): domain Bacteria; phylum Actinomycetota; class Actinomycetes; order Actinomycetales; family Dermatophilaceae; genus Ornithinicoccus. The sequence continues at coordinate 1,066 of CAYVEH010000409.1, forward strand.
AACGACAGCCCACTGATGTACGGGAACGGGTGGGCCGGGTCCACCGCCAACGGCGTCAGCACCGGGTAGACGGTGCTGGTGAACATGTCGCCGAGTCGGGCCTGCTCCTCGGTGCCGAGTTCCTCCCAGCGCAGCAGTGTGATGCCCTCCTCGCGCAATGCAGGGGTGATGACGTCGCGGAACAGGTGGGCGTGCCGCACCATCAGCTCGTGGGCGCCCACCGAGATCTCATCGAGCACCTCCCGGGGCTCCAGCCCGGAGGCGGAACGGGTCGCGATCCCGGTGGCGATGCGCCGTTGCAGGCCGGCTACCCGGACCATGAAGAACTCATCCAGGTTGCTGGCGAAGATCGCCAGGAAGCGGGCACGTTCCAACAGCGGGATGTCCTGGTCGCCGGCCAACTGCAGCACCCGCTCGTTGAACTGCAGCCAGGACACCTCGCGGTCCAGGAAGCGGTCGTCCGCCAGCTCATCGAGGGCGGTGTGCGCCCCACCGTCATCGGCAGCGCCGATGAATCGACCGTTGGCGGCCCGGGGTCGTTGCCCCCGGATCGTGGGCAGCGGAACCACTGAGGAGGACTCCACGATGTCCGGCGCAACGCGCGGGTGGGAGGTCATGAG
>CAYVEH010000410.1:0-1681 GCA_964450585.1 uncultured Ornithinimicrobium sp.
ATCAGGTCCACACTGGCCCTATGGCGAAGGCAACCAAGCGCGAGAGTTGGTCCGGCCAGACCGGATTCCTGCTGGCCGCAATCGGTTCCGCCGTTGGTCTGGGGAACATTTGGCGGTTCCCCGGGGTGGCCTACGAGAACGGGGGAGGGGCGTTTCTGATCCCCTATCTGGTGGCGCTGCTGACCGCGGGCATCCCCATCCTGTTCCTGGACTATGCCCTCGGTCACCGCTTCCGCGGGTCGGCCCCCACGGTCTTCCGCCGGCTGTTCCGCGGCGGGGAGGCGCTGGGCTGGTTCCAGGTCGCGATCTCGTTCGTGATCATGTGCTACTACGGGGTGATCCTGGCCTGGGCGGCCAGCTACACGATCTTCTCGATCAACACCGCCTGGGGGGATGACCCGGCGGGCTTCTTCGCCAACGAGTTCCTGCACTCGCGTGCGGAGCCGGGGATCGGCATGGACGTGGTGGCCGGGCTGATGCTACCGCTGGTCATCGTCTGGCTGGCGGTGCTGCTCGTCCTCGTGCTCGGCGTGCAGAACGGCCTGGAGCGGACCAACAAGTACTTCCTGCCGCTGCTGGTCGTGCTCTTCCTCATCATGGTGGTGCGGGCGCTGTTCCTGGACGGGGCGATGGATGGCCTCAATGAGCTGTTCACCCCCGACTTCTCCCGGTTGACCGACACCAGTGTGTGGCTGGCGGCCTACAGCCAGATCTTCTTCTCCCTCTCGATCGCCTTCGGCATCATGATCACCTACTCGAGCTACCTGCGGCGGCGCTCGGACCTGACCAGCACCGGTCTGGTCGCCGGGTTCGCCAACTCCTCGTTCGAGCTGCTGGCCGGCATCGGTGTCTTCGCGACGCTGGGGTTCATGGCCGCCGCCGGTGGTGGTCAGATCAGCGACCTGGAGTCCGTGGCCGGGGTGAGCCTGAGCTTCATCACCTTCCCGCAGATCATCTCGTTGATGCCCGGCGGCCCGGTCTTCGGCGTGCTCTTCTTCGGGTCCCTGGTGTTGGCCGGTTTCACCTCGATGATCTCCATCGCCCAGGTGGTGGTGGCCGCCCTGGAGGAGAAGTTCGCGATGAGTCGGGTGCCGGCCGTCTGCCTGGTGGTGATCGTCTGCGGGCTGATCTCGGCACTGCTGTTCGGCACCACGACCGGTCTGTACACGCTGGACACCGTCGACAAGTACATCAACGAGATCGGCATCATCACCTCGGCGATCGTGATGACCGCCATCGTCGCCTTCGGGGTGCGCAAGCTGCCGGAGCTGCAGCGGCACCTGAACCGGGTCTCCACCTTCCGGCTCGGTGCCTGGTGGCGGCTCCTGGTCGGTGTGGTCGCCCCGATCGTGCTGCTCTTCATGCTGATCTCGACCGGCATCACGCTGCTCGATGAGGGGTATGGGGGCTACCCGACCTGGATGCTCAACGCGGCGGGCTGGGGTGCGGTCGGCTTCGCGATCCTGTTCGCCATCGTGTTCACCATCCTGCCGGGGCGTCGGGACGAGGCAGCCGAGGCAGCCTTTGATCCAGACGCCGAGGACGATCTGGAGGAGGTCCGATGACCGGCATCGCGATCGCGTTCCTGGCCCTGTCGATCATCCTGCTGTGGGGCGGGCTGGTCTTCGCGGTGATCTACTACCGCCGCTCCGGGGCAGCCGGTGGGGAACCACCGGTGGAC
>CAYVEH010000411.1:0-1668 GCA_964450585.1 uncultured Ornithinimicrobium sp.
CCCGCCGGCCAGGCCGCCCAGGTGTCGTCGGTGGTCAGGTAGATGTGGTCCACCCTGGTCTGGGTGTTGCAGTGCTCATCGAGCGGCTCGCCGAGAGTGCCGCCGATCACCGGCAACGTGAACTCATCGGTCTGGCAGATGAACGGCTCCTCGTGCGGCCCGGAGAACAACGGGCCCTCGCCGGGGTGATTGGTCACCTCGACGGAGGCAGACCACTTCTGGTTCGGCGGGGTGGCGGTGATCGTGTGGTCCCCCACGTCCATGCCGTCGACGACACCGAGCAGCACCCGTCGGTCAGCGTCCCAGGTGAAGGCGTCAGTCACGTCCTGCCCGTCGAGGGTCACCTCAATGCGATGCGGCGGGATCTGTTTGGGCACCGTGACCTCGACCAGCACGTCCCCGTCGGTGACCATGTCGGGCGCGCTGGAGACGGTCTCGATCTCCAGTCCGCCGGGACGTCCCTGGGTGGTGTCGGCTGGTTGGATGAGCGGCGGTGGGCTCTCCGGCACCGCACCGGTGGTCGCTCCGCCGGCGACCGCTCCGGTCCCTGCCACCAGGGACACGGCAGCGGCTGCCACCAGGATTCTGCGCTTGCTGAACGCCATGGGCTTCCTCTCCTGTACTGGCCCCCGAGGAAGTGGCGCCGCGCCGTGCAGCGCCGTGGCTGACCATAGGCCGGATCAGGTGAGGGCGGGGCCGTTTTGGGCAAGGTTTGACCGAACCCGGCGACGGTGTTGACCGCGGTGAGCCGCAGACCTTCCGGACCGCACGGCGCGGGAGGGTGCTGCGCAGGGCTCAGGGCAGCCGGTAGGCCGCATCCGGCACATCGGTGACGAACATGTGGCCCGGCGCGTGGGTGATCGCAAACGGTGGGCGGGAGGCCATCAGCGCGGCCTGCGGGGTGACCCCGCAGGCCCAGAAGACCGGTACGTCGCCGGCGTGGGCCCGGATCGGCTTGCCGAAGTCAGGGGTGTCCAGGTCGGTGACCCCCAGGGAGGCCGGGTCCCCCACGTGCACCGGGGCGCCATGCACCTGCGGCATCCGCCCGGTGACCTGCACGGCGGTGGGCACCAGCGCCGCTGGCACCGGGCGCATCGAGACCACCAGCTCTCCGGACAAGCGGCCCGCTGGGCGGCACGCCCGGTTGGTGCGGTACATCGCCACATTGCGTCCCTGCTCGATGTTGCGCACCGGCACCCCGGCGTCCAGCAGCGCCCGCTCGAAGCTGAAGGAGCACCCGATGAGGAAGGCGACCAGGTCGTCGCTCCAGAGCGTGGAGACGTCGGCCACCTCCTCGACCAACTCGCCGTCCCGCCACACCCGATAGAGCGGCAGGTCGGTCCGCAGGTCGGCCCCGGCCGCGAGCTCGGTGTGCGGCGTGCCGGGCTCCGTCACGTCCAGCAGCGGCACCGGTTGGGGGTTGCGCTGCCCGAAGAGCAGCATGTCCCATGCCCAGTCGCGCGGCAGGATGACGAGGTTGGCCTGAGTGAACCCGCTCGCGTGACCGCTGGTCGGGGCCACCAGTCCTGCCCGGTATGCCGCGCGCGCACCTGCGGGGGTGTCTGTCCCGTTGGTCATGGCTCTCCTTCCTCACCTGGTGGACCGTGGCGTTCGGTACCTGCCGTGCTTGCTCGGCGGGGCGATCCGCGGCCGGGCCGGTCCGGGGGG
>CAYVEH010000412.1:0-1648 GCA_964450585.1 uncultured Ornithinimicrobium sp.
TAGCTGGCGGTGCCAGCGGCGGCCAGCGACGGCAACGGGGAGATGGTGTGGGCGCCCACCCCGCCGATCAGGCTCCGTGCCTGCTCGGTGCGCCAGTACCGCTCGCCCCAGGGCCCGGAGAGCAACGCCGTGCTGGTCGCCAACGCCGCCAGCGCGCGGGCCAGCCGGGCCGGGTCTGCGGGCGGCAGGGTGCGTTTGTCGGACAGGGCGATCGCCGCAACCTCCGTGGCGTATGCCGTCAGCGGCCCCAGCAGTCGACGCCACCGGGGGCCGTCGACCGCGAGTCGCTGCACGGTGCGGTCCAGGTCGCGGTAGGCGATCCCGGCCGGTGCTGCCGGCAGCGGCTGGGCGTAGGACACCTCCGGGGTCACCAGGTCAATGCCGCGGGCCGCCAGGTCGAACGCCGTGAAGAACGGGGAGGTCGGCACCGCGGCCGGCACGGCCGCACACACGTCCCGCCACAGCTCCTCACCGGCCGGAACCTTCTCGGTGACCAGCGGGAGCGTGCGCACTCCACCGCCGGGGGTCGGTTGCCCTTCGAGTACGGTCACGCCCAGCCCGGCACGGGCCAGGGTGACGGCGGCGGCCAGCCCGTTGGGCCCGGACCCGACCACCACCACATCGGCGCGGGGCATCACATCGTCAACCTAGCCGGGGCCTCACCCGGCCGGGTTGCTCGGCTCCGGTGTGGCATCCACCCCAGCCTCCTTGCGCTGTTGCGGGGTGATCGGTGCCGGCGCCTCGGTCAGCGGGTCGAAGCCACCGCCGGACTTGGGGAAGGCGATCACGTCGCGGATGGAGTCGGTGCCGGCCAGCAGCGCCACGATCCGGTCCCAGCCGAAGGCGATGCCACCGTGCGGCGGAGCACCGTACTTGAACGCCTCCAGGAGGAAACCGAACTTCTCCTGGGCCTCCTGCTCCGACAGGCCCATCACCTTGAAGACGCGCTCCTGGATGTCGCGGCGGTGGATACGGATGGAGCCACCGCCGATCTCGTTGCCGTTGCAGACCAGGTCGTAGGCGTAGGCCAGGACCGAGCCGGGGTCGGTCTCCAACTGGTCCAGGAACTGCTCCTGCGGTGCGGTGAACGCGTGGTGCAGAGCGGTCCAGGCGCCGCCACCGACGGCGACATCACCGGAGGCGACCGCCTCGCTGGCCGGCTCGAACAGCGGGGCATCGACGACCCAGAGCAGCGACCAGGCCGAGTCGTCGATCAGGCCGACGCGGTGGCCGATCTCCAGCCGGGCCGCGCCCAACAGGCTGCGGGAGGCCTTCGGTGCTCCAGCGGCGAAGAAGATGCAGTCGCCGGGACCGGCGCCGACGTGGTCGGCCAACCGCGCACGCTCGCCGTCCGACAGGTTCTTGGCCACCGGCCCACCCAGGGTGCCGTCCTCGGCGACCGTGACGTAGGCCAGCCCCTTGGCGCCGCGCTGCTTGGCCCACTCCTGCCAGGCGTCGAACTGGCGCCGCGGCTGACTGGCTCCGCCGGGCATCACCACGGCGCCGACGTACTCGGCCTGGAAGACCCGGAACGGGGTGTCGGCGAAGAACTCGGTGCACTCGATCAGTTCGTTACCGAACCGCAGGTCGGGCTTGTCGGTACCGTAGCGCCGCATCACCTCCGCATAGGTCATCCGCGGGAACGGCG
>CAYVEH010000413.1:0-1647 GCA_964450585.1 uncultured Ornithinimicrobium sp.
AGAAGATCTTCAACAACCCCACGCAGCGGGCCACCGAGGACTACATCTCCGGCCGCTTCGGCTGAGCCTCACGGCACCGGGCGGTGCCGCTCCACCTCCACCACCCGGACCGCCGCGCCCGCGCCGGCACAGTGCAGCACCAGCACCTCGCCCTTGGCCAGACCGGTGCGGGCCAGCCGCGCCAGCATTGCCCGTGTCCTGGTCTGCAGCGCCCGATCGGTCAGCGCCTCCAGCAGGTCCGGCAGCACCGGACGGTGTGTGCACAGGGCGGCGGGCTGCGCCGTCTGGAGCAGGGTGCGCAGGTGCTTGAGGGCCTTCCGCGGGTCCTCGGCGTGACCCTCCTCGGACAGGCCCTTGCGGCCGGTCAGCTCCAGGCCGGTCTGCCGCCCGTACGGCTGCAAGGAGTCCGCACACCGCACCGAGGGGGAGGTGAGCAGGGTGGTCGGTTGGTAGGCGGCCAGCAGCGGGACGAGGTGGGCGGCGCGCCGCCGCCCGGCGCCGGTGAGCGGCCGATCGGCGTCGGCGCCGGCCCAGGATCCTCGGCCCAGGGCGTGGGCATGCCGCACCAACAGCAGCGGCCAGGTGTCCAGCACCCCGGCCTCGTGCGCTTCCTGTGCGGCCTCCAGCTGCTCCTTGTCCCGCCGGTAGGTCAACCGCTGCGCGGCGTCGGCGGCCGACAGCCACACGACCTCGTCCACCTCGTGCTGCAGCAGCCCGTCCCCTCCGGTGACCGTGCCGGCCCAGTAGTGCACCTGCTTCACCTGGGCCCGTCCGTCCTTGGCGCCCAGGGCATACCAGGAGACCGGTAGCGGGACCCCCAACCGCACCTGGAGCCCGGTCTCCTCCTGGGTCTCCCGGACGGCAGCGACGGCGCCCTCCTCGTGGCGCTCCAGCTTGCCCTTCGGCCAGGACCAGTCGTCATACCGGGAACGGTGCACCAGCGCGAACTGCAACTGCTCCTCGTGCCGCCGCCACGGCAGCACGCCGGCGGCACGCACCAGCACGGCAGGCTCGGTCTGGGTCGCCACGTTCCGCGGGTTCCTCGTCAGCGACGACGGCCGGGCCGCCGGCGAGCCCCGTAGCTGGTGATGAGCTCGGTATGCAGGTCAGCCAGCGGTGTCCCCTCGGCGGAGAGGTGCTGGCGGCGCCACTGCCCGTCCGGGCCCAGGTGCCAACTGGCGATCTCCGGGGACATCGCCCGGTCCAGCAGGCCACCGAGCGTCTTGAGTTGCTCGCGGTCCGTGATCGGCACCAACGTCTCGACCCGGCGGTCCAGGTTGCGGTGCATCATGTCGGCAGAGCCCAGGTAGATGCGGGCGTGCTTGCCGGTGCCGAAGGCGAAGATGCGGGAGTGCTCCAGAAACCGCCCCAGGATGGAACGTACCCGGATCGTCTCGGACAACCCCGGCACCCCGGGGCGCAGCGCGCAGATGCCGCGCACCCACAGGTCGACGGCAGCTCCGGCCCGCGACGCCTCGTAGAGCGCGTCGATGACAGCCTCGTCGACGATCGAGTTGACCTTGAAGCGGACCCGGCCCTTGCTGCCCTTGTCGGCCTCAGCCTGGATCATCCGGATCAGCCCGGAACGCACCGAGCGAGGGGCCACCAGCAGGCGCTTGAATTTCGATTTGGGGGCCATCCCGGAGA
>CAYVEH010000414.1:0-1629 GCA_964450585.1 uncultured Ornithinimicrobium sp.
CGGCCAGGTCCACCCTCGCCTGCCCCTCGGCATACCGATAGAAGGGCCAGTCTGCCCGCTCACCGGCCCCCTCCAGCGCGACCCCGGCTCCGGGGTGCCACCGGCGCAGCCGCCCCGGACGGTGCCGGTAGTAGTCGAACAGGAAGTCCTCCACCGGGTGGGCGCGGCCCTCCGCACGGCGCCGCAGCCGCCCCGCGGTCAGCTCATCAACGGCTCGCGCGTGCTCGGCGGCACGCGCCCGCCAGTCGGTCTGGGTCAGCACCTGGGTCTGCACGGTCACACCAGGGTATGCCGTGGGCCGCGGTGCGGGATCCGGCCCCCACCGCCTACTCTGATCCCCATGCGGATCTGCAGGTTCACCACCGGAGATGACCCCGAGTTCGGCCTGGTCGATGGGGAGGGCAAACGGATCGTCTCGATCACCGGCGACCCGCTCTACACCAAGATCGAGCTCACCGGGCAGCGGTACGACATCGAGGACGTGCGCCTGCTGGCTCCGGTGATCCCCCGGTCCAAGGTGGTGGCGGTGGCCCGCAACTATGCCGACCACGCCAAGGAGATGGGCGGCACTGTGGCCGAGGTGCCCGGGCTGTTCTTCAAGCCCAACACCTCGGTCGTCGGCCCTGGCGACCCGATCGTCATCCCCTCGATCACCCAGGAGGTCAGCTACGAGGCCGAGCTGGCCGTGGTGATCGGACGGTTGTGCAAGGACGTGCGGGCCGAGGACGCCGGCAGTGTCATCTTCGGGTACACCGTGGCCAACGACGTCACCGCCCGGGACCTGCAGCGCTCGGACGGGCAGTGGTCCCGCGCCAAGGGCATGGACACCTTCTGCCCGTTGGGGCCGTGGATCGAGACCGAGCTGGACACCTCCGACCTGCGGGTGATCAGCCGGGTCGACGGGGAGGTGCGTCAGGACGGGACGACCGCGGACATGGTGCACGGCATCGGCCGGCTCATCGAGGTTGCCTCGGCGGCGTTCACGCTGCTGCCCGGGGACGTGCTGCTGACCGGCACCCCCGCCGGCGTGGGGCTGATCCAGCCGGGGCAGCGGGTCGAGGTCGAGGTGGAGCGGATCGGGGCGATGAGCAACCCCGTGGTCCGCGGCGACGCGTAGTCTTTGCCGGTGCAGGATTCTCCGGTTGGCATCTTCGACTCGGGCTTCGGTGGACTCACCGTGGCCCGGGCGGTGATGGACCAGATGCCGCACGAGTCGGTGCTGTACCTGGGGGACACCGCACGGGCACCTTATGGTCCGCGGCCGATCGCCGAGGTGCGGCAGTATGCGCTGGAGTGTCTGGACCGTCTCGTCGAGCACGGGGTGAAAGCCCTGGTCATCGCGTGCAACTCGGCCTCGGCGGCGATGCTGGCTGATGCCCGTGAGCGGTATGAGGTGCCGGTCATCGAGGTGATCCGGCCGGCGGTGCGGCGCGCCATGGCTGCCACGCACAGTGGCCGCGTCGGGGTGATCTCCACCCAGGCGACCCACCAGTCCCGCGCCTATCTGGACGCCTTTGCCGCCGCGCCGCCCAGCGTGCGGGTGCACAGCCAGCCCTGCCCCCGGTTCGTGGAGTTCGTGGAGGCGGGCGTGACCAGCGGCCCGGAGGTGCTGGCCACCGCGCGGGAGTA
>CAYVEH010000415.1:0-1617 GCA_964450585.1 uncultured Ornithinimicrobium sp.
ACCGTGGCCGCAGAAGCCGCTTAACCGATGTCCACGAAACGGGGTCAACCCCAAGATGCCAATGTTGGGTATGCGGTTGGATGGGATTGGAACCTGAGGCCTGGCTGAGGGGTGTTACTTAGGGTATGGACCGCATACCGCGCGATCTCGCCGAGTACTACCCGGGTGCCTATAGGCGCCTGGTGGGCACGTTGTGCGTGCTGGGTGTGCCTTGGGACGATGCGTATGAGATCGCGCACGAGGCGTTTGTGCGGTTGATCCCGCGCTGGTCTCGCGTGAGTTTCTATGACAATCCGGATGCGTGGCTGCGTATGGTCGCCTGGCGGCTGTGGGGCAAGCGCAGGCCCAGGGTGGTTCGTGAGGTCCAGATCAAGGAGGAAGCTGAGGACCCCGCACCTGACCACACGGAACGTGACCTTGCGGTGCGTGAGGCGGTGAAGGAGTTGCCGGCCGGGCAGCGGGAGGTCGTCGCCCTCTTCTATCTCTGCGACCTCAGTGTGGAGGAAGTCTCACGTGAGTTGGGCATCCCCGTAGGCACCGTCAAGTCGCGTCTTTCGAGGGGGCGGAGTGCGCTTGCTGCGTCACGACGGCTGGAAGGGATACATCGTGAGTACTGACAACAGTGGTGCAACCGAGGTTGACGTGCGTCCGGAGTTGCGTAGGTGGGCTGTGGAGCAGGAGGTGTGGGCCGACCCGCCACCTCTTGAGGACCTCGCGCGTATCGCACACGGCCGTTCAGTGCGGCGTCGGGCTCTGAGTGTCGTCGGTGTGGTGGCGGCCAGCGCTGGCCTCTGGTTCCTGCTCCCGCACGTGTTCGGTGCGGATGAGGCCATCTCACCCGCTGGTGATGACACGCCGGTCATCACGGATGAGTACCGTGACATGGATCAGGTGCCGCTCGAGGCTGTGGAGCGGGCGGGTATTCCGATGATCGTCATGGCGGATTCCCCGTCCGGCTGGACTGAGGTTGGCTACAGGGGACAACTGGTCCAGGATCCGCAGAGCGGATGTTTGATGGTTCAGGGTGCTGTGGGCTGGTCAGAGGATGGGGCTGATCGGTCACATCTGGTGTGGCCTCCCGGTACGACGGTCCAGAAGGATGGCGACACCTTGCGGGTGGTCTTCGCTTCGGGCGATGACATCGAGTTAGGGGAGGCGTTCACCGCTGTGGGGGCCATCGGCGCCGACGCGGTGGCCCAGAACCTGGACAGCCCGAGCCCCTGTGCTTCGGACGGGGACGCCTACCTCACCCTGTACGACCCCGGACCTTGATCCTCAAAGGGTCGCTGGTTGATGTTCTTGCGTAGCCAGGTGTCCAGGTCGTCGCTCATGATGAGCCAGCGCGTGGGGAGTTTGTAGCCGGGGAGGTCTGCGTTCTCTAGCCAGTTGGTGACGGTCCGTGCGTCGATGCGGAGGTAGTGCGCGACGTCCTCGACAGTGAGTTGGTCTCGGTCGGTTCTGAGGATCTGAATCGCCCCGGGTCTGATGGAGGCTCTCAATCCTGGGAAGGATGATGAGAGTTATGGCAGCACCGAGGAAGTACAGCGTCGAGCTCCAGCAGCGGGCGACGAGGATGGCGATGGACGCCCGGAAGGACCCGGAGAGTGCGCGTGGGGC
>CAYVEH010000416.1:0-1613 GCA_964450585.1 uncultured Ornithinimicrobium sp.
GGGTGCGCCGGCCGGTGACCGGGTCGGCGGTGAACAGCACCCCGGCGGCCTGCGCAGGCACCAGGTGCTGCACGATCACCGCCATCTGGACCGCGTGATGGGCGAACCCGTGACGCAGTCGGTAGGTCACCGCCCGGTGCGTGAACAGAGACGCCCAGCACTGACGAATCCGCGACAGCACCGCCGGGGGGCCGACCACCTCCAGGAAGGAGTCGTGCTGCCCGGCGAAGGAGGCTCCCGGAAGGTCCTCGGCGGTCGCGCTGGAACGGACCGCGTAGGCCCGCTGGGCCCCCAGGTCGGTCAGCTCGTCCCACAGGCGCGCTGCCAGCGGCTCGGGCACCGGAACCTGTCGGATGAGGTCCCGGACGGTGGTGCTGCAGGCCCGGACCTCCTCCTGGTCGTCAGGGTCCAGTCGGTCTAGGTCCGCGATGGCGCGTTGCACCGCAGGGTCGTCGCCCACCGCCTCGGCGAAGGCCTCGGTCGTGAGGCAGAACCCGGGCGGCACCTGCACCCCCTCGATGCGGGTCACCTCCCCCAGCCACGCTGCCTTGCCACCGACCAGACTCACCCGTCCCCGGTCGACCTGCCGCAACGGCACGATCATGGTCCTCGTGCGCACAGTGCTCTCCCTCCCGTGATGGACCGTGCCGACCCTCCTGTGCTGCTCCCCCGAGTCGGTCACGCTCCTCCAGGGTACCGATGGGCACCCCTCGCCGCCTGGGCTCAGGCGGCACCCTCCGGAGGCAGCAGCCGGATCACCCCGGCGAACCGCCCACTGCCGGGGTCCCGTCGGTGCGAGTACAGGGTCGACTCTTCTCGGGTGCATCCGGCCAACCAGGTGACCTCGACCCCGGCGGCGTGCAACTGGTCCACCACGCCGGCGGCGACGTCGACAGCCGGGGTGCCGGTCACCGAGACGGAGTATGCCGCGGGGCTGGCGGCCGCGGCCGCCTCCCGCAGGTCCGCCGGCACCTCGTAGCAGCGGGGACACACCGAGGGGCCGACGACCGCTTCCAGGGTGCGGGCCCCCCGGGCCTGCAGAGCGGCCAGGGCCGCGGGGATGACCCCGCAGGTGAAGCCGACCCGGCCGGCGTGCACCGCCGCGGCCAGGCCCTCGACGCGGTCCAACAACAGCACCGGGGTGCAGTCGGCGACCAGCACCACCAGGGCGACCTGTGGGTCGTCAGTGATCAGCACATCGGCCTCACCGGCGGCCTGCGGGGAGCCCGCGCGGACCTCGGCGACGTCGCAGCCGTGCACCTGGTGCATGAACCGCAGGCTCTCCGGCTCCAGGTCCAGGGCGTGCGCCATCCTCGCTCGGTTGCGGGCGACCGCCGAAGGGTCATCGCCGACGTGCGCGCCCAGGTTCAGCGAGCTGTACGGGCCGACGCTCAGCCCACCCATCCGGTCGGTGATGGCCCAGTCCACGCCGTAGGCGGCACCGACTCCCCGCTCCTGCTGACGCCACCGAAACACCAGGACAGGTTAGCCCTGCAGGCATGGGCGTGCTCCCGGTCCCACTCTCGATCTACGGCGAGACCGGAACGCTGCGACCTATTTCAGGAAGTCCGGCACATCCAGGTCGTCGGAGTCATCGAAGGTGACCGGCTTGG
>CAYVEH010000417.1:0-1612 GCA_964450585.1 uncultured Ornithinimicrobium sp.
GCCCAGCTCCCGCAGCGAGGAGTCGATCAGGCGGCGTGCCGAGGAGGAGGCCACCGCCAGCGGCCAGTGCGCCGCCAGCCGGTGCACCGCCTCGATCGCTCCGGGCAGCGTGGGCAGGTGCTCGTGGTAACGCTGGGTCATCCGCTCGATGGTGCGCTCGGCGATCTGCTCCGCGGTGCCGCGCACCCCCACGGTGCTGGCGAGGTACTCCGCCCACTCGGGGGTCGACATACCCATCATGGCCTCGGTGGTGCCCTCCGGCCACGGGGCACCGTCCTCGGCGGCCAACCCGCGGCGCACCTCGTCCCAGATGGTTTCGGTGTCGGTCAGCACACCGTCCATGTCGAAGACGACGGCGGCAACAGAGCGGGATGCGACGGTCATGGCACCATCGTGCCCGCTGCGCTGCGGGGTTTGCGCACGGGGTGGTGCGCGGCGCGATCAGCCCACCAGATCCCGGACCACCTCGGCTGCGGGCCGTTCCTGGCAGGCGCGCCACCCGGTCCCCGCCCAGATGTGGATGCCGTGCACGTCACCCGAACTGGCCGCGGCCGCACGGACCGGCTTGCTGATGTGGCCCACGACGGGGAACGCCGCCGGAGCGGTCGCGGCATACCGATCGACAAAGCGGTTGCGGACCGCCCCGGCAGGGCGTCCGGTGAAGGCACGGGTGACCACCCGGTCGGTCAGCGTGGGGTCACGCAGGGCCGCCCGGTAGGTCGCTGACGCGCCGGACTCCGGGGTGAGCAGCAGAGCCGTGCCGACCTGCACGGCGCTCGCCCCCGCGGCCCGGGCGCGGTCCCAGTCCCCGGAGGTGGTGATCCCGCCGGCGGCGACCAGCGGAACCGCCGTGGTCGGAGCCACGGCGGCCAACAGCCCGAGATGATCAACCGGCTCCGGGTCGGCGTCGGGATCGTGGCTGCCGCGGTGGCCCCCGGCTTCCCGGCCCTGCAGGATCAGCACATCGGCCCCGCAGGCCTCACCGCTGGCAGCCTCTGCCGCCGAGGTGGCGGTGACGTGCACCTCGCAGCCGACGGCCTTCCACCGCGCGAGCACGTCCGGCTCGGGCACCCCGAAGGTGCAGGAGACCACCGCCGGGGCCATGACCTCGACGAGCGCCACCTTGTCTGCCCAGGAGTCCGTGTCCCCCCACACCGGGTGTCCGGGCTCGACCTGCCGCTGCTGAGCATCCGGGAGGAGTGCCTCGCGGTAGGCCTGGACGTCAGCCTCCAGTCGACTCCGGTCCACCCGGTGCGGGACGAACAGATTCACTCCGAACGGGCGCTCCGTGAGCTGCCGGGTGGCCACGATGTCGGCCGCGAGCTGCTCGGGGGTCCGGTACCCGGCTGGGAGCATGCCCAGGCCGCCGGCCTCACTCACGGCGGCGACCAGGGCCGGAGTGCTCACGCCGCCAGCCATCGGGGCGCCGATGAGGGGACGGTCCAGCCGGTGCAGCAGGCTCACGACGGCAGGTCCGGATGCGGGGCGATCATGGGTCGAGGGTAGTCGGGGGCCCGCCGGCGCGTCCGCAGGCCAGCCGGGAGGTACCTTCGGCCTAGGAGGTCTGATGGCACGGGTGACGAAGTCCTGGCGGGTGACCCAGCTGACCGTC
>CAYVEH010000418.1:0-1611 GCA_964450585.1 uncultured Ornithinimicrobium sp.
CCGGTGATGTCGTGCCAGGTGGTCTTGACCGAGGTGTTGCCACCACCGTGCAGGACCAGCGACGGGTCGGCCCCCAGGGCTCGGGATGCCTGCACCAGGTCGTCGAGCAGCTCGGTGGCGTGGGGACTGAGCCGGTTTTCCATCGGGCGCCTCTCTCCATAACTGTGCCGAAACTCTCCAGTTGTCGGACAACCTAACATCGAGGCGGCGACGCCGAGCCCTTTCGCAGCACGGGTGGGGCATCGTAGGCTGCCCCCAGAGTTGTCAGACATCATGGTGTCCCAGGACAGCCCGGCCCAGCCCGACTGCACGAGGAGTGAGCGCACATGGAGCCAGACCTGGAGCGGATGGCGCGGATCGCGCACGGTATCCGCCGCCGGGTGCTCGAGCACACGGTCAAGAACAACGGCGGCTACATGAGCCAGGCCTGCTCGGCGGCAGAGTTGCTGGCCGCCTGCTACGGCGGCATGATCCGGTTGGCCGAGGTGGCAGCACCCTATGAGCCCCCGCCCTTCCAGCGCGTGCCCGCCCCCGGGCAGGAGGCCATCAGCGGTGCCGTCGTGCACGGCCCGACCTCTGCGGAGTCGGACCGCTTCATCATCTCCCCGGCGCACTACGCCCTGGTGGTGTATGCCGCGCTGATCGAGACGGGCCGTCTGGCCGAGCACGCGCTGGAGCAGTTCAACGCCGACGGCAGCACGGTGGAGATGATCGGGGCCGAGCACTCCCCCGGCTTCGAGACCACCACCGGCTCGCTGTCCCAGGCGCTCTCCCAGGCCGGCGGGATCGCGCTGGCCCGCAAGCTCAGGGGCGAGACCGGCCGCACCTGGGTCTTCCTCAGCGATGGGGAGTTCCAGGAGGGACAGACCTGGGAGGCCCTGCAGGCCCTCTCCTACCACCAGGTGACCGGGGTCCGGGTGATCGTCGACGTCAATCAGGCCCAGTGCGATGGGCCTATGGAGGACGTCATGCGCATCGAACCGCTGGCCGACCGGCTGCAGGCGTTCGGGGCCAGCGTGGATGTCGTGGACGGCCATGACCTGGTGGCGCTGACCGAGGCGATGGACCGCGACAGCGACGCACCGCACGTCGTGCTCGCCTATACCGACCCGGTGCGCGGGTTGCCGCTGCTGGAGGAGCGCCGGCCCGTGCTGCACTACCTGCGCTTCACCAGCGAGGACGAGCGCGCCAAGTATGCCGATGCCTACGCCGAGCTGGCCGGAAGGAGCCTGTGATGGCTGAGATCGTCCGCCGCCCCCACCTGGACAACTTCATCCGCTGGAGCGCCGACAAGCCCGAGGTGCTGGTGCTCACCGCCGACCTCACTAACTCGTGTGAGGTCGGCCCGTGGCGGGACACCTACCCCGAGCGCTACTTCTCGATGGGGATGGCCGAGCAGAACATGATGGGTTTTGCCGCCGGGCTGGCCCGTGAGGGGTTCGAGCCGTGGCTGCACACCTTCGCGGTCTTCCTCTACCGCCGCCCGCTGGACCAGCTGCTGATGTCGGTGGCCTACCCCGCCCTGCCGGTCCGGCTCATCGGTTTCCTGCCCGGGGTGACCACCCCCGGGGGCGTCACCCACCAGGCCATCGACGACCTGGCAGTGCTGCG
>CAYVEH010000419.1:0-1597 GCA_964450585.1 uncultured Ornithinimicrobium sp.
GTCACGCGCTGACCGACGCGGTGTGATCACCGCACCCCGACAGGCCGGGCTCCCTGGTGGAGGCCGGCCTTTGTCATGCCAGGGGCGAGATCTCAGCCGCCGAAGTGGTCCCAGCCTCCACCGGTGAGGCGTTCGCCGCGCCACCAGATCCCGGCACCAGGTGTGCCAGCCGCAGCGGTCCGGCCCAGCACGACCCAGCCAGGCGGCACCGCACCGGGGGGAAAGGTCGCCAGCAACGAGTGCTCCTCCCCGCCGGTCAACACACACTCCAGGGCAGTCCGCGCGCCGAGCACCGGTGCGTACTGCCCCGCCAGGTCGGCCACCACCTGTTCGTCCAGCTCGAGCCGCACCCCGCTGGCCTCGGCGATTCGGCCGCCGTCGCGGACCAACCCGTCGGACAGGTCGATCATGGAGGTGGCGCCCGCGGCGGCCGCCAGAGGCCCCTGGGTCAGATCCGGGTCGGGGCGGCAGTGGTAGGCCACCCAGGACCCGGCCTGCTCGGCGCCCTCGGCGGACGGCCACCAGTCGGCCTCGCTGCGTCGCAGCACCTCCAGGCCGGCGGCTGAGCGCCCCACCGACCCGGAGACCGCCACCTGTTGGTCGGCCGTGGCGCCCGAGCGCAGCACCACCCGGCCCCCCGGCACCTCCCCCAACGCCGTCACCGACACCACGACAGCGCCCTCGGAGGAGGACAGGTCACCACCGATGACCGGCACGTCCTGCGCCTCGGCGACCAGGGCGATGCCGGTCATCAGGTCCTTGGCCCACCGCGCGGGCAGCGTGCCGGGCGCCACCAGGGTGATGAGCAGCCCGGTGCCGACCCCGCCCATGGCCGCCAGATCCGCCAGGTTCTGCACGACCACCTTGGCGCCGACGTCCCGGGCCGAGGACCACTCATCACGCCAGTCCCGGCCGCGCACCATGGCATCGGTGGTGGCCAGCACCGGGCCGGTGGTGGCCAGCAACGCGGTGTCATCACCGGGGCCGACCAGGACCCAGTCGCTGCTGGCCAGGTCCCTCAGGATGTCGGCCAGGATGCCGGCCTCACCCAGCTGCCCGATGGTCAGCTCGTCCGGGGCGCCGGTCTGTTCCGCTGCGGTCATGGTCAACCCTCCTCCCGTGTGGCGTGCCTGCACGGTAGCGTCTGGGACACGCAGGCCGTGCAACGGTCGGCACCGGAGCCACAGGAGGCGACATGGTTCAGGCATACATCCTCATTCAGACGGAGGTCGGCAAGTCCGGCATCGTCTCGCGCAGCGTCGGTGAACTGGCCGGAGTGGTCACCTCCGAGGACGTCACCGGGCCCTACGACGTCATCGCCCGGGTGGAGGCACCCAGCGTCGATGAGTTGGGGCGGCAGGTGATCTCCCAGATCCAGACCGTGCCGCACATCACCCGCACCACGACCTGCACGGTGGTCCACCTCTGAGGTCGCTGGCCCCCCTCCAGACCCGGAGGCTCGGCATACTCCTGGCTGTCGGTCTGGGGTTGACCGGCTGCACCTCCGCGGTCAAGGTGACGCCGTTCGAGGGCGCCGAGACTCCGGCGTGTCATGCCGTGGCGGCCCAGTGGCCGACCCGGGTGGGCCCGGCGGAGT
>CAYVEH010000420.1:0-1580 GCA_964450585.1 uncultured Ornithinimicrobium sp.
TGGCCACCTGTGCCGTGGAGGGCATCCCGATCAAGGTCGCCATCATCAACAACGGGGCGCTGGGGATGGTCCGCCAGTGGCAGACGCTCTTCTACAACGAGCGGTACAGCCACACCGGGCTCCGGGCCACCCCGACCGACCCCAGTGGTCGCGCCCCGGTCCAGGTGCCCGACTTCGTGACCCTGGCGCGTAGCTATGGGTGCGCGGCGCTGCGGTGCGAGGACCCGGCCGACATCACCACCACGATCGAGACCGCGATGAACATCGACGACGTGCCCGTGGTCGTCGACTTCCGGGTCCACCAGGACGCCATGGTCTGGCCGATGGTGGCCTCGGGCACCAGCAACGACGACATCAAGTACGCCCGCGACCTGGCCCCACAGTTCGAGGAGGACGACTGATGAGCAGCTGCTACGGCCGGCACAGCCTCCTGATTCTTCGAGTCCGGGTAGGGGCCGGGCATCTCAGCTAACTGAAGGTCGAGGCAGCAGCGACAGTACTCGCCGCGCTCACCGCACGAGCAGCCGCTGCCGCACGAGGAACGATTCACCGTCCACAGCGCTCCTGCCAGGAGCGACCACCCCCGGGCCCGCGTCGCGGACCCGACCACAGATCACCTGGCCGACAAGGGTGTCGGTTCAGATCACGGCATACCCCCGTCACCGCGACAGCGGTGGCAGACACCACGTTTGGAGCACATCATGAGCCGTCACGCACTGTCCGTCCTGGTCGAGAACAACCCTGGCGTCCTGGCCCGGGTCTCGGTCCTGTTCGCCCGCCGCAGCTTCAACATCGACCACCTGGTCGTGGGCCCCACCGAGGACCCCAAGGTCTCCCGCATGACGATCGTGCTGAACGTCGGCGCCGAGCAGCTGCAGAAGGTCACCAACCAGCTGGACAAGCTGATCGAGGTGATCCACATCGAGGAGTTGGCTGACCCCTCGGCGATCCGGGACCAGCTGTGGGCGATCAACGACCACGGGCCCCGTCCGGTGGGCGCCATGGCGGCAGCCTGGGCCTAACCCAAAAAAAGGGAGGTTTGGTACGCCCAACGAACAAAAATAGGGAGGTTTGGTACGCCTCGGCCCCGTTTGCGGAGTCCGTTTGGGCGGCTGTGGTGCTCGCATCGTCCGGCGTTGGGCGTGCTGAACTCCCCAGGATTTCGGGCCGGACGTACCGAACCTCCTCAGGATCCGCACCGACTGTTCCGGACTCCCCAGAGTGTCGGGCCGGACGTACCGAACCTCCCCAAAGTTTGGCACCCGGTGTACCGAACCTCCCCAAAAATCCGGACCGGACGTACCAAACCTCCCCAAAAATCCGCACAGACCGTTCCAAACCTCCCCAAAAATGGGCGGCCCCAACACCCAAGGAGAAACACTTCACATGGCCACGATGTACTACGACGACGCCGCTGAGCTGGGCCTGATCCAGGACCGATCGGTCGCGGTCATCGGCTACGGCAGTCAAGGGCACGCCCACGCCCTCTCGCTGCGCGACTCAGGAGTGGACGTGCGCGTCGGTCTGCCCGAGACCTCCCGGTCCCGGGCCAAGGCCGAGGCCGAGGGACTGCGCGTGGT
>CAYVEH010000421.1:0-1579 GCA_964450585.1 uncultured Ornithinimicrobium sp.
ATCACACCGAAAACCGCAGGCCACGCTTGTCAACGATGTCGTGAAACTCAACACCCCATCCTCCGCCACCTCGGAACCCCCGGGCCTGGTCGGCTCGGGGGTTCCGACTGTCGTGCGTCCCCCGGTGATCGCGCTGGGGCAGGTTTCGTCACGGGCCGTCCCGCCGCTTATCATGGAGGCGGTCCCCCGTGCGGTGGTACCTCACTGAACTCCCCCAGGGCAGGAATGCAGCAAGGGCAGGTGAGCTCTTCCAGGTGCGCGGGGGGCCGTTCACGTCACGGGACGAGTTGCTGTGGCGCTCTGGCCGCATCGTGACCCCGGGAGGGAACCGCTCCGACCTGGACAGCCGTCGGACGGTCATGAAGAAGACGGTGCTGGCAGTGCTGCTGGTGGTGGGGCTCGGCGCCACGGCATGCTCAGGGGACCCCGAGCCGAACGATCCCGAGAAGACCACGGCCTCCGGGGCGCGTCCTGAGGCCCGGCGTTATGTCGAGGACTACGAGTCCGGGCGTGACGGCGCGCCCGGTGCGGTCGGAGCGCCCGCACCCAGCGGCGACGCGGTGGTGGCCGAGGACTCGGCCGCGGAGGCGCCGGTTCCGGAGCCGATGCCCATGCCTCCGATGCCCCCGCCGGGGCCCGGTGAGGCCAACGAGTTCTCCGATGTCGGGGACACACAGTGGGTTGCGGCCCAGGAGAACCCGCAGTCGACCTTCGCGCTGGACGTCGACACCGGCTCCTACCGGGTCGCGCACGCGATGGCCGCCGAGGGTCTCGCCCCGGCGCCGGACTCCATCCGGGTCGAAGAGTGGGTCAATGCCTTCTCGTATGCCGACAGTCCCCCCGAGGGGACTGCGCTGAGTCTGCAGGTGGAAGCCGGGGCGGCTCCCCGTGCTGAGGACGGGACGAGCCTGGTCCGCGTCGGGATCAGCTCCGCCGAGGTGGCTGATGAGGACCGCCCGCCGGCCAACATCACCTTTGTCATCGACACCTCAGGCTCGATGGACATCAGGGAGCGGCTCGGCCTGGTGCAGGCCTCCCTGGCGCTGCTGGTGGAGAGCCTCAACGAGGACGACACGATCGCGATCGTCATCTACGGCGATGACGCCGAGCCGGTGTTGGAGCCCACACAGGTCGCGGACCGCGACACCATCATCGGCGCCATTGACGACCTGCGCGCCAGCGGCAGCACCAACATGGAGTCCGGGCTCCGGATGGGTTATCAGCAGGCGCGCAAGGCCTACGTCAAAGACGGGATCAACGCCGTCGTGCTCGCCTCCGATGGTGTCGCCAACGTCGGTATGACCGACGGCGGCGACCTGGCCGAGGAAATCGCGGGCGCCGGCGAGGAGGGCATCCACCTGGTGACGGTCGGCTACGGAATGGGCAACTACAACGACACTCTGATGGAACAGCTGGCCAACCAGGGCGACGGCTTCTACGCCTACCTGGACACCTTCGAGGAGGCCGAGCAACTCTTCGTGGAGGACCTGACGCAGACGCTGACAGTGGTGGCACGGGATGCCAAGAGCCAGGTCGAGTTCGACCCCGAGCTCGTCGAGTCCTACCGGCTGATCGGCTA
>CAYVEH010000422.1:0-1563 GCA_964450585.1 uncultured Ornithinimicrobium sp.
CGTGAAGCTGTCCTGCAACTGGATGGCCGCCGCCGGTGAGGACGGCGAGGACGCCGCGCTGTATGACACCGTCCACGCCGTCGCCATGGAGTTGTGCCCGGCGCTAGGGATCTCGGTGCCGGTCGGCAAGGACTCACTGTCCATGCGCAGCACCTGGACTGACACGGCCGGCACCGCGCGGCAGGTGACCTCACCGGTGTCCCTGGTCGTTACGGCCTTCGCCTCCCTCCCGGACGTGGCCGGCACGCTCACCCCGCAGGTAAGCGCTGGCAGTGAGCTGCTGCTGGTCGACCTGGGAGCCGGACGCAACCGGCTGGGAGGCTCGATGCTGGCGCAGGTGCGCGGCGAGTTCGGGGGGACCGTGCCCGACCTGGACGACCCGGCACGCCTGGTCGCTCTGGCCGCTGCCGTCACCGGGTTGCGGTCCCAGGGGCTGCTCACCGCGTATCACGACCGCTCTGATGGCGGCCTCTGGGCGACGCTGTGTGAGATGGCGTTTGCCGGGGCGCTCGGTCTGGAGATCAGCCTCCCGGGCGACGACGGTCTGGCGACGCTCTTCACCGAGGAGCTGGGGGTCGTTCTCGGGGTGCCGGCCGGTCGAGCCGAGCAGGCCCGCGAGGTCCTGGCCGAGCACGGCCTGGCCGACCTCACCCACCTCATCGGCCGGGCCACCGCGGAGCGTCGGGTGCGCATCGCTGGTGGCGGGGTGAGCCTCGATGAGCCGCTGCGCGACCTGGCCCAGGCCTGGGACGAGGTTTCCTGGCGGATCTCCGCCCTGCGGGACAACCCTGAGTGCGCCGACGAGGAGCACGCCGCGTTCGGCCGTGAGGACGACCCGGGTCTGCACGTGGTGACGGTCTTCGACCCGGCCGAC
Organism: uncultured Ornithinimicrobium sp.; assembly: GCA_964450585.1. GTDB lineage: Bacteria > Actinomycetota > Actinomycetes > Actinomycetales > Dermatophilaceae > Ornithinicoccus. The sequence continues at coordinate 875 of CAYVEH010000422.1, forward strand.
GATGTCGCTGCCCCCTATCTGAACCTCGGTGCGCGCCCTGCCGTGGCGATCCTGCGTGAGCAGGGGGTGAACAGCCACCTGGAGACCGCCTTCGCCTTCGACCGGGCTGGCTTCGACACCCTCGACGTGCACATGACCGACCTGCAGTCGGGGCGCTTCGACCTCGCCGAGGTCGTGGGCCTAGTCGCCTGCGGCGGCTTCTCCTATGGCGACACCCTCGGCGCGGGCGAGGGTTGGGCTCGCTCCGTCCTCTTCAACGAGGCGTTGACCGAGTCGTTCAGTGCCTTCTTCTCCCGCTCGGACACCTTCGGGTTGGGCATCTGCAACGGCTGTCAGATGTTCGCGGCGCTGGCCGACCTGATCCCCGGGGCAGAGGCGTGGCCACGGTTTACTCGCAACGCCAGCGAGCAGTATGAGGCCCGGCTGAGCCTGGTCGAGGTCCTGGATAGCCCCTCGATCTTCTTCACCGGCATGGCCGGCTCGCGGATCCCCATCGCGGTCGCGCACGGCGAGGGCCGGGCCGACTTCACCGCGCGGGGTGATGCGGCTGCAGCCCTGGGTGCGGTCCGCTATGTCGACAACCACGGTCGACCGACCACCAGCTACCCCGCCAACCCCAACGGGTCGCCCGGCGGCCTCACGGCCGTGACCACGCCCGATGGCCGGTTCACCGCGATGATGCCGCACCC
>CAYVEH010000423.1:0-1543 GCA_964450585.1 uncultured Ornithinimicrobium sp.
GACTGCTCGAGCAACGAGGCGAGGTTCGTCATGACGCAAACGTACTGGTCGGCGCGGGCCCGCACCAGACCTTCGCCAGAGGTGAGCTCGGCTGCCCGAGGCGAGCTCACGGCATACCGGCAGTCCATCGGGAACCGCTGGGCACACGGCCAGCCCGCTGGGATCAGCCCTCGAGTAAGTTCGCAGTGATCGACTCGATGGAGGCTGCCCCGACCAGGGCCATCGTCAGGTCGAGCTCGGCGAGTACGTTGTCGATCACCGCGCTCACGCCTGCTGCACCATCCAGGGCCAGCCCATAGACGTGCGGGCGGCCCAACAGGCAGGCGTCGGCTCCCAGAGCCAGGGCCACGAAGAGGTCGGCGCCGGTGCGGACACCGCTGTCCATGAGGACCGTCGGCTCCGGACCCACGGCCTGTCGGATGCGCACCAGGGCATCCAGTGCGGCGATCGACCGGTCGACCTGGCGACCGCCGTGGTTGGAGACGATGAGGCCGTCGACGCCGAGGTCGAGTGCGCGCCGCGCATCATCGGGGTGCAGGATCCCCTTGAGCAGCACCGGAAGGGAGGTGCGCTCGCGCAGCGTGGCGATGTGCTCCCAGGACAGAGCCGGGTTGGAGTAGATGTCCAGGAAGGTCTCGACTGCGGCGCGCGGTTCCGGCGACCGGAGGTTGGCCCGGGTGCCGCCCGGATAGGTCTGGGCCATCGAGAGCAGCGCGCTGGCCCCACCGCGGGCTGCTCTGGCCAACGTGAGAGGGGTGTGTCCGCGGGCCCCGAGGGGGCTGGGGCTTGCCGCCGGTGGCTCGGCTCCGGAGGCGGCAGCGCGTCCCAGCCGCTCGTGCACCAGCCTGCGGAACCGCGGGTCGGAGGTGTACTGCGCGATGCCCAGGCCACGGGCGAAGGGCAGTGACCCCAGATCCAGGTCTTGGGTGCGCCAGCCGAGCACCGTGGTGTCCAGCGTGACGACCAGTGCCTGTGCGCCCGCCGTGGTCGCCCGCTCGATCATCGAGTCGACGAGGTCCTCATCGGTGGACCAGTACAACTGGTACCAGAACGGCGTGCCGGCCATGGCGGCGGCGGTCTCCTCCATCGGTGAGGAGCCCTGGCACGAGATGACATACGGAATGCCGCTGGCGTGCGCGCCCTGGGCGATCTGCACGTCGGCGTCGGCCGTGATGAGACCGGCGGCGCCGATCGGGGCGAGGAGCAGAGGTGCAGCCAGGTCGGTGCCTAGGACCGTGGTGCGCAGGTCGCGCTCGGTGGTGGCGTGGAGCATACGCGGGACGATGTGCCAACGGTCGAAGGCCTCCCGGTTGGCTCGCATCGTGGCCCCGTCACCGGCTCCTCCGGCGACATAGGCCCACGCCTTGCGGCTCATCGCCCGCCGAGCGCGGCGTTCCAGGACGTCGGTGGCGGTGGGGACGGTCGGCTCGATGCCCAGCACCCCAGGGCGGTAGATCGCATTCTGGCGTGCCCGACCTGGGCCGGGCGCAGGCGGTGGAGGGGCGGCGTCGGCGCTCATGTGGCACACCGTACTGGGGGTCGC
>CAYVEH010000424.1:0-1537 GCA_964450585.1 uncultured Ornithinimicrobium sp.
TTTTCATGTATGTAGGGCGTTGTCGTGTTGGGCGGACGGCCGACGTGAGCCAGGACCGCTGCCGGGGCAAGTGAGGGTGGTCAACGAGTCGCTTGCAAAAGAACGTTATTATTTTGTGACCTGCGTCAATCAGCAAGGTGGTAGCGTTCTCCACCAAAAGGGGCTCCACCACGGGAAAGGGTCACATCATGAAACGATTCTTGACTAGCCTGGCAGCGGATCCGCATTCGGCATGGCCGTCGCCGCTCCAGCTCAGCCAGTGGAGATGAAGTTCGCGAGCGAGTTGCCGGCGCGAGTCGCCTCATCGGATTCGTCGCCGAATGTCATCCGCTGGGAAGAGGGGAGCATCACGGGGTGCTCGTCAAAGGCTGCGGCAACTCGGGGATATGGCAAGGGCTACCTCACATTGACGGCGCCAGGGGCAGGGACAACGTGGCTCAGTAGCTATGACAGCGACTGGCACGAGGAGAATGCAACGGTCTTTAAGCAGGGCCATTGGTCTGCTCACGCCTCGATAGTTCTGGATCAGAACAAGACGTACCCGTACTGCCGATGACGGGAGGTGCGCACTTGATGGATCGTCTCCCCTCATCCGAGGGTACTGTTGCTTGGAGCCAGCGCTTCGGTGGGCGAGTTACCCGTGCTGGTATCGCACTCGGGGTCAGCGGTGCCATCCTTGCCGGCTGTTCCGGCGAGGACTCGTCCGCCCCAGAGTCAAGCCTCTCGCCTGAAACGTATGAGGCGTACCTGGAGCAGATCTCAAACATGTACGAGGTCGCAGACTTGCCGTCGGTTGATATCGTGCGGGTAGTCAAGCCCGATGAGCAACTCGACCTTATCGCTGGGTGCATGGAGGAAGAGGGGTGGCCTGCGACAGCAGTCAAGGACGGAGGTTTGCAGTATCAGAACGTCCCTGAGCAGAAATCAGCTAAGGATGAATCCTTCTATACGTGTTTTGCTCAGTATCCCCTTGCCGAGGAATTCTTGGCGATCGGCCCCGATCATTACGAAGAGCTATATGAATACTGTGTGAATGAGGTAAAGCCCTGTCTTGAGGATCAAGGGATTGCGATTAGCGAACCGCCCAGTTTCGAGTCTTGGCTTGCCGTCGCTGAGCAAGACGAAGGAAGGCACTGGAACCCAACGCTTGAAATACCTGACAACGCCGACTTCCAGGCGCTACAGGAGATCTGCCCGCAAAACCCTGACTGACCACTGAGCGCCCAGACGTTCGTACGAACGTTCCTTCAACCAGACTGGTCGTACACTGCGCCGATGGATACGCAGCGACGAGCGTTTGACGACGCGGTCCTCGAGGGGGACGGATTCCGGTTGCGACCCCCGGGGATTGACGACGTCGGGCGGGTTGCGGAGGCCTGCGCGGACGAAGTGACCCAGCACTGGTTGCCGTTACCGCGGCCCTACGGGCCGGCTGAGGCGACGGGCTTCATCGAGGGCTTCGCTGTCCAGGCGCTCCGGGAGGGGACCGGCCTGGTCCGTGCCATCGAGACGGACGGACATCTGGTCGGCATGGTCG
>CAYVEH010000425.1:0-1536 GCA_964450585.1 uncultured Ornithinimicrobium sp.
TGGCACGACGCCTGGACAGACACGGAGGACCCCACCGCATGGCACGCTCGCACACCGTCGGCAGGTCCCTGCTCACTGGACTGGCCGGCCTGGCCCTGCTGGCCCCTGCCCTGGGCGCGGGGGCCACCACCCCTGGCGGGCCACCCACGCAAGGGAGCCTCGGCATACCGGCTCCGGTGACGACCGACGATGAGCCGGCGACGGTGGCCGCGGAAGTCACCGCGGAGCTGGACAGTCAGGGACAGGCCGACTTCTGGATCGACCTGAGTGCGCAGGCCGACCTGTCGCCCGCCTACGACATCGAGGACTGGCAGGAGCGCGGTGAGTTCGTCTACCAGGCGCTGACCTCCACCGCCGAGCAGAGCCAGGCGGCCGTGCGGGCCGAGTTGGACGCTGCCGGAGTCAGCTACGAGACCTTCTGGGTCAGTAATGCGATCCAGGTGCAGGACGGCGACGCCGACCTGGTGGCCTCGCTGGCCGATCAGCCCGGCGTCACCCAGATCGTCGCCCCGGTCGAGCTCGAGGTGCCCGACATCGAGTTGGAACTGCCGGAGGCAGACCAGACCCAGGCCGAGACCGCGGCCGTGGCCTGGAACCTCAAGGACATCAACGCCAATGACGCCTGGGCCGAGGGGGTCACCGGCGAGGGCATCATCGTGGCGAACATCGACACCGGAGTGCAGTGGGACCACCCGTCCCTGAAGCGGCACTACCGCGGGTTCCAGAAGGGGCAGGTCAACCACAACTACCACTGGTTCGACCCGGCGGCGGGCAAGCGCGCCCCCTACGACACGGTCGGGCACGGCACACACGTGATGGGCACCATGGTCGGGTCCGACGGTGGCCAGAACCGGATCGGCGTGGCACCCGGGGCAGAGTGGATCGCGGCGAGGGGGTGTGTCGGGGAGCGGACCTGCCGGCAGAGCGATCTGCTGGCCGCCGGCCAGTGGACCCTGGCCCCCACCAACCTGAACGGCAAGCACCCGCGGCCGGGTCAGCGCCCGCACATCATCAACAACTCCTGGGGGCAGCGCAGCAACCCGGTCAACGACCCGTTCTTCGGGGACGTCGCGGACGCGTGGGCCGCCGCCGGGCAGTTCGCCGTGTTCGCCAACGGCAACTACGGCCCCAGCTGCGGCACCTCCACGGTGGAGGGCAGGCAGGCCGCGAACTACTCGGTGGGCAACTACCGGCAGGACCACCTCATCGCCGAGGACTCCAGCCGCGGTCCCAGCACCGACGGTCAGGTCAAGCCGGATATCTCCGCACCGGGCAGCAACATCCGGTCGGCCTACTACGACGCGGACACCCAGAAGTTCGGATATGCCCTAGGCGATGGCACCTCCTTCGCCGCCCCGCACGTGGCCGGCGCCGTGGCGTTGCTCTGGTCCGCCCACCCGGACCTGCGCGGTGATGTCGAGGTCACCCGTGGCCTGCTCGGCGGCAGCGCTGTGGACACCGAGGACACCTCCTGCGGGGGGACGGCGGCGAACAACAACGTCTTCGGCCAGGGACGCCTTGATGCCTTCGCGCTGC
>CAYVEH010000426.1:0-1522 GCA_964450585.1 uncultured Ornithinimicrobium sp.
CGCTCGTACCAAATGATACGAGCGTATCAAGGAGGGGTATGTCTACCTGGTTGCAGCGGCTCGGACTGTGGACGTCTTGTCTGGCTCAGCTGATCGTGGTGCTGGATGTCTCGGTGGTGAATGTCGCGCTACCTTCGATCCAGGCCGACCTCGGACTCTCCGGGGTTGCCGCGTCGTGGGTGGCGTTGGCCTACAGTCTTGGCTTCGCTGGATTGCTGTTGGTCGGCGCGAGGTTGGCCGATGTCGTGGGCACCGCGAGGTTGCTCGCCTGGAGCGTGGCGGCATTCACCCTGGCGAGTCTCGTTGGAGGTCTCGCGATGGAAGGCTGGGTGCTCATCGCCGCCCGTGCCGCACAGGGCATCTCTGCCGCTGCGGCGTCTCCGGCAACGTTCACCTTGCTGACGACCACCCATGCTGAGGGTCCGGAACGAACGCGAGCTATCGCTGTGTGGACTGCGGTGAGCCTGGCCGGGGGCGGGTTTGGCAACATCGCTAGCGGGTTGCTCACCGACCTGATCTCCTGGCGAGCCACCTTGTTGATCAATCTTCCCATCGGGGTCGGTGTCGTCATCGCAGCCCTCGTTCTCCACCGACGGACCACTGACCAGCGCCGTACGGGGCGCATCGACTTCATCGGTGCAGGGCTGGCAACAGCCGCGTTCGCGTGCGCCATATACGCGCTGTCCGTCGCAAGTGAGGGATTCTCGGATGGTCTTCTAGTCGTAGTGGGTTCGCTGACGGTCGCGTTGTTCGTCGTGCTCGTCCTGCATCAGCGCCGGACGTCTCACAAGCTCGTACCGAGCGATCTCGCACGAGACCGGCTGATCGTCCTCGGCAATATCGCGACCGCGTTGACCGGGGCATGCTTCCAAGTCGGCCTGTGGTACTTCCTGACGTACCGGATGCAGACTCAGTTTGGGTACTCGCCGATCCAGGCCGGTCTGGCGTTCCTCCCGCTCACCGCCAGCATGCTGGTGGTGAACCTCTGGCTCACGCCGCGGCTGATGAAACGTCGCGCGCCCCGGGTGCTGATCGTGGCAGGTGTCGTCATCGCTGTTCCTGGACTGCTCTGGCTCACGGTCGTCGACGGCGGGTCCTTCGCGGTTGCCGTCCTGGTTCCCACCGTCATTATTGGGATCGGCGGTGGCCTGATGAACACACCGCTAGCCACACTAGTCACCACGGGCGTTCGTCCCGAACATGCTGGCGCAGCCTCTGGAATGATGAACACTGCGAAGCAGTTCGGCGGCGCGATCGGCCTTGCAGCCGCGACGACCACCGCCGCTATCGCTGGCACCGACAGAGCCGCCTTCGTCTTCATGACCGTAACCCTGCTCGCTGTGATCGCCACGGCGGCGGCAATCCCCGCCGAGCGCAGCCAGCCGCGGCCCGCCAAGGCGACAGGGAGAGCGTCGTGACTCACGCCAACGCACCGCCCAGCATCGCTCGACCAGTCGGCGGCGTCCCGGTCAAGTCCGGTGGGGTGGTGTACGACGGTGATCCCTCGGTAGGGGTCTCAGGT
>CAYVEH010000427.1:0-1521 GCA_964450585.1 uncultured Ornithinimicrobium sp.
GCTCACTGGGCTACCTTCTTCGTGTCGGTTGGTTCGGATGACCTGCTGATGCACCCCTGGTCCCCACCGGGCCACCGCCATTCGCGCTCGACCCTCGAGGTCCAGCATGAGTTCTGCGGGGTCCGGTGGCCCAGGACGCCCAGACCGGCTACAGGGCTGTGCGCCGGAGAGCGCCGATCAGTGAGCGACCGGCTGCGGGGTCCCGGGACCACCGGGTGGCTTCCCACTGCTGCAACAGTCAGGAAACCAACATGAGTGTCACCCCGATAGTTACATCCGCGCGAATCTACGCGGGTATCGACTGGGCCAAGGACGACCACGCGGTCTGCATCGTCGACGCCGACGGCGAGATCACCGACCGGTTCATGGTCACCCACACCGCTACCGGCCTGAAGCGACTGGTCCGCCGCCTGCTGGCCGCCGACGTCCGCGAGGTCGGCATCGAACGCGGCGACGGACCGGTGGTCGACGCGCTGCTGGCCGCCGAGCTGGTGGTGCTGGTGATCCCCCCGGTCCAAGTGAAGAACCTGCGGTCCCGGTACGGGTCGGCCGGCAACAAGGACGACCGGTTCGACGCCTACGTGCTCGCCGACGTGGTCCGCACCGACCGGCGCCGTCTCACGCCGCTGACCCGCTCTACTGCGGCCACCCAGGCGCTGCGGTCGGCCGTGCGCGGCCGCCGGGACCTGGTCGAGCACCGGGTCGGGCTCGCCAACCAGCTTCGCGCCCATCTGCAACTCGTCTTCCCCGCCGCCGCCAGCCTGTTCGCCGCGATCGACTCCCAGGTCAGCCTCGCATTCATCGAGCGTTTCACCACCCAGACCAAGGCCGACTGGCTCACCCCCGCCCGAGTCGGTACCTGGCTGAGCAAGGTCGGCTACTCCGGCCGGACCACACCCGAGGCGCTGCACCAGCGCATCTTGGCCGCACCCCGCGGCACCACCGGCGATGACGCCGAGGCCCACGCCGCCGTCACCCTCGCCTTCGTAGCCGCACTGCACGCCCTTAACGTCCAGATCGACGCGCTCCAGGACAGCATCGCCGACCAACTCAAGGTCCATCCCGACCGGGAGATCTTCACCTCGCTGCCTCGCACCCGCGAGCTCCGCGCCGCCCGGCTGCTCGCCGAGATCGGCGACGCCCGCGGTCGCTTCCCCACCGCCGACTCCCTCGCCTGCCTGGCCGGCGTCGCCCCCTCGACCCGACAGTCCGGCAGGACCAAAGCCGTCACCTTCCGCTGGTCCGCCGACCGACAACTTCGCGACGCCCTGTGCGACTTCGCCGGCGACTCCCGACACACCAACCCCTGGGCCGCCGACCTCTACGACCGAGCCCGCGCCCGAGGCAAGGACCACCCCCACGCCGTGCGCATCCTCGCCCGCGCCTGGGCGAACATCATCTGGCGCTGCTGGCAAGACAACCTCGCCTACGACCCCGACCGACACCCCGCACTCCAACGCTTCCTCAACCAACACACCGCCGAAGCCGCCTAAACGACGGCGGGTTGACACAGGGCAACTC
>CAYVEH010000428.1:0-1521 GCA_964450585.1 uncultured Ornithinimicrobium sp.
CGAGCACGATGGAGTGCTCCTGCAGGTTGTGACCGACACCCGGGATGTAGGCCGTCACCTCGATGCCGCTGGTGAGGCGCACACGGGCCACCTTGCGCAGGGCAGAGTTCGGCTTCTTCGGGGTGGTGGTGTAGACGCGGGTGCAGACACCGCGCCGCTGCGGGTTGCCCTTCAGGGCCGGACTGTTGACCTTCTTGGCCTTGTCCTGGCGCCCCTTCCGGACGAGCTGGTTGATAGTGGGCACTGATTCTCTTCTCAGTCGATGTTGTCTGCGCGCACCGTCATCACTGACGGGTCACGCTCCTTGGGCTGACCGCTGTGGCACCCCCGGGAGGGAATGTCGCACGGTGCTCTCCCCTGCACTTCCCTTCAAGCCCATGGCACCGCCCAACACGAGGGGGGTGGATGGGCCAGCAGAGCTGCCCGGCGAGAGGTGGTGGCCGTCGGGACCTAGCCCGACGACACGCGCGCAGGCGAGACCTGCGCACACAAGCCTCAAGACTACCGGCGCGTCTGGTATAGGCCAAATCAGTGGCTGCGCGCCGGACCGCTCAGATCCCCGGCCAGCCGGCTCCACAGCTCGTCGTCCCACCAGGTCCGTCCGTCGGGGGCGAGCACTGCGTGCCGGTCGATGCCGTCGCGGGTGAAGCCGAGGCGGGTCAGCAAACGGGTCGAGGGGGTGGCGGGGGCGAAGACGCGGGCGGTGACCCGGTGGGCAGCGACCGCGCCGAGGAGCACGTCGACGACGGCACCGACGCTCTCGGTGGCCAACCCACGGCCCTGGAGCTGCGGGTGGAACGCATAACCGATGCTCGCCTCCACGGCCGTGGTGGTGGCCGGCGCCATCGCCGCGGCCCGACGGAACCGGACCCGGATGTCACCGATGACCGGCTGGGCGGCCCCGGGGCCCGGTCTCAGGTCGCCTGGCAACCCATCGGCTGCTGGCAGTTCCTGCGCCCCAGTGAGCACGGCCACGATGCTCAGTGCGCTGGGGTCCGCACGCCACTGATGGAGCAGCTCGACGACCCCGTCGGGGTCCAGCGGCGGGTGACCGAGGAAGCGGGTGACCTCCGGTCGGCTGCGGTAGGTGTGCACCGCCGTGGCGTCATCGGCGCGCACCTCCCGCAGCAGGCACTGACCCGTGGCCAGCGGCAACGCCGTCCGCACCGCAGCGACCGCCCGCGCCACTCCTGCGTCCCCGTCCGTGGGTTCGACCGGCCCGGGGCTGTGCGTGCTGCTCACGGCAGCCGAGTCTGGCACGCCGGCCCGCGCCGCCACGAGCCCGCCGCTTGCTCCGCAACCGGGCCGATGACCTCCCCGGGGGGCGTGGTCCCCCCACCGATGACCAAGGGGCGGGTATGCCGCACGGTGCGTCTCGGCATACCCGCCCCGGAGGCGGTGCTGATCAGCTGATCAGTAGCGGTCGTCCCCGACGGACAGGTCGTCCAGCCGGACGGCCTCGCCCGAGCCCGGCCCGAAGGTCGGGTACTCGAACTGGTCGTAGTCCGGGACGGCGTAGGC
>CAYVEH010000429.1:0-1514 GCA_964450585.1 uncultured Ornithinimicrobium sp.
CGGCAGCGACATGGGCGAGTGGGACCGACAGGCCGAGGTTGCCGTGGCCGCTGCCAGGCCGATCATCGAGGCGCAGGCGCTGCGGGACCTGCACGCCGAGATGTCGACATGGAAGGGGTACGACACCCGAGACATCGGTTGGGCGTTCCTGGCCTCGTCGGTGCTGGAGTGGATCGAGGACCGCGCCGACGACCTGGAGGCGGGGCTGTGACACCCCGTGCATGGCTGGCCACGTGGGCCGAGGTGGGCAGCCTGATCGCTGAGCACATCGGTGAGGGGCTGACCATGCTGGCCCGCGCCATCGACCCGCCCATGGTCATGGAGGAGCAGGTAGGCCGGGCGTGGATCGTCCAGGCCCACGAATGGTGCGACGACTGCTGCGTGAGCCACGAGGTGCGGCGGCTGTACACGCAGACCGGCGACGAGGAGCCCCGATATCGAGGGCAGGCAAGCGACCACCAGGAGGACGAATGAGCGAGCAGGGACGCCGCTGCGACTGCGGCAAGATTGCTGGCGATGCCTACGTATGCAAGGACTGTGGGGCTGAGGCACGCAAGCACCTGCGCACAATCGCTGAGCTGTCCGCGCACGCCGACGACAAGCGGGCGCGAGTGTCAGCCATCGACTACAGCAGGGGTCCGGCTCGACCACGGGAGACGCCACTGCCGTTCGACCCTCGCGTCACGAAGGTGATGACGCCAATCGTGAGCGGACTCCAGGGCACACACAACATCGTCTGCGAGGGCCGTGGGTGGCACCTGGCTGTCGCAAGGCCAGCTGGGGTGAGCGAGGTCTGCCGCTGGCTGGTCGCGCATGTCGACTGGCTGCGCACCACGCCGGAGGGGCCGGAAGAGCTGGCCTTCATTGAGGCTGCCGCGAGCAACCTGACCCGACTCTTCGACCGGCCACCAGACCGGCTGTACCTCGGGCGCTGCGAGGCTGTGACCGCCACCGACGACGACGGCAAGGAAACCACGTGCGAGGCGCACGTCTACGTGGAGCACACCAAGTCCCTGGCGCCCGAGACACGCTGCGGCAGATGTGGCGCGACCATCAACGTGCACGAGCGGCGCGATGAGTTCCAGGAGGCGGTGAAGGGATACCAGGCCACTATGCGCGAGCTGGTGACCCTGGCCCCAATGTTCCTAGAGTCAGGCGTCTCGCGTCGCACCCTGCACGAGTGGTCGCGGCGAGGGCTGCTGCAACAGAAGGGGCAGCGCCTGGAGCTTGACAAGGAAGGCAGGCGGCGCAAGGTGCCGACCTACCGGATTGGCGAACTGGGCGAGGCGCGGGCTGCGTGGGATCGAATCCTGGAAGAGCGCAGGGGTCAGCGGCAGAGGGCGACCGCGTGACACTGAATAACACCCGTGTCATTTGCAGTGCAGTCTCGTGTATGCTAAGCGCAAGCGCGAGTGCCATCCCTGAGGGAGGCGCACGCATAACGAAGTCCCGCGAGCCCCCCACAGACTGCCCGCCGCCCACGCCCACACACCCACCGGAATGCACGTGGAGCG
>CAYVEH010000430.1:0-1511 GCA_964450585.1 uncultured Ornithinimicrobium sp.
TGACCACCTTCACCGGACTGGACGAGCTGGGCCTCGTGGTGACTGGCCAGCTGATCGAGCCCGAGCGTGCCGTCCTGGCCTGCCGGGTGGTGGAACCGGATGACTGGTGCTGCACCTGCGGCAGCCAGGGGGTTCGCGCGGGACACCGTGGTCCGGCGGTTGGCGCACGAGCCGTTCGGGTGGAGACCCACCACTTTGCTCGTCACCGTCCGGCGCTACCGATGCACCGAGTGCGCTCACGTGTGGCGCCAGGACACCAGCAAGGCCGCGCCGCCACGGGCCAAGATCTCTCGTGCGGGGCTGAGGTGGGCCCTGGTCGGGATCGTGGTCCAGCACCTGACCGTGGCCCGGGTCGCCGAAGCCCTCGCGGTGGCCTGGAGTACCGCTAACGACGCGGTCTTGGACAAAGGACGGCGGGTGCTGATCGATGACCCGCACCGCCTCGACGGCGTGCAGGTCATTGGGGTCGATGAACACGTCTGGCGGCACACCCGGCGCGGTGACAAGTACGTCACCGTGATCATCGACCTCACCCCCGTGCGCGACGGCACCGGCCCCTCCCGGTTGCTGGACATGGTCGAGGGCCGGACCAAGAAGGCTTTCAAGACCTGGCTGGCGCAGCGGGATCAGGCCTGGCGCGACGGGGTGCAGGTCGTGGCCATGGACGGGTTCTCGGGCTATAAATCGGCGACCGCCGAAGAGCTGCCCGAGGCTGTCCCAGTCCTCGATCCCTTCCATGTCGTCCGCCTCGCTGGCGAGGCCCTCGATGAGTGCCGGCGACGGATCCAGCAGGTCACCCGTGGGCACCGGGGCCGCAAGGGCGATCCGCTGTACAGCGCGCGGCGGACCCTGTCCACCGGAGCGGACTTGCTCACCGAGAAACAGCAAGACCGGCTCGACAAGCTGTTCGCCGCCGAAGAGCACCTGCAGGTCGAGCTGACCTGGGGCGCCTACCAGGCCATGATCACCGCCTACCGCGAACCCGACCGCACCCAGGGCGCCACCTTGATGCGCACGCTCATCGATTCCCTTGCCGCCGATGTCCCGGCGCCCCTGGTCGAGCTGCGCAGGCTCGGCCGTACCCTGTCCCGCCGAGCTGAGGACGTCCTGGCCTACTTTGACCGGCCCCGCACCAGCAATGGGCCCACCGAAGCTCTCATTATCTGGAGCCTGGCGTGGGCCGTCTTCGACGTCGCTGACGGCATTCCAGCGCCTTGTCGGAGACACGTTATCTGGAGCGTGTCCTCGACGGTGCCCACCGCAGTTCCCTGGTCTTGGCAGGCTTTTTCGTTTGTCGATCCGCACGGCCCCTCAGCGTCAACGACATGTCTCCGACGCAGACCCGCTGGTCAAGCGATCACGTCCCACACAGCTCCAGATAACGCTGAATGGTCGCCTCGAGCACCTGCGCGGTTCCGCCTTGGGCTTCCGGAACCTCACCAACTACATAGCCCGCGCGCTCCTGGAGGCCGGAGGATTCAGACCCCAACTACACCCTCGATTGGGATGAG
>CAYVEH010000431.1:0-1501 GCA_964450585.1 uncultured Ornithinimicrobium sp.
CGTGGGTGGCCGGCTGGTTCGACCTGGGCTTCGTCGTCCAGGAGTTCTGGTGGGATGCCGTGCTGGGGGCGCTGATCATCACGATCGTGTCGATGATCCTCAACGCCGTGCTGCCTGACGGGAGGGACTGAGATGGCATCCAACGCCACCGAGATCGTGATCCCCACGGCCGACGGGGAGATGCCCGCGTTGTTGTGGGGACCGGAGGGTGCAGCATGGCCCGGCACCGACACCCCGTCTGACCCCCGCCCGGCCCTGGTGGTCTTCCAGGAGATCTTCGGGGTCAGCGACTACATCCAGCAGCGCTGCGCCGACCTGGCGGACCTGGGGTATGCCGTGCTCGCACCGGAGTTCTACTGGCGGCTGCCCGCGCGCCGGGTCGACGAGGACGCCCCGGACCTGCTGGAGCAGGGGATGGCGCTGATGAGCCAGTTGGACTGGGACGCCGCCGTGCGCGACGGGGTCGCAGCCGTCCAGCACCTGCGCACGATGCCGGGGGTGAGCGGGGTGGGGTTGGTCGGCTTCTGCCTGGGTGGCGGGCTGGCGTACGCGACCGCCGCGCAGGCCCCGGTGCCGCCGGAGGCCCTGGTCAGCTACTACGGCTCGGCGCTGCCACAGCTGGTGGCGGCCGGCGTCCGGGTGTCGGTGCCAAGCCTGCACCACTTCGGCACCGCGGATGCCTACATCCCGGTCGAGACGGCCGAGGACATCCGGGCGTGGGTGACCGGCGTGGACGCCGAGGTGCAGTTCCAGTGGCATGAGGGCGCCGGGCACGCCTTTGACAACCCGCACCCGGCGTTCTGCCACGCCGAGGCCTCTCGCGCCGCCTGGCAGCAGACCGTCGATTTTCTGGCCCGGACGCTGCCCGCGGGCTGACTCCCCCGCGCCGCCGCAGCCCTACCGTCCGACACACGCCCGGGGTCTGCCCGTCTGACCCACCGCCCCCACCGCCGCTGCCCCTTTGACCCACCGCCCCCACCGCCGCCTGCCCGTCTGAGAGCAGGTTCGGCTTCTGAGAGCCGGCTATAGGGCGCTGTCAGTCGTCGAACCTGCTCTCAGTGGCCGGGCACCTGGCCGTGGGGACCTACGCGTTGACAGCGCGCCTCGCGTCGGGTCGCGGCAGGATGGGCGCTGTGCGCACGCCGCGCACCTGGTGAGAGGAGCAGTTCATGGGTATCGGGCTCGGCATCATCCTGCTGGTCGTGGGGGCGATCATGTCGCTGACCACGTTGGACTCCGACTACCTCGGCACCAACCTGAATACCGTCGGTTGGATCCTGATGGCCGGTGGTGCCCTGGCGATCATCCTCGGCCTGATCCAGAACGCGCAACGGTCCCGCCGCGCGCACACGGTGGTGCGGGAGCGTCGGGATGGGCCCGACGTGGTGGAGCGTGAGATTACTGACCGTCGAGACGACCCGATGTACTGACCGAGCTGACCTCGGCGCCATCTTCCAGGAAGATCGGCCCGGCCCCCGGGTCTGCGGCGAGGACCGTGGTG
>CAYVEH010000432.1:0-1501 GCA_964450585.1 uncultured Ornithinimicrobium sp.
TCGCGGTGCTGGACGCGGCCGGGCACAACGCCCAGTTGGAGCGCCCGGAGCTGTTTGATGCCCTGCTCCACGATTTCCTGGACCGGCTAGAGCACCAGGGGTCCTCACCCGTCGCGTAGGTCGGACAGGGTGGTGAACGTGTAGCCCTGCGCGCGCAGTGTGCTGACGATCACCGGCAGCGCCTCCGGGGTGGCATACCCGCCCAGGTGGCTCAGCACGATGGTGCCCGGCGGCGGGGCCGGCACGGTGGCCCGGGCGATGATCTGGGCGGCGGTCGTGCTCGGGTCCCAGTCGATGGTGTCGCGGGACCACATCACCGTCTTGGGGTAGCCCACATCCGCGAGCCATCCGCGCACCGTCGCGTTGTGCGAGCCGTAGGGTGGTCGCCAGTAGGGGTTGGCCTGCATACCGGCCAGTGCCTCCAGGACGGTCTCGGCGTCGGTGAGCTCGTGCTGCACGAAGCCGCGGGTCATCGGCACCTGGCAGGGCGCCGCCGACGGGGAGCCGCCACCACCGTTGACCAGGTCACAGTGGTGCACCGTGTGGTTCCCGATCTCGAAGAGCTCGGGGTGTGCGGCGATCCGGGCCATGATCGCGCGGCCCTGCGGTGTGGCGGCCATGATGCTGGTCGGGAAGAAGGTGGTGCAGACCTGGTGGTCGATGAGGAAGTCGAGGATCTGCTCGCCGCCCTCCAGCCGCCCGCCCATGTCCAGGGTGTAGGCGATCTGACGGTCGGCGCCGGGCACGCTGGTGATGACTTCCGGCCCGCCGGCGGCAGGTCGGCTGCCGGACCAGCAGACCCCCAGCTGGCGTTGGGTCTGCCGCGGGATCTCGTTGCTCTGGGCGCTGCGGCCGCCCAACACGTAGGCCGTGGTGGGGGCGAGCCGGGTCAGTTCCGTCCTGGTGCCCTGCGGCAGGGTCGTGCCCGTGGAGAGCAGGATCGGCCCGTGGGTGTGGCCCACGACCGCCCCGGCCGACAACGCATCGGGCCAGTCCCGGCCCGTGGCCAGCACCACCCCCGGTCGGTCGGTGCCGAAGACACGGCGGGAGATCGCCAGGGCGGTGGCGAACCGGTCGGCACCGGAGATGCGCTCAGTGGTGGCGATCTGAGCCGCCTGCTGCGCGACCGTTGCCGAGATCGCCTCCGGCCCGCCCAGCAGCATGATCCGCTGCGGGGCGAGCCGCTGGAGCTCCTGCTGCGCGCTCGGGCTGAGCGAGTGGGGCGTGGTCAGCAGCATGGGCGCCCCCTGGATGCCCGCTGCGGCCCCGGCAGCCAGCGCATCCGGAAAGGTGGTGCCGGTGGCCAGGTAGGCGATGTCCGTGCCGCCGGGGAAGGTGTAGGCCGATAACGCGGCCGCGGTGTCGTACCGGGACGGCCCGGCGATACGGGTGGCGGTGCCGTCGGTCAGCCCGTCCAGGGTGGAGCGGACCGGCGAGGAGATGACATCCAGACCGCCGACCACCACGATCTGCTGGGGCCGCAGCCGGAGCAGCTCGGCAC
>CAYVEH010000433.1:0-1488 GCA_964450585.1 uncultured Ornithinimicrobium sp.
GTGCGACGGTCCGGCTGGCCTATCCGGAGGGCACCGACCCGGGTGCGATCGAGGAGGACCTCACGGCCCGGATCGCGCTCGGGCAGGACTGGCCCACGACCGAGACGATCGGCTTCTCCGACGGCTTCGGGGCCGGGTCGGTGGTCGGGGTCGACGCCTCGATCGGAGCCGTGGAGTATGCCGTCACGAACCCGGGTGCGGCCACTGCCCTCGCGGTGGCCGACCTGGTGCCGATCGGGGTGTGCTCACAGGTGCCGCCGCTGCCCGAGCCGACCGGCCGGTGAGGCACCGGTCCAGCGGCCCCGTGCCCAGCCGCGGCCCTCACAGGTCGACGACCCACCCACCGCGCAACGTCTGCAGATCGAACCGCGCCAGACCCTGGTAGTCCAGCGTCCACAGGTCATCGCCGATCACCAGCGTGCGGCTGGGCCCCTCGCCCCACTCCTCCTGGCCGTGCGGGGTCACCGGCACCCGACCCTGCTCGGTCAACTCAGCGCCGCTGGTGTCCAGCACCAGCACCCCGGCGAACGGGGTGTCCTTCCCGTCCTGGGGCCAGTGGTTCATCGGCAGGAACACCTGCTCGGTGTCGGGCCAGGCGGTGAAGGCACGATGGTCCCACTCCACGGCCGTGGTGCTGTCCTTCCAGGTCAGCACCTGGGTCTGCCGTGGGTGGGACAGGTCGGAGATGTCGAAGAGGGAGACCTGCATCCCGTGGGTCCGCCCGGTCTCGGGGTCGGCGTCCTGGCCCACGCCCAGCAGGGTGTCCGAATCGAGCGGGTGCAGGTAGGCCGAGTAGCCGGGGATCTTCAACTCACCGGTGACCCGGGGCGCGGCCGGGTCACTGGTGTCGATCAGGTACAGCGGGTCGGTCTGCCGGAAGGTAACCACCGCCGCCAGGTCCTGGCTGAGGTAGCGCACCGCCCTGATCTGCTCGGTGCGTCCCAGCCCGTCCACCCGGCCGGTCTCCGTCAACGTGGTGCCGTCCTCGGTCAGCATGATGAGCGAGGAGTGGGAGTCCTGGGAGGCGGCCTGCGGGTCGGTGGTGGTGGCCACCCGGATCACGCCGTCCTGCTCATCCAGCGCCCACTGGTTCAGCAAGTAGCCGTCCACCACGCCGGATGCCTGGTAGCTGGTGCCGTCCGGGTCGCTGATGTCGAAACTGTGCAGCACGGTCTGGCTGCCGGCCTCCGGGTCCCACAGCTCTGCTGGCGCGTCCGCCCAGCGCCACGGGTCCCACCGGTTGGTCGCCACGATGAGACGGTCGGTGGAGGCGTAGACGGTGCTGCCGGTGGCGATCAGTCCGGTGCCGGAGGTCGGTTGCGGGGTGCCGGCGTCGACGTCGAAGGTCAGCACCGACAGGGTCGACAGGCCCGCTGGGTCGCGCGGTCGGGCGATGTCCTCACAGTCCAGCAGGCGCTGGGTGGCGGTCACCTCACCGTCGGCGTCGAGCACCTGGACGTGCGGGATCCAGGCGTCGATGTCGGTGTC
>CAYVEH010000434.1:0-1476 GCA_964450585.1 uncultured Ornithinimicrobium sp.
GTGAGAAAGAGGCGCGCACGCCGTGGCGAACCAGTCCCCCAGCAGCGACAACCCCCTGGCCGACTTCGGAGCCAACGAGTGGCTCGTGGAGGACATGCGCGAGCGGTATCTGGCAGACCCCTCGTCCGTGGACGCAGCCTGGCGCAGCTTCTTCGCCTCCCAGGACGGCGGTGCCCCCACTCAGACGATGACCAAGGAGCGGGTCGCTGACGGCCCGGTCGGTGAGCAGCAGGCCCGCCCGGCGCAGGCCACAAAGCAGCCGAGTGCTGGCGCGCCAGCGCCACAGAAGGCCTCCGGCAGCACGGCCTCCAAGGCCGCCCAGACCAAGTCCTCCGAGCCGACGACGGCCACCAACCAGTCGCAGCAGACCGCGGCCGCACGGCAGTCGGAGAAGCCCTCCGAGCAGGACGCGGAGGCGGCCAAGAGCGAGGCTAAGGAGGCCACCTCCTCGGCCCCGACCCCGCGGGATGCTCCGGCCCGTCGGACCACCAAACCGCAGTCGGAGTCGCAGGTCACCCGGCTGCGCGGCGCGACCGCCCGCACGGTGAGCAACATGGAGCAGAGCCTGGCCGTGCCGACGGCCACCAGCCTGCGCGCGATCCCGGCCAAGCTGCTGATCGACAACCGCATCGTCATCAACAACCACCTGTCCCGTTCCCGCGGCGGCAAGGTCTCCTTCACCCATCTCATCGGTTACGCCATGGTCAAGGCCCTCAAGGCGATGCCGGAGATGAACACCAACTACACCGAGGAGGACGGCAAGCCGCACCTCGTCGAGCCGGCGCACGTCAACTTCGGGCTGGCCATCGACGTGCCCAAGTCGGACGGGTCACGCCAGCTGCTGGTGCCGAACATCAAGAGCGCCGAGGAGATGGACTTCGCCAACTTCTGGGGCGCCTATGAGGACGTGGTCCGCAAGGCGCGGGACGGCAAGTTGACCATCGAGGACTTCCAGGGCACCACCATCTCGCTGACCAACCCCGGCGGCATCGGCACCGTCTCCTCGGTGCCCCGGTTGATGCCCGGTCAGGGCGCCATCATCGGCGTCGGGACCCTGGACTACCCGGCCGAGTGGCAGGGGGCCAGCCCCGAGGCGATCGCCCGCGCCGCGGTGAGCAAGGTGCTGACCCTCACCTCGACCTACGACCACCGGATCATCCAGGGCGCCCAGTCCGGGGAGTTCCTGCGGATCCTGCACCAGCTGCTGCTGGGCGCCGACGGCTTCTACGACGAGATCTTCACCGGGCTGCGGATCCCGTACGAGCCGGTCCGCTGGGCCCCGGACATCACCGCCAGCCACGATGACGACGTCTCCAAGGCCACCCGGGTCCAGGAGCTTATCCACGCCTACCGGGTGCGGGGCCACCTGATGGCCGACACCGACCCGCTGGAGTACCGCCAGCGCCAGCACCACGACCTGGACATCACCAACCACGGCCTGACCCTGTGGGACCTGGAGCGCAGCTTCCCCACCGG
>CAYVEH010000435.1:0-1472 GCA_964450585.1 uncultured Ornithinimicrobium sp.
ACGACCTTCGTGTTCGCCGTCTACCTCACCAGCGACAGCTTCGGGTCGACCAACCACACCTCTCAGATGCTGGCCCTGTCGACCGCGATCGCCGGGTTCTTCGTGGCGGTCCTCGCGCCGGTCCTGGGCCAGAACTCCGACCGGGCCGGGCGCACGGTGCGCAACCTGCGCTGGCAGACCTGGCTGCTGGCGCTCATCACCGCGAGCTTGTTCTTCGTCAAGGCCGACCCGGGTTATCTGGTGCTGGGGCTGGTGCTGCTCGGCGTCGGCTCGGTGGTGTCCGAGATCGCGGGTGTCAACTACAACGCCACGATCGAGCAGGTGGCCACGCCCGGGACGATCGGCCGGGTCTCCGGCTACGGGTGGGGTTTCGGCTATCTCGGCGGGATCCTGGCCCTGCTGGCGCTGTACTTCCTGTTCATCCAGCCCGAGGTGGGCTTGTTCGGCGTCACCGGCGAGGACGGGATGGACATCCGGGTCTCGATGCTGCTCTGCGCCGTCTGGATCCTGCTGTTCACGATTCCGGCCCTGGCCGCGCTCAAGGACCGTCCCGTGGAGCGCGCCCCGCGCGTGCGGGTGGTCGACTCCTACCGGCTGCTGTTCGGCACCATCGGCAGGCTCTGGAAGACCTCCCGCCACACCGTCTGGTTCCTGCTGGCCTCGGCCCTGTTCCGGGACGGGCTGGCCGGCGTCTTCGCCTTCGGCGCCGTCCTGGCCGCCGGGACCTTCGGGCTGAGCGCCGGCGAGGTCATCATCTTCGGGGCCGCGGCGAACATCGTGGCCGGCGTCGCCACGATCGCGTTCGGCCTGCTGGACGACCGGCTCGGACCCAAGAAGGTCATCATGCTGTCCCTGGTGGCCCTGGTCGTGCTGGGGCTGGCGATCTTTGTCCTGCACGACGGCGGCACAACCGTCTTCTGGGTGCTCGGTCTCGGACTCACGGTCTTCGTGGGGCCGGCCCAGGCCGCCTCCCGGTCCTTCCTGGCACGGTTGATCCCGGAGGGCAAGAGCGGGGAGATCTTCGGCCTCTACGCCACGACCGGGCGGGTGGTCTCCTTCCTCTCGCCGGCCGCGTTCGGGGTGGGCATCTGGCTCGGCGCCCGGGTCACCGGTGAGGAGAACACGCAGTACTGGGGGATCCTGGGCATCGTGCTCATCCTGGCCGCGGGGGCGCTGGCGATGCTCCCCGTCCGCGAGCACACCGATCACCAGGTCGGGTGAGGTCTGCGCGGAGCCAGCGATCGGCATACGGCCGCGTCGTGAGCCCCGTAGACTGACCTGGTGGATGAGTCGGTCAGGCGGCCGCGTCGAGCCCTTCGGGGACTCGCCGAGGAACGTCCGGGCTCCACAGGGCACGGTGGTGGCTAACGGCCACCCGGGGTGACCCGCGGGACAGTGCCACAGAAAGGAGACCGCCTCCGGCTCCGGTCGGAGGTCAGGGTGAAAGGGTGGTGTAAGAGACCACCAGCGCG
>CAYVEH010000436.1:0-1458 GCA_964450585.1 uncultured Ornithinimicrobium sp.
GCTGGATCACGCTGCGGGCGCACTGACGCAGGATAAACTGGACGTGCTCGCTGGGGGGTTTGAGTGCGGCCCGTTCCTGATCCTCACCGCTGGCGCCGCACTGGCTGAGCATGGCTTCTACCGCCTTGGGGCTGGAACGGGTAAATTCCACCCCCATGGCACCGTCGATGAGACGCACCGGCCGGGCTTTAAGCTGATGCCGTTCACGGCCATCACCAACGCGGAAGTGGAGGTTCAGGTCTTCGCCAGGGTGTTTGTGCAGGTGATCGCGGATTTTCGCCGAGGTGTCCCCCGAGTAGCGCACAAACAGCCCTTCCGCACAGAAGTCCGCAATCTGACACGGCCACATGCCGGCCTCCCCAAGGTCAACCTGGGCAGCCAGCTTAATAGGGCGTCGTGGGCTTGAGCGTCGTTCCTTCAGATCCATTCACTACCTGATCGATAAAGCCCGGCCGCTGATAAAGCAGACGGGGCGATTCCCTCAAAACGGATGACACCGGGTACCCGCACTGTACCGTACTGTCCATCCAGTGTCCCGGCGGTATCGGCTGAGGTCAGTATAGTCACGCCTGCCGGAAAACAGCAGCGCCGGAGCATAACCCTCTACCGGCAACGAAAACTATACACTTGTTAATGTGACTACTTTGACGACGGTTCGTCAAGGGTAGGACAGGCGGATTACGGGCTGGTTCCCATGGGTTTTCAACTCATGGATTTCACAAAGACCTTGGACTTCCGGCGGGCGTTATAAGCCGCCTGTTTGGGTCCTGGCAGGGACTGCACCGGACAGGGTTCAAAGCCCCGCTCCCGGAACCAGTGTTCGGTCTGAGTCGTCAGCACAAACAGCCGTTGCAGGCCCTGGGCGCGGGCCATTCGCTCAACGAGGGCCAGAATCTCGTCGCCGCGGCCGCCACGGCGGTAGGCCGGATCCACGGCGAAGCACGACAGCTCTCCCGCCTGCTCTTCAGGAAAGGCGTACAGGGCGGCGCAACCGATGATCATGCCGTCTCTTTCCGCCACCACGAACTGATCGATTTCCGTTTCCAGCAGTTCCCGGGACCGGCGCACCAGTACACCCTGCTCTTCCAGCGGCTGGATCAGTTCCACAATGCCGCCGATATCTTCCACCCTGGCCGGGCGAATCTGCTCGTAATGATCGTCAGTCACCAGCGTACCGGAACCGTCCCGGGTGAACAGCTCTTCCAGGATCGCTCCGTCGCGGCGGTAACTGATGATGTGCGCCCGGCGCACGCCACGGGTACAGGCGTCACAGGCGGCCCGCAGAAGATCCGCATCGTGGCCTGAGACGACGTCTCCGGTAACCGACTGCAACGCTTGCCGGACGGTAAGTTCCCGCACCAGCACACCGCTTTCGTCCTGCACGCCCTGGCCTTCCGTGAACAGAATCAGCTTGTCCGCCTGCAGCGCCGACGCCACCTGGCTGCCCACATGTTCGTA
>CAYVEH010000437.1:0-1457 GCA_964450585.1 uncultured Ornithinimicrobium sp.
AGCTGTATGACGAGGTGCTCACCGCCACGCTGGAGGACTCGGTGCAGCACTCCCGGGACCTGGCCACCCAGGAGGGCATCCTGGCCGGTATCTCCTCCGGCGCTGCCGTCTGGGCGGCCCTGGAACTGGCCCGGCGCGAGGAGAACGCTGGTAAGACGATCGTGGCGATCGTGCCGGACTTCGGCGAGCGTTACCTGTCCACGGTGCTGTTTGAGGGGCTGACGGACTGATGACGGCCAGTGCTCTGCGGCCGCAGGCAGCCTCGGTGTGGGCGCGGGTCAGTGACCGACTCAGCACCGCCATGGGGCAGGTCCGGGAGGACCTCGAGGCAGCGGTGGCCCGGGATCCGGCGACGCAGAGCAAACTGGAGATGGCGCTGGCCTCTCCGGGGCTGCACGCGGTGTGGGTGCACCGGCTCTCGCACGCAATGTGGACCCGGGGGGCGCGTCTGCCGGCCCGGCTGCTGTCGCAGGCCTCCCGTGCCGCCACCGGTATCGAGATCCACCCCGGTGCCCAGATCGGGCGGCGGCTGTTCATCGACCACGGCATGGGCGTGGTGATCGGCGAGACAGCCGAGGTCGGCGATGACGTGATGATGTATCACGCGGTCACCCTCGGGGGCCGCGACAACGCCCGGGTGAAACGGCACCCGACCGTGCAGTCCGGGGCCGTGTTGGGGGCCGGGGCGCGACTGCTGGGCCCGATCACCATCGGTCCGCGGGCCCAGGTCGGTGCCAACGCCGTGGTGGTCAAGGACGTGCCGGCCGGCAGCACCGCCGTCGGCGTGCCGGCAACGAACCGGGTGCCGAGGGCGGCGCAGGCCGATGCGATGTTCGCCGACCCTGCGCTGTGGATCTAGTGACCCCTTAGCGCGGGGCAGGGTGTTGGTTCAGGGCAGCTTGTCGCCGCCCGGGCCGAAGGAGGAGTCGTCGACCGACGGGGTGTGGGTCTTGCCGTCGAACTCGCCGGTCGCGTTCTCGTAGTCGCCGGACATGTCGGTCGTCTCGTGCCCGGTGACCTTGGCCCGAGCCTGCTCGGCGATGTCCTTGGCAGAGCCGGCCACCGCTGAGGCCGCCTTGGGGGCCGTGGCCTTGACGTCCTCCACGGTCGACTGCACCTTGGGGTTGCCCCAGACCTTGCTGGCCTGCTCGCTGATCTGCTCGTACCGCTCCCGGCCGGCCCGTGCCCCGAGGATGTAACCGATGCCGGCGCCGAGGATGAACAGCAACTTGCGCATGAGGTGCTCCCTTCCGATGGGTCATGTCGTCGTCCACGACACTAGCGAGATCGGCTGCAGCGCACCATCTGAAGTCGACTCGTCGCCCGATCCGATCCGGCGTGGCTCGTGGGGTGGGCTGGTGGGCTCGGTGTGAGTACCCGTGGCGGGCCGGCCCGACCTCCCGGAGAGCGTGAGGCGAACGTGCCGGATCTGCCCACAATGGCGCGTGGGGCGTACC
>CAYVEH010000438.1:0-1454 GCA_964450585.1 uncultured Ornithinimicrobium sp.
CGCCGATTCAGGGGATGCTGGACACGATCCTGCAGTACATCCCGAACATCATCGGTGCCGGGTTCGTCTTCTTCATCGGCTACGTCATCGCCAAGATCGTGCGCCAGCTCGTGGTCACCGCACTGGGTGCTGTGGACATCGACGGTCTGCTGCACCGCGCCTCGCCGGACAAGGCGGCCGGTGCCATCACGGGTGAGTCGGCCGCGCAGCCGGCGGGTGCCACCACCATGGAGGAGAGCACCGGCGCCAAGGTGACCTCCGTCGTCGGCAACCTGGTCTTCGCCATCATCCTGATCGTCGTCTCGATCGCGGCCCTGCAGATCCTCGGGGTCTCGGCCATCTCCGACCCGGCCGTGTCCATGCTCAACACCATCCTGGACACCATCCCGGCGATCATCGCCGCGGCGATCATCCTGGCGATCGGTTACCTGATCGCCAAGTTCGCCGGTGACCTGCTGGAGAGCACGCTGCGCGGGATGGGCACCGACCGGGCGATCGCCAGCATGGGGATCGTGCCGGAGGGCAAGAGCGCCTCGAACATCATCACCACGGTGGTCCGGGTCGGCATCATGCTGTTCTTCGGCATCATGGCGGCTCGTGCGCTGAACTTCCCCGAGATCACCGAGATCCTCAACGAGGTGCTGGCTCTGGGTGGCCGGGTCATCTTCGGTGGTGCGATCATCGCCGCCGGCTTCCTGGTGGCCAAGCTGGTCTCCAGCGCCATCGGCGATGGCACGGCCAGCACCGTGATCCGTTACGCCATTCTGGTGCTGTTCGCCGCCATGGGTCTGCAGTACATGGGCATCGCGGACTCCATCATCCAGTTGGCCTTCGGTGCCGTCGTCGTCGGCGGCGCGCTGGCTGCGGCCCTGGCCTACGGCCTGGGCGGCCGCGACGCAGCGGCCCGCTCGCTGGAGAAGATGCAGGCCAAGGCAAACTCCGACGGCCCCCCCCCCCCGACCGCCTGAGGCACCTCTCCACCACACGACTGGGCCTCCGCGGCTCAGCCGCGGACGCCCTGTTCATCGTGGGTCGGGCTCAGTGCAGCGAGCCCGCGTCGTGGCGGATCTTGGCCGCCTCGACACCGTCCCGGGCCTTCAGGTCACGTCGGATCTCATTCGGTAGCGCGAAGAGCAGCGACTCCTCAGCGGCGGTGATCGGCGTGACATCATCGAACCCACGGTCCGCCAACCACTGCAGCACATCCCGCACCAGGATCTCCGGCACACTGGCGCCGCTGGTCACCCCGACGGTCCGCACCCCCTCCAGCCACGCCTCATCGATCTCGTCGGCGTAATCGACAAGGTGACCTGCACCAGCTCCGTGCTCCAGCCCCACCTCGACCAACCGCACGGAGTTGGAGGAGTTCTCTGAGCCGACCACGATCATCAGGTCACAGTCGGCCGCCATCTGCTTCACCGCCACCTGACGGTTCTGGGTGGCGTAGCAGATGT
>CAYVEH010000439.1:0-1440 GCA_964450585.1 uncultured Ornithinimicrobium sp.
GCTCGGCCACGAACGGGTTCAGGATCGCCAGCACCGCACCGACCGAGGAGGCCACGGCGCCGTGCCGGGCGAGCAGCACGGTCATCCCGAGACCGACGAGCAGCACCGGCACCAGGAACACCAGGCCGACCACCGCCGATGCGGGGAGGCCCAGAGTCAACCAGGACAGAACCGCATCGAGCGGGTGGCCGCCCAGACTGCCCACCGTCGCTGACTCCAGAACGGGCCCGGGTCCGGCCAACAGCTCCTCGACACGGGAGGCCCCCGTCCACGGCCACTGCGCCAACGCCGGGCCCAGCAGCACAGCAGTGGCGGAGACGGTGGCCAAGCCACCGGCCCCGAACGCGCCGAAGGCCTGGCGGCTGGGCGACTGCGCCCGGGACAGGGCCTGCGGAGTCGATGGACCGTGGGGCTGGACGGCGACCCTCAGACGTCGTCGGGTGTGATCGGCATCGTGCGCTTGTGCGCAGTGCGGGCGTGCCAGCTCTCGATGGTCTCGCGGTCGGTGGCGGAAACTGCCTTGCCCTCCAGGTAGTCATCGATCGCGTCGTAGCTCACGCCGAGGGCCTGTTCGTCCGGATTCAGGGGTCGACCCTCCTCCAGGTCAGCGGTGGGCACCTTGCTGAGCAGGTGCTCCGGGGCGCCCAGCTGCGCCCCGACGGCGCGGACCCGGCGCTTGTTCAACCCGGCCAACGGGGTCAGGTCGCAGGCTCCGTCACCGAACTTGGTGTAGAAACCGACGACGGCCTCGGCCGCGTGGTCAGTGCCCAGCACCAGCATCCCGCGAGCGCCAGCCGCGAGGTACTGGGCGACCATCCGCTGCCGGGCCTTGACGTTGCCCTTCACGAAGTCCGCCTGCTCAATGCTGGTGAAGTCAATGCCGGCGCCGTCAACCTCGGCGAACATCGCATCGGTCGATTCCTTGATGTTGACGGTGACCGTCTCATCGGCGGCGACGAAGTCCACGGCAGTTGCGGCATCGGCCTCATCGGCCTGCTGGCCATAGGGCAGCCGCATCGCCAGGAACCTCGCCTGGCCACCGGAGGCGCGCACTCGTTCACAGGCCAGTTGCGCCAGGCGACCACAGACCGTGGAGTCCACGCCACCGCTGATGCCCAGGACGTATCCCTTCGTCCCGGTCGCCCGCAGGTAGTCGGCCAGGAAGGCGATCCGACGCTCGGTCTCCTGAGCGGCATCGAACTCCGCACGCACACCGAGCTCGGAAATGATCTGCTGCTGTGTGCTGGTCATGGACCCGAATCTACCGGTTGGCCACAAAAATGGTGTTCTGCAGAACCGGGCAACCCTGACCGCTTGTGACGAACACCAGCGAGGGGAGGTGGTGCTGTCGTCGAGGGGCGGTGGTGCTGACAGCGAGGGGCGGTGGTGCTGTCGTTGAGGTGCGGAGGTGCAGTCAGAGTGACTCACCAGCCGCGCTAG
>CAYVEH010000440.1:0-1426 GCA_964450585.1 uncultured Ornithinimicrobium sp.
CTTGGGGAGGTTCGGTACGCCTCGCGTGCATTCTTGGGGAGGTTCGGTACGCCTCGCGTGCATTCTTGGGGAGGTTCGGTACGCCTCCCGCGCATCTTTGGGGAGGGTCGGTACGACTCCCGGGCGTGCTGGACCGACGCAGCATGCCTCTCTCAGGCCGAGACGGCCTCCCGCAGTGCCGTCGCGTTGGCCCGGAGATCACCGCGGTGCAGCGCCCCACCGATCAGCAGCACCACGTCCGGACCGAAGAGCTCCAGGATCTCGGGCACCCGCTCGAGGGTCATGCCCCCACCCGGAGTGGGCAGCGAGGTCGCCAGACCCGCACGCTCGGCTGCGCACTCATCACGGATCTGTGCGCACTGCTGCACGGAGAAGCCGAACCGTCCGCCGTAGTTGGGGAAGACCGCCATGTCCGCACCGGCCAGCCGGTTCATCAGTCCCAGCACGATCCCGTGGTCCAGCCCCTGACCGGGGTTGACCACGTGCGAGCCGAGCATGGCGGGATGGCTCATGATCGGCAGCGCCAACTGGTCATCGTCGGCCAGGGCCCGCATCGTGTCCAGTCCGCTGATGCCCGGGAGCACCAGAAGCCCCTCGGCACCCAGTTCCTTGGCCTCATGGGCTCGCTCGAAGACCTCGCCAGCCGGCACGTTGAGGGAGGGCAGATACCGGGCGGTGCTGCCGCTGCGCTCGTTGGCCTCGCGCACCGCCTCGGCACACCGCGCGACCCTATCGCGCCAGGTCGCCCACGGCTGGTTGCCCAGTGAGTGGTCGTCCTTGATCAGATCCAGACCGGCCGCGGCCAGCACCCCGGCCGTCCCGGCAAGCTCCTCGGCCGAGGAACCCATCGGCTTCAGCGCCGTGGCCAACAGCGGCCGCGACTGCACACCCAGCCAGGAACGCAGGCCGTCGCCACCGAACCGCGGCCCGCGCAGTCCCAGGTGTGCCGGTGCAGGCAGTTGCACGCCGATCACACGCACGCCCTCGAACAGGGAGACGTTGCCCCACAGCACATTGAGCAACTGACCCAGCCCCCCGGCATACACCCCGGCGGCATAGGAGATCACCACCTCCTGGACACCGCGCTCCTCGACATGCCCGACCACCTCCTGGCGGATCCAGTCGGCGGCGAGCTCGGCGGGGAACTCGATCGTCTGCTCCACCCGGATGGCCTCGGCCACCGCGTCGACGTCCCCGGAGATGCGGTACCGGACGTAGAGCCGGCTCTGGTCCTGCCCCAGGGCGGTCACAGCGCCTCGGCCTTGGCGGTGCTGTGCACGTCGGTGACCCGCAACTCGACCAGGTCGTCGGCGTCGATCCCCAGCTGTTCTCCGGTCACCTGCTCGATGGCCGCCACCAGCGCGGCGGCGTCGAGCCCGTACTCGGCCAGCAGGTGCCCCTGGGAGGCGCCGTGCGCGTAGGTGTC
>CAYVEH010000441.1:0-1418 GCA_964450585.1 uncultured Ornithinimicrobium sp.
GGACCCTGCGAGCCCTACCGGCAGTCCGAGCGGTTGGCGACCTACCGGCCGTATGCCGACAGGTTGGTCGCCGACGGCCGGGCCTACCTGTGCTGGTGCACCTCGGAGCGGCTGGCACAGATGCGCGAGCTGCAGCAGAAGACGAAGCAGCCGACGGGCTACGACCGGCTCTGCCACGGCAAGACCCGTGAGGAGCGGGCGCAACTCCCCGGCTTCAGCGAGACGCCGGTGGTCCGGATGCTGATCCCGGACGACCCGCCGCTGGTCTTCACGGACCTGGTCCGCGGTGAGGTCTCTGCCCCACGACCGGATGATCAGGTCATCGTCAAGGCTGACGGTTTCCCGACCTATCACCTTGCCGTGGTGGTGGACGACCACGAGATGGGGATCACCCATGTGGTGCGCGGGGAGGAGTGGATCTCCAGCACGCCCAAGCACATCCTGCTCTACCAGTGGCTGGGTCTGCCTGTGCCGCAGTTCGCGCACATGCCGCTGCTGCGCGATGAAAAGAAGGCCAAGATCTCCAAGCGCAAGAGCCCCTGGGCGCGGCTCACCTGGTTCCGCGAGCAGGGCTATCTGCCCGAGGCGCTGCTCAACTTCCTGGCGCTGCTGGGCTACCCGCCGATCATCGAGGAGGACGGCAGCGAGCGCGAGGTCTTCACCTTCGAGGAGTTCAGCGCCGGCTTCGACTGGGGCAAGGTGAACACGGTCGGCCCGGTCTTCAACCTGGAGAAGTTGAACTGGCTCAACGGCCACTACCTGCGTCAGCTCGAGCCCGGGGAGGTCGCCAGCCGACTGCTGCCCTATCTGCAGACCGCCGGTGTGCTGCCGACCCAGCCCAGTCTGCCGGAGCTGGGTCGGTTGAAGTCGTTGGCCAGCCTGGTGCAGACCAGGATCGTCACCCTCACCGACGCGATCCCGCTCATCGCTCCGTTCTATGCCGCCGATGCCGACCTGCCGATCGCCGAGGACGCCCGCAAGCAGCTCAAGGCCGACGCCGGGACGGTGCTCGAGACGGCGCTGGCCGCGCTGGAGCAGATCGACGGCAGCATCCCGGGCACGCTGGGCCAGCAGCCGCAGTGGCGCACCGAGCGGATCGAGCAGGAGCTGCGCGGGGCGCTGGTGGAGGGCCTGGGGCTGAAGCCGCGAGTGGCCTTCGGGCCGCTGCGCACTGCCGTGTCCGGGCAGCGGGTCTCCCCGCCGTTGTTCGAGTCGATGGAGGTCCTGGGCAAGGCCTCCACGATGGCCCGATTGACCCGGCTGCGCGACGAACTGGCGACGGCTGGCGAGTGAGCCGGGGGCGATTTGGGAACTGCCTCGCCAGCCGGGTAAGGTTGGCGATCGGTCCGCCGGGTTCCGTAGGAATGCAGAACTGAGCGGTACCCCCTTGGGGTATGGTGTAATTGGCAGCACGACTG
>CAYVEH010000442.1:0-1404 GCA_964450585.1 uncultured Ornithinimicrobium sp.
AGAGCCGGTCCGTCCAGTCGATGAAGAAGATCACCCGGGCGATGGAGCTGATCGCCACCTCCCGGGTGACCAAGGCTCGTGAGCGCGTGCAGCAGACCACGCCGTACGCCCGCGCGATCACCCGCGCCGTCTCTGCCGTGGCCACCTTCTCCGACGTCGACCACCCACTCACCCTGGAGCGGGAGAACCCCACCAAGGCCGGGGTCCTGATCATCACCAGCGACCGAGGGCTGGCCGGTGCCTACTCGGCCAACGTCCTCAAGCGCAGCGAGGCCCTGCGGGAGCTGCTGCAGGACGAGGGGCGGGAGGTGATCCCGTACCTCACCGGGCGCAAGGCCGAGGGTTACTTCCGGTTCCGCAACCGGCACTTCGAGGAGTCCTGGACCGGATTCACCGACGCCCCGACCTACGAGGTCGCCAAGGAGATCGGGGAGCGGCTCACCGAGGACTTCATCAAGGGCGCCGACGACGGTGGCGTGGACGAGATCCACATCGTCTACACCCAGTTCATCAACATGGTCACCCAGGAGGTGCAGGTCGTGCGCCTGCTGCCGCTGGAGGTGGTGGACGCCGAGGAGGTCGCCCAGGAGGAGGACCTCTTCCCGCTGTATGAGTTCGAGCCGAACGGCCCGGAGGTGCTGGACGCCCTGCTGCCGCAGTACGTCACCTCCCGGATCTACAACGCGCTGCTGCAGGCTGCCGCCTCCGAGCTGGCCGCCCGGCAGCGGGCGATGAAGTCCGCCACCGACAACGCCGACGAACTGCTCAAGACCTACACCCGGCTGGCGAACCAGGCCCGCCAGGCCGAAATCACCCAAGAGATCAGCGAAATCGTGGGCGGCGCCAGCGCCCTCGCCGACGCCAAGTGAGAAGGAAGCACTCCACCATGACTGCAACCGTGAACGAGACGGACACCCAGCAGGGTCAGGGCGGCGTCGGTCGTCTGGCCCGCATCATCGGCCCCGTGGTCGACATCGAGTTCCCCCCGGGTCAGATCCCCCAGATGTACAACCTGCTGCAGACCGAGGTCGAGCTCAGCGGCGAGACCAAGACGCTGAACCTCGAGGTCGCCCAGGACATCGGCGACAGCATGGTCCGCGCGATCTCGCTGCAGCCCACCGACGGTCTGGTCCGCGGCGCCCCGGTGCGCGACACCGGCGGCCCGATCACCGTCCCGGTCGGTGACGTCACCCTGGGTCACGTCTTCAACGCCACCGGGGACGTGCTGGACCTGCCCGAGGGCGAGACCCTGGAGATCACCGAGCGCTGGGGCATCCACCGCCCCGCCCCGGAGTTCGACCAGCTGGAGTCCAAGACCCAGATGTTCGAGACCGGTATCAAGGTCATCGACCTGCTCACCCCGTACGTGCAGGGTGGCAAGATCGGCCTGTTCGGTGGTGCCGG
>CAYVEH010000443.1:0-1402 GCA_964450585.1 uncultured Ornithinimicrobium sp.
CTCAGTTTGACAATGGCTGGGTCGAGGGAGGAAGTTAGGTGACCGAAGAACCCGGCCGGGGCGGACGCTGCGGCCGACCCCACGACATACAGGAGAGTCAACGCATGGGACGTGCAGTCGGAATCGACCTGGGCACCACCAACTCCGCGGTCGCCGTCCTCGAGGGCGGGGAGCCGCACATCATCGCCAACGCTGAGGGCGGTCGCACCACCCCGTCGGTGGTCAGCTTCACCAAGAGCGGGGAGATCCTCGTCGGTGAGATCGCCAAGCGCCAGGCAGTCACCAACGTCGAGCGGACCGTCCGGTCGGTCAAGCGCCACATGGGCACCGACTGGAAGAGCCCGGACATCGACGGCAAGACCTACACCGCGCAGGAGATCAGCGCGCGCATCCTGCAGAAACTGAAGCGCGACGCCGAGTCCTACCTGGGTGAGGACGTCACCGACGCGGTCATCACCGTGCCCGCCTACTTCGACGACGCCGAGCGTCAGTCCACCAAGGAGGCCGGTGAGATCGCCGGCCTGAACGTGCTGCGCATCGTCAACGAGCCGACCGCTGCCGCGCTGGCCTACGGCCTGGACAAGGGCAAGGAGGACGAGCTGATCCTCGTCTTCGACCTGGGCGGTGGCACCTTCGATGTCTCCCTGCTCGAGGTGGGCAAGGACGCCGAGGACGGCTTCGCCACCATTCAGGTGCGCGCCACCCACGGTGACAACAAGCTCGGTGGCGACGACTGGGACGAGCGGATCGTCAACCACCTGCTGACCACGGTGAAGAACAACACCGGTGTGGACCTGGCCAACGACAAGATTGCGATGCAGCGGCTGCGCGACGCCGCTGAGCAGGCCAAGAAGGAGCTGTCCAGCTCCACCACCACCAACATCAACCTGCAGTACCTCTCGATGGGTGAGAACGGCCCGATCCACGTGGACGAGTCGCTCTCCCGTGCCCAGTTCGAGCAGATGACCAACGACCTGCTGGAGCGCACCAAGGCTCCGTTCGAGCAGGTCATCAAGGACGCCGGCATCTCCGTCAGCGAGATCGACCACGTCGTCCTGGTCGGCGGTTCCACCCGTATGCCGGCCGTCACCGAGCTGGTCAAGCAGCTCACCGGCGGCAAGGAGCCGAACAAGGGCGTCAACCCAGACGAGGTCGTCGCCGTGGGCGCCTCCCTGCAGGCCGGAGTCCTCAAGGGCGAGCGCAAGGACGTGCTGCTCATCGACGTCACCCCGCTGAGCCTGGGCATCGAGACCCAGGGCGGGATCATGACGCGGCTGATCGAGCGCAACACCGCGATCCCGACCAAGCGCAGCGAGGTCTTCACCACCGCCAGCGACAACCAGCCGACGGTGGGCATCCAGGTCTACCAGGGTGAGCGCGAGATCGCCCAGCACAACAAGCT
>CAYVEH010000444.1:0-1395 GCA_964450585.1 uncultured Ornithinimicrobium sp.
TGGCGCCGGAGGCCTACTGGCCGATCCGCAGGGTCGGCTCGGAGTTCCACAACGCAGCCGACGGCGCCGAGGCGCTGGAGCGGCTGCTGCCCGACCTGGCTGCTCCCCCTCCCCCGCCTCCCACCGCAGCGGGCGCGCACCTCACCCGGTCGGGCACCACCCCGCCGGCCCTGGGCACGATCCCCACTCCGTCGCGCACGACCCCTTCTCCGCCGAGCACCCCGGACCCTGACCGGATCGAGGTCACACGCCTCTACTACCACCATCCCGGCCGTGCCGACACCCTGCAGGACCTGAGCCTGTCCACCGGCCCCGGCCGGGGGCTGACGGCACTCACCGGGCCCTCGGGTGCCGGCAAGACCACGCTGCTAGAGCTGCTGGCCGGGTTGCGGGTGCCCACCTCCGGCCAGGTGAGCGCACCTCGCGCGCACCTGGCGACGCAGCGGCCGCTGCTGCTGCCCGGCACGGTGCGCGAGAACCTTGCCCTCAGCGGAGTGACCACCAGTGACGGTGAGATGCAGCTGGCCCTGAGCCGGGTCGGCCTCTGGACCGCGCTGTGGGAGCGCCAGGGCCTGGACACCCGGCTCGGCGACGACGGCTTCGGCCTCTCGGCGGGCCAGCGGGGACGGCTCGCCCTGGCCCGGGCGGCGCTGTCCGATGCTCCGGTGATCCTGCTCGATGAGCCCACGGCGCACATTGCCCCGGACACGGCGCCGATGCTTCGGGCGGTCATCGTGGAGCTGGCCCGCCACCGTCGCGTGGTGGTGGCCACGCACGATCCGATCGTGGCCTCGCAAGCCGACCAGCAGTGGACCATCCCGCTGCCCGCCGAGCCCACCCCCTCGCCCGCCCCCTCGCCCGCCACGAACCCGGCGACGGTCGCGGTCGCCTCGACGCCCCGGGGCACCCCCTCGGCCACCGTCGACCCGACAAGGGAGTCGACCGGCTGGTTGCGCCGCCTCCTCCCCTCCCCTCACGCGCGCCTGCGCACGGCCGCGTTGGTGGGTGGCCTGGCCACAGCCTCGGGGGTCGCGCTGACCGCGACGTCCGGCTGGTTGATCGTGCAGGCCTCCTACCAGCCGGTGGTCCTCACGCTGTTAGTTGCCATCGTGGGAGTGCGCGCCTTCGGCCTGGCCCGCCCCGTCCTGCGGTATGCCGAGCGCGTCACCTCCCACGATGTGGCCCTGGAGGAACTCTCCGAGGCACGCACCCGCGCCTTTGCCCGGTTGATCCCGCTGACCCCGGGTCGACTCGGTCGTCGCAGCCGTGGCGACGTGCTGACCGCGGTGGTGCGGGACCTGGATGACGTCACCGACGAGAAGGTGCGCGTCGTGGTGCCGTTCTGGGACACGGTGGTGGCCAGCGTGGTCGCAGCCATCGTGATCGGGAGCTTCC
>CAYVEH010000445.1:0-1391 GCA_964450585.1 uncultured Ornithinimicrobium sp.
CACATTGTTCTGCAGGCCCGGTCGCCCCTGGCCGCTTCTGCAGAACACCTCCACAAGGGCCTGCGCTCCGCAGGCAGCACAACGGGGCGGCCTCCGTGTGGAGACCGCCCCGTTGCTTCGTTGTCCGCGAGGAACGCGGGAGTTTCAGGAGTGCTGGCTCAGAAGCCCATGCCACCCATGTCGCCCATGCCACCGTCGCCGGCCGGCATCGCCGGAGCGGGCTCCGGCTTGTCGGCGATCACGGCCTCGGTGGTCAGGAACAGCGCGGCGATGGAGCCAGCGTTGTGCAGTGCGGAGCGGGTGACCTTCACCGGGTCGGCCACGCCGAAGCCCAGCATGTCACCGTACTCACCGGTCGCGGCGTTGAGGCCGTGACCCGGAGCCAGGTTGCGCACCTTCTCGGCCACGACGCCGCCCTCCAGACCACCATTGACGGCGATCTGCTTGAGCGGAGCCTCGATGGCGACCTTGACGATGTTGGCGCCCGTGGCCTCGTCGCCCTCCAGGGACAGGCCCTCGAAGACCTTGGCGGCCTGGATCAGGGAGACCCCACCGCCGGCGACGATGCCCTCCTCGACCGCAGCCTTGGCGTTGCGGACGGCATCCTCGATGCGGTGCTTGCGCTCCTTGAGCTCGACCTCGGTCGCGGCACCGGCCTTGATGACGGCCACACCGCCGGCCAGCTTGGCCAGACGCTCCTGCAGCTTCTCGCGGTCGTAGTCGCTGTCGGAGTTCTCGATCTCGGCACGGATCTGGTTGACCCGACCGGAGATCGCATCGGCGTCGCCGGCACCCTCGACGATGGTGGTCTCGTCCTTGGACACGACGACCTTGCGGGCACGGCCCAGCAGGTCGAGCTCGGCGGTCTCCAGGGAGAGGCCGACCTCCTCGGAGATGACCTGGCCACCGGTGAGGATGGCGATGTCGGCGAGCATGGCCTTGCGGCGGTCACCGAAGCCCGGAGCCTTGACGGCCACGGACTTGAAGGTGCCGCGGATCTTGTTGACCACCAGGGTCGACAGGGCCTCGCCCTCGACGTCCTCGGCGATGATCGCCAGCGGCTTGCCGGACTGCATGACCTTCTCCAGGACCGGCAGCACATCCTTGATCGCGCTGATCTTGGAGTTGAGCACCAGGATGTACGGGTCCTCCAGGACCGTCTCCATGCGCTCGGTGTCGGTGACGAAGTACGGGGAGATGTAGCCCTTGTCGAAGCGCATTCCCTCAGTGAGCTCCAGCTCCAGGCCGAAGGTCTGGGACTCCTCGACGGTGATGACGCCCTCGTTGCCGACCTTGTCCATCGCCTCGGCGATCATCTCGCCGATCTCGGTGTCGCCCGCGGAGATGGACGCGGACTGCGCGATCTGCTCCTTGGTGTCGACCTCCTTGGC
>CAYVEH010000446.1:0-1390 GCA_964450585.1 uncultured Ornithinimicrobium sp.
GGACGGTGGCCCCGCCGCAGCTGATGGTCAGGTCGTGGTCCCAGGGGACGTGCCGCCGGCCCAGGACGGCCGGGTGCGCGGCGGCGCCGTAGACCGGGATCCCCACCGCCGCGACGGCCTCGTAGTCGCGCACCGCGCCGTCGGTGATGATCCCGGCGGCGCCGTTGGCCCGGGCTCGTAGGGCCAGCACGTCACCGAGGGTGCCGGCGGTGGCATCGCCGCGGGCCTCGATGACGATGACCTCTCCCTCGGTGACCGCGTCGAAGACCCGCTTCTGGGCGTTGTAGCCCCCACCGTGGCTGGTGAACAGGTCCTCGCGGTTGGGCACGAACCGCAGGGTGCGGGCGGTGCCGACGATCTGGCCGCTGCCGGGCAGCGGGCGGACCCCGTCGATCGCGACGTTGTTCAGGCCGCGGCGGCGCAGCTGCTGGGACAGGCCGGCCACCGGGCACTGGGCCAGCAGGTGGCGCAGCGCCGGGGTCAGGGTCGGTTCGCTGCCCTGGTCGGGGTATGCCGTGGGCTCGGCCGGCAGACCGGCCGCCTCAGCGGACCCCCAGGCGGCGATCCGCTGGGTGTCGTCCACGGCCGGCAGCGACCCCAGGGCCGGGTCGAACGCCGGGCCCTCCCCCTCCACGACGCGGGTGCGCAGCCGGCCGGTGCTGCGCCCCGAGGACGGGTCATCCACCTCGACCTCGACCAGGTCGCCCAGCTGTGCCACAGAGGAGCCGGCGGGGGTGCCGGTCAGGATGATGTCCCCGGTCTCCAGGGTGAAGTGCTGGGACAGGTCGGCGACGAACTGGGCCAGCGGGAACAACAGCCCGGCGGTGCTGTCCTCCTGCACCAGGGTGTCGTTGAGCCAGGTGCGCACCCGCAGCCCGGCCGGGTCGACCTCGCGGGCACTGAGCAGCCGGGGGCCCAGCGGGGTGTAGCCGTCCCCGCCCTTGGAGCGCACGTTGGAGCCCTTGTCGTTGGCGCGCAGGTCGTAGAGGCCGAAGTCGTTGGCCGCGGTCACCCACTGCACGTGCTCCCAGGCCGACGCCACGTCGACCCATCGGGCCGGGCGCCCGATCACCAGCGCGATCTCCCCCTCGAAGGCCAGCAACTCGGTGCCCACCGGGCGCAGGATGTCGCTGCCGGAGGCCGCCAGCGAGCTGGACGGCTTGAAGAAGTAGGAAGGGGTGGCTGGGCGGCGACCTCGCTGGTCGGCCCGGGAGGCATAGCTCACGTGAACGGCGATGATCTTGCCGGGTCGCGCCTCCAGGGCGGGGAAACGGGCATCCTGCTGGGGGTCCATGGGCCTCCTTGCTCCGACGGGCGGGTCGCACACCCGCCCGTACATCGTATACGATTATCCGGCAATGGTGCACCCCGGTACGCGGAAGGGACCCGA
>CAYVEH010000447.1:0-1390 GCA_964450585.1 uncultured Ornithinimicrobium sp.
GGACGGTGGCCCCGCCGCAGCTGATGGTCAGGTCGTGGTCCCAGGGGACGTGCCGGCGGCCCAGGACGGCCGGGTGCGGGGCGGCACCGTAGACCGGGATCCCCACCGCCGCGACGGCCTCATAGTCCCGCACCGCACCATCGGTGATGATCCCGGCGGCGCCATTGGCCCGGGCGCGCAGGGCCAGCACGTCGCCGAGGGTGCCGGCGGTGGCATCGCCGCGGGCCTCGATGACGATGACCTCACCCTCGGCGACGGCATCGAAGACCCGCTTCTGGGCGTTGTAGCCCCCGCCGTGGCTGGTGAACAGGTCCTCCCGGTTGGGCACGAACCGCAGGGTGCGGGCGGTGCCGACGATCTGGCCGCTGCCGGGCAGCGGGCGGACCCCGTCGATCGCGACGTTGTTCAGGCCGCGGCGGCGCAGCTGCTGGGACAGGCCGGCCACCGGGCACTGGGCCAGCAGGTGGCGCAGCGCCGGGGTCAGGGTCGGTTCGCTGCCCTGGTCGGGGTATGCCGTGGGCTCAGCCGGCAGACCGGCCGCCTCAGCGGACCCCCAGGCGGCGATCCGCTGGGCGTCATCCACGGCCGGCAACGACCCCAGGGCCGGGTCGAACGCCGGGCCCTCCCCCGCCACGACGCGGGTGCGCAGCCGGCCGGTGCTGCGGCCCGAGGACGGGTCGTCCACCTCGACCTCGACCAGGTCGCCCGGCTGTGCCACCGAGGAGCCCGCCGGGGTGCCGGTCAGGATGATGTCCCCGGTCTCCAGGGTCAGGTGCTGGGACAGGTCGGCCACGAGCTGCGCCAGCGGGAACAGCAGCCCGGCGGTGCTGTCCTCCTGCACCAGGGTGTCGTTGAGCCAGGTGCGCACCCGCAGCCCGGCCGGGTCGACCTCGCGGGCACTGAGCAGCCGGGGGCCCAGCGGGGTGTAGCCGTCCCCGCCCTTGGAGCGCACGTTGGAGCCCTTGTCGTTGGCGCGCAGGTCGTAGAGGCCGAAGTCGTTGGCCGCCGTCACCCAGTCCACGTGCTCCCAGGCCGACGCCACGTCGACCCACCGGGCGGGGCGCCCGATCACCAGCGCGATCTCCCCCTCGAAGGCCAGCAGCTCGGTGCCCACCGGGCGCACGATGTCGCTGCCGGAGGCCGCCAGCGAGCTGGACGGCTTGAAGAAGTAGGACGGGGTCGCTGGTCGACGCCCTCGCTGGTCGGCGCGGGAGGCATAGCTCACATGGACGGCGACGATCTTGCCGGGTCGTTCCTGAAGGGCGGGGAAACGGGGATCCTGCTGGCGGTCCATGGGCCTCCTTGCTCCGACGGGCGGGTCGCACACCCGCCCCCACATCGTATACGATTATCCGGCAATGGTGCACCCCGGTACGCGGAAGGGACCCGA
>CAYVEH010000448.1:0-1387 GCA_964450585.1 uncultured Ornithinimicrobium sp.
TAGGTGGCACCGGCCACCGCCAGCCCTGGCACCTCCCCGACCGCCCCGCGCACGGTGGCCACCAGATCCTGGTGGCCCACGGCATACTGCGGCAGACCGCCTCCCCACCGCTGCACGTGGCGGGCCACCGGGGCCGGGAGGTCACTGCCGACGGCCGCTGACAGATCCCTCAACCCTCGGTCGAGCAGGGTGGGGTCCGGGTGCTGCAGCGAGCCCTCCTCGCGGTGCCGGCCGACCGACCCGCGGAGCAGAACCAGGTCCTGACCGTTAGGGCCAGCGCCCCGGCCGCGCTGGCGCACCCAGTCCCACTTGTTGACGCTGAAGGTGGCTGCCTTGAGGAACCGGTCGTCCTGCGGCGGCACCAGGAAACCGGACCCGGACAGTTCGGGGAGCGCATCGGCCGTCAAGGCATAGGTCAGCACGGCCATCGAGGCGCTCTCCACGGTGGTCAGCGCCGCCGCGGCGGCCGGGACCACGTCGGTGAGCAGGCGTGCGCTCGGAGCGCTGGGCAACGCCACGACGACCCGATCTGCCGGGAGCACCTGGGGGTCCGGCACCGGGCCGGTGACCACCTGCCAGCCTCGGGCGGTGCGGTGCAGTTCCCGGGCGATGGTGCCGGTGCGGATGCGCACGCCTCGGCTGCCCAGTTGCTCAGCCAGGGTCTGCGGCAGGCGGTGCAGCCCGCCCTCGATGCCGGCGAAGACCGGCGGGCGGGGCGTGCTTGGGTCTGGCACCGGCACCGCGCGGGCCGCCGCGGCTACCAGCGACTCCCCCGCCCTGGCGGCCGCCAGCAGACCCGGCGCCGCGGCGGCCGCGGAGATGAGCCGGGCGTGACCGGCATACACACCGCCCAGCAACGGCTCGATGAGGCGGTCCACGACCGCCTCCCCCAGCCGGGTGGCCACCAGCTCACCCACAGCGATGTCGTCGGCCTCCAGCGGCTCAGCCACCTCGGCACGGACCCGATCGACCTCCGCTGCCGTCAGCAGCCCACCGAGGTCACCTGGGTCGGCCGGCACCCCGAGCATGGTGCGCCGCGGGATCGGGTGCAGTGCCCCCCGGCTCCAGATGCTCGCCGAGGCACCCGTCGGGTGGACCAGCGCGTCGGCCAGCCCGACCTGCCGGATCAGGTCGACCGCCTCCGGACGCCGCGCCAGGACCGACTCGGCACCCACGTCGACGGCGACGCCGCCGACTGACTCACCCCGCAGCTTGCCGCCGGGCCGGTCCCGCGCCTCCAGCACGGTGACCTGGTCTGCCCGGACGTGCTGCACCAGTTCCCAGGCCGCGGCCAGACCGCTGATGCCACCGCCGATCACGAGATAACGCACTCGCCCAGCCAATCACGAGCCGACCACGAAACCGGGATGAAAGCCCGGACCGGCAC
>CAYVEH010000449.1:0-1367 GCA_964450585.1 uncultured Ornithinimicrobium sp.
CGGCACCCGAGCCGCCCTTGAAGATGAAGCCCTCCTCCTTGTACCAGTTCAGGATGGAGTCCATGGAGTCGTCCACCGACAGGATGAAGCAGGCGCTGACCTGCTGTGGGCTGGCGGTGCCGACGTTGAACCACACCGGGGAGTTGAAGCTGAAGATCTGGTGCACCAGGGCATAGGTCAGCTCGTGCTCGAAGATCTCGGCGTCCTGCTCGGTGGCGAAGTAGCCATACTCCTTGCCGGCCTGGGTGTAGGTCAGCACCACCCGGTCGACCAGCTGCTTGAGGCCGGTCTCCCGGGCCTCGGTGCCCAGGGCGCCACGGAAGTACTTGGTGGTGACGATGGTGGAGGCGTTCGCCGACCAGAAGTCGGGGAACTCCACGCCGCGCTGCTCGAAGATCGTCTCCCCGGTCTTCCAGTTCTGCTGCACGACGTCGCGCTTCTCCCAGGTCACCTCGTCATACGGGTGCACCCCCGGCGTGGTGTAGATGCGCTCGATCTTCAGGCCCTTGTTGGCCCGACGCGAACGAGACCGTGCCGCGCTCGTCTCCGTCATAATCCTGACTCCTCTGGTGTGTGCTGACCCATCAATGTCAACGTCTGGTGCTGCTCATCTAGTCCTTGCTCCGGTGGTTGATCCCACCGTCCCACCGAGCACCGACAGTCCCTCCAGACCCACGGTGACCTGCGGGAATATCCCGCGTTACGGCATACTGCCGGCAGTGTCGGGCTCCCTGCCGGTCGCTGCGCGCTCGGCGCGCAACAGGGTGATCGCCCCCTCGAAGTCCTCCAGGGACTCAAAGGCCTGGTAGACGCTCGCGAACCGCAGGTAGGCCACCTCGTCCAGGCACCGCAGTGGCGCCAGGATGGCCAACCCGACCTCGTGGGCATCGATCTCGGCCTGCCCCTGGGAACGGATGGTCTCCTCGACCTGCTGCCCCAGCAGCTGCAGTGCGTCCTCGGTGACCGGTCGGCCCTGACAGGCCTTCCGCACTCCGACGAGCACCTTGTCCCGGCTGAACGGCTCGGTGGCACCGGAGCGCTTGATCACCGAGAGCGTGGCCGACTCCACCGTGCCGAACCGGCGCCCACACTCCGGGCACTGGCGGCGACGACGGATGACGGTCCCGTCCTCCTGGACGCGGCTGTCCACCACTCGGGAGTCTGTATGCCGACAGAACGGACAGTGCATCTGCGGGCCTCCTGACGTGGTCTGGTGCGGATGTTCCTGCTGGTCGCGCTGTGGATTGCGCTGGGGATTCCCTGTGGATGACGTGTGGGGCACGCCCGCCAACTGTGCACAACATGTGGACGAACCACAGGTGTGTAACTACTAGATATAGGGATGTTAGGCAGGTTCGGGCACAAGA
>CAYVEH010000450.1:0-1364 GCA_964450585.1 uncultured Ornithinimicrobium sp.
CTGCTCTCTCGGCATCCTTGACCCGGATCTTCCCCGACATCAGCCCCGGCAGCAGCGCGTCGCGCGTCTGCGCGAGTCGTAGGGACTCCTGCTCGGCGGACAGTGCGCGATTCCAGACGGCGGTCATCGACGGGTCATGCCGAGCGATTTGCTCTCGACTCGGGATGGCCACGGACTCGTCGAGATGACGACGCTGGATGTGACCCATCGTGGTGGCTTTGTCAGCCGCGATGGCACGGAAGTCCTCCAGCTTGCGATCGAGCGCTCCCTTGACCACCCACATTGGGACCTCTCGCGGCACGACCTTGAAGATGTGCTGGTTCACAATGGCCTCCGGGCGGAACCAACGGTGCACCGTCAGTGATCCGGACCAGGCGAACAGCAAGTCTCCTGGCCTCGCGAGGTGCCTCTCGGCCACGTCGATGTCGTTGTAGACCGTCGACCCACCGATGCCTGAATTGAGTTCGGCAATACGCACCACCACGCGGCCCGTGCCGGTCGCACCCTTCGTAAAGGCTCGGCCGTTGATGAACTCAGCCAGGTCGCTCAGCGGGACCTCGTCGTCGACCAACGAGGCGTACGTTGCCCGCAAGAGGTCATCAGCAGTCGTGACGAGGGCGGCGTTGGCGGCGATCTTGTCGTCGAGCGCCCCCAGCACCTCCGCAATCCCCCGCTGCTCCTCGACAGGCGGAACAATGTAGGAAAACTCTCGAATCGACTTCCCGCTGAGGTTCTGCTGCGCGGCACCTGTCGCCAATGAGACGATACGAGTGCGATCATTCAGGAGCGTGTAGAATAGCCACCGCGAGTCACAAACTGCGGGATTCGCAATCATTGCGCAGCAGGCCTGATTGCATGCAGCCTCTCGCCCGAGGAAAGCCAGAGCGCCGACAGTCGCCCCATACATAGCCATAAGCACAGTCCCGACCGGCAACTTCTTGGCTGACGACTGCTGAATGGCTGCCTCTGTGATCTGCTCATCCGTGTCGAAAATGTATGAGTCTCTCAGTTCACCTGTCTTGACCCAGGGAACCGTGCCATCCACGAAGAAGCTGGGGTTGGCTCGGCTTGGTGTCCCACCACTGGTGACACGTACGCATAAGTCACCGACAGTTGAGATGGCCCATCCTTCGGGTACCGTCATCGCACGCGCTCCAACTGGTCCCGCACGTGGGCCTCTAGCCGCGCCGACTCCTCAAATTGCGCGAAGAGCTCCTTCGTCAACCGCTCGATCTTCTCCTCGATCGGTTCGCCGTCGTCCTCGAGTTCGGCGGCGCCGACGTACCGACCGGGCGTGAGTGCATACCCCGCGTCCTTGATCTCCTGCAAGGCGACCGATTTACAGAAGCCGGGCACGTCGGCAT
>CAYVEH010000451.1:0-1363 GCA_964450585.1 uncultured Ornithinimicrobium sp.
CGACCCGGGGACCACCCCGTCGGCGGACGACCCGAGCGGCACCGACCAGGGCACCTCGGCTGAGGGCACCGACACCGAGTCGGCCAGCACCGACGCCGAGACCTCGACCGACACCGAGGACGCGACCGCCACCAGCACCCCGGAGGACGGGGCGGCGCAGGCGGCCCCCGACCCGGCCGAGGACAGCGCGGACCCCTCGGCGCAGGTGGCCGGTGCCCAGGTGGCCAGCGAGCCGACCGACCAGGGCGGCGCCGGAGCGCTCTGGGTGACCTTCGGCATACTGCTGGTCCTGGGCGGGCTGGCCTTCCTGATCTCCCGCCGGCGACGCGACCCGGGGATCACCCACCAGGTCGAGCCGTGAGTCTGAGCCCCGGTCTGCGGTGGCGCGCCTACTACCTGCCGCGGGTGCTGCATCCGGGAGCCTGGTGGGTCTGGGCGCTGGGCCTGGCCGTGGCCGCCAGCCGCACCACGAACCCGCTGCTGCTGGCGCTGATCCTCGCGGTGGCCTGCACCGTGGTGATCGCCCGTCGTGGCGATGCCCCGTGGGCGCTGGCGTTCCGGCTCTACCTGTATGTGGGCGCCTTCATCGTGGTGATGCGGGTGCTGTTTCGCATCGTCTTCGGCGGCTCCCAGGGCGGCACCATCCTGTTCACCCTGCCGACGATCCCGCTGCCGGACTGGATGGCCGGCCTCCGGTTGCTCGGCGCGGTCTCCGCAGAGTCGCTGCTGGGTGGGTTCTATGACGGGCTGCGGCTGGCCACCATGATCGTCTGCATCGGTGCCGCCAACGCCCTGGCCAACCCCAAGCGGCTGCTGAAGTCCGTCCCCAGTGCGCTGTATGACGTGGGCTCGGCCGTGGTGGTCGCGCTGTCGGTCTTCCCGCAGCTGGCCGAGTCCGTGCAACGGGTGCGGCGGGCCCGGCGGCTGCGCGGCACCTCCGGCCGCGGCATGCGGGCCCTGGCCGGCATCATCATCCCGGTGCTGGCCGATGCGCTGGACCGTTCCCTGCTGCTGGCCGCGGCGATGGACTCTCGGGGTTACGGCCGCTCGGCGCAGGTCCCGGCCGGCACCCGGGTGCTGGCCGGCACCTGCACCCTGGCGGGGCTGATTGGGGTGTGCCTGGGGGTGTACGGGGTGCTGGACGGCACCGCCCCCCGGGCGCTGGGGGTGCCGATGCTCGCCGGCGGGCTGCTGCTGGCCGCCGTGGGTTTCGTGCTCACCGGCCGGCGGGTGCGCCGCAGCCGGTACCGGCCCGACCCGTGGGGCCTGGCCGAGACCCTGGTGGCCGGTTCCGGGGTGGCCGTCGGGCTGCTGCTCTATGTGCTGCTGTCGGTCGACCCGACCAACCTGCACCCCTCGCTGT
>CAYVEH010000452.1:0-1360 GCA_964450585.1 uncultured Ornithinimicrobium sp.
CGCTGGGCATCCACTCACCGATGGCCACCGCGATCGCCGACGTGGCCGCGGCCCGGCGGGACTACCTGGACGAGTCCGGTGGGCGGTATGTGCACGTCATCGCCGACGGAGGCATGGGCCAGTCCGGTGACATCGTCAAGGCGGTGGCCTGCGGAGCGGACGCGGTGATGATCGGCGCCGCCCTGGCCCGGGCGCAGGAGGCCCCGGGCCGCGGCTTCCACTGGGGCTCGGAGGCCCACCACCCGTTCCTGCCGCGTGGTGAGCGGGTCCGGGTCGGCACGGTGGGGACCCTGGAGGAGATTCTCAACGGCCCCGGCCGAGACGCCTCGGGCACCACCAACCTGATGGGGGCGCTGCGCCGGGCCATGGCCACCACCGGCTACACCGACGTCAAGGAGTTCCAGCGCGTCGAGGTGGTCGTGGCGCCCTACCAGCCACGCTGAGTGCGCCATGATGGGCGCTGCTCGGAGCGCCTCACGGGTTGGTGCTGACCGTGACCTTAAGGTAGTGCCGTTCTGATCACCAGCGGGGGTGCGCCAGCGACCCAGTGCGCCGCCGGCGGCCGGAGGAGTTGACCATGCGAGTGCGCCGGGAAGCCAAGTACCAACGGCGCCGGGCCGTCGTCGGCGGGGTGGTGGCGCTCGCGCTGGCCGCGTCGCTGACGGCCTGTCTGACCAACGGACAAGACGAGGGTCCTGCCGCAGGTGCCGAGGGGGGCACCGAGGCACCGACCGGGTCCTCGGCTGACTCCGCGAGTCAGACCTCCGCCGACGGCTCCGCCCAGGACGGCTTCCAGGAGGCAATCGGCGGGGGAGAGGACACCGACCAGGCCACCGCCACGACCGAACCGGGCGAGAGTGAGGTGGGCCAGGAGCAGCAGTCGGCCCCAGTCGCCCAGCCCCCGAAGATCCCCTCCGATGAGTCCTTCATGGAGCGGATCGACTACATCACCGGCGGTATCACTCCTAAGTCGGTCGTCGCCTCCGGTGCCGGGCTGGTGATCGCGAACAACATGATGTACAGCCACACCTCGACCGTCTACGACGCGCAGACCCGGGAGCTGGTGGCCAC
Source organism: uncultured Ornithinimicrobium sp. (assembly GCA_964450585.1). Taxonomy (GTDB): domain Bacteria; phylum Actinomycetota; class Actinomycetes; order Actinomycetales; family Dermatophilaceae; genus Ornithinicoccus. The sequence goes on from CAYVEH010000452.1 coordinate 1,072, forward strand.
GCTCTCCGATGAGATCGTGCCCGCCGACTTCGGGATCGAGGGGCACCCGGGGGCCGCCCAGGGCTCTCCGGTGGAGGCTGCCTGGACCGCCGACGGCAAGTACGCCTACGTCTCGCAGTACACGATGTACGGGGAGGGTTGGGGCAAGGACGGGTTCGACGCCTGTACCCCCGCCGACGGGGTCGGGCCCTCGCTGCTCTACCGCTTCAACGCCGAGACGATGGAGTGGGACCAGGCCATCAAGGTCGGTGCGGTGCCCAAGTACGTCGACATCACCCCGGACCAGACC
>CAYVEH010000453.1:0-1358 GCA_964450585.1 uncultured Ornithinimicrobium sp.
CTGGCGGACGCTGCACGGCATCCTGGAGACGATGGTCCGGCCGGCCACCGAGCACGTAGGGCAGTTGTCCCTGGTGCCGGGTGCGGTGGGTGACGCCAGCTCTGGTGGCGCCGCGGCTCCTGGTCACTCAGCCGCTGCAGCAGGTGAGACGGCTCCGGTGGCGGACAACAGTACGGGCGAGCCTCCGGAGACCTATGTGCGCGACGTCGATGAGCTCGCGGCGTTGTTGCTGCGTCGGGCCGTGCAGGAGGTGGGGGTCCCGGTGGAGGTGATGCGCAAGAAGCACAAGGTGCAGGTGATCCGGCAGCTGCAGGACAAGGGGTTCTTCCTGCTGCGCGATGCCATCGAGCAGGCTGCCGAGGCACTCGGCGTGACCCGATTCACCATCTACAACTACCTGAACGAGATCGGCGAACGGACGCAGAGTGACGGTGTAGGCCACGCACAGGAGGAGTCATGAGTCCGAACCGGTTCGCAGTCAATCACCAGGACCCCATGCCTGCGACTGGGGTCGGCGGCCAGGACGACCCGGAGGCTGCGGCCGATTTCGGTCCAGTCACCGGGTATCTGGCTACCGCGAGCAGCGGGCGGCACAGCCGTGCCGTCCGCGATGCCGTCGTGCAGGCGGTGCAGGCACGGTTTGCCGGCGAGCCGATCGACAACCCGGTGGAGAGTTCTCGGGCGGCCTTTGGACACCTCATCGGGGTCGACCCCGGTGCCATCAGCGTGGGCTCGCAGACGTCGGTGACCAGTTCAGCGGTGGCGGCCAACCTGCCGCGGATCGCTGCCGGACGCGAGGTGTTGTGCATCGACGGGGACTTCGGCTCGGTCGTCTTCCCGTTCTCGGTCAGTGTGGTCAGCCCAGAACTGCGCATCCGGCACGTGCCGTTGTCCGCGTTGGCTGAGGAGGTCGGGCCCCAGACGGGCCTGGTGGCGTTCTCCCTGGTGCAGTCCGCCGACGGAGCGCTGGTGGATGCCGCCGCGGTGCGGGAGGCCGCCGCCGAGGTGGGCGCCTGGACCTATGTGGACACCACGCAGGCCGCGGGATGGCTGCCCATGGGGCCGGGGGAGAGCTTCGACCCCAACGACTTCGACGTCACGGTGTGCGCCACCTACAAGTGGCTGTGCACCCCGCGTGGGGTCACCATGACCAGCTTGAGCCAGCGGGCGCTGAGCGACCTGGCCCCAGTGCACACCTCGTGGTTCTCGGGGCGTGATCTGGACCGGTCCGGGTACGGTCCTACGGTGGACCTGGCCGATGGCGCGCGCCGTTTCGACGTGTCACCTCCGTGGCCGCAGTATGTCGGTCAGCGAGTGGCCCTGGAGTACTTCACCCCCGATCGCATCCCGGCGATCAG
>CAYVEH010000454.1:0-1348 GCA_964450585.1 uncultured Ornithinimicrobium sp.
CGCCCACCGCCACGAGCGGGACCTGGGGGATGCGACCGGCCGTCATCGCCTCCCGGATGGTCTGCACCAGCCCCAGGGTGACCGGCCCGACGGCCGGACCGACGAGATAGTGACCGGGTCCCAGGGCGGGCACGGCACCGCTGAGCACCAGCGCGCGGGCACCGCCGCCCACGGCGGCCCTGGCGGTGGCCACCGGATCGGGACACTCACCGCCCAGTTTGGCCAGCAGCAGCAGGTCTCGGGGCAGCAGCTCCCGGGCCTCGGCAACCAGCTTCAGACACCCCTGCGGGTCGGCCGACCAGCTGCTCACCGGGTCGCTGGTGGGCAGCGCGCCGACGGCCGGTCGGGTGTGCTGGCGGACGGCAGCCAGGTCGATCTCGAGGCCGATGACCGCGGTGAAGTCCAGGGCCCGACGCAACTGTTGCAGGATGTCCGCCAGCACCCCGACGGTGCCGGCCCGGACGGCGCAGATGACGCGCAGGCCACGAGCCGCGCACCAGGGCAACAGGTCCGTGACCACCTGCTGCACCGGGATGACCGGTGCGGGGCTGTGCACCAGCCCGGACGGGCTGGGGGTCAACCGGGCCCGGGGTGCGGTCGGCTCCGGCAGGCCCACCGGGCCCAGCTGCACGGCGTCCAGGGCGGACAAGTCACCGAACCGGGCCAGCTCCCGGCCGCTGCCTGCGCACCCGGTGGCGGCGGTGACCCGGGGCAGAGCGGGGGTCATCAGCAGGCCTCCCAGGCCACCAGGTCCGCGCGCAGCACCGGCCCCTGCAGGCAGGGACGCAGGCGCGGCCCCGTCGGGTCAGCGGCCAGCGGCAGGTCGCAGGCGCCACACAGGCCGTGACCGCAGACTCCGGGGGCACCGAGCTCCAGGGTCATCACCTGGCTCACCACACCGAGCTCACCGGCGACGGAAGCCACCAGGGCGGACAACCAGAGCGGACCCACGGCATACAGCACCGCAGGCTGGGCGGACCGGGCCAGCGACCTGGTCGCCGCAGCCACCCCCTCCCGGTCGGTCAGCAGCACCCCGTCGGCGACCCGCCGTACCCGCACCAGATCCAGATGTTCCTCGGGGTCCGAGGCCACCGACACCAGGTGCACCGGGCACCCAGCCGCCTGCAGTCGCTCGGCCAACCACCGCGCGGCCCCAGCCGCGACCCCCTCGGTGAGGACCACCGCCGGCACCGGGGAGGTCGGCACCCCGAAACCGCGCCCCACCGGCCCGGTGAGGGCCAGCTGCCCACCAGGGCCCGGGAGCAGGCCGTCGTCGGCGACCACAATCTCCAAGGTGCTGCCAAACCCCGGCTCGGTCTGCTCCCCGGAGAGCCACCAGGTGCGGGCC
>CAYVEH010000455.1:0-1340 GCA_964450585.1 uncultured Ornithinimicrobium sp.
GCCGCGTGACCGGCCCGTCCACGGACACCCCGCCCCGCTAGGTCGGCAGCTCAACCTGCCAGACGGAGCGCAGGGCGCGCACCCCGTCTGGTGTGACCGCCAGCCCCCGCCGGTGACGGGTCCGCTCGACCCAACCCTGCTGGAGAAACACGTCGGCCAGGGCCGCGCCGAGGGCGCCGGCGATATGGGGACGGCGCTCCGTCCAGTCGGCACACGGCCGGATGACCGGCCGGCGTCGCCCCCGCAGGACCGTCACGTCAACACCGTGTGACTCCAGGTGCGCTGCCCCGGCCTCGGTCACCTCCGTCAGGCCCTCCGCGACCCATCCGGCGGCGGTCATCCCCTCGGCCAGGGCCACCCCAAGCTGCCCGGCCAGGTGGTCATAGCAGAGTCTGGCCCGCGCCAGGCCGCGCGCATCCCGACTCTGTCGATAGGACACCGGTGGAATCGTCGGGCACAACCGCCCCAGGTGCTCCAGTGCCGCAGCGACCTCCGCACTGGCCACCGTGTAGAAGCGATGGCGACCGTGCGGCATACACCGGATCAGCCCGGCCTCACGCAGCACGGCCAGGTGCTCGCTGGCCGTGGAGGCGCTCACCCCGGCGGCCGTCGACAGCTCGCTGGCCGGGCGTTGGGAGCCGTCCATCAGCAGGTTGAGCATGGTGGAACGGGCCGGCGCGGACAGCGCGTTGCCGAGTACCGAGAGGTCACGGTTCATCTCGACATCGAAGAGCTGGGACAGTTCGGCTCTGAACGAATCGTTGCGGTCCTAGATTCTCGGTATGACGATCCACACCTATGCAACCCACCTCACCTGGAGCGGTTCCACCGCCGAGGGGATCCGCGGCTACCACCGCGAGCACACCGTCTCGGCTCCACCGGCCAGGACCGAACTACCGCTCAGCGCCGACCCCGCGTTCCGCGGCGACCCGGATCTGCTCAACCCCGAGCAGTTGCTGGTCGCGGCGGCCTCGTCCTGCCAACTACTGTCCTTCCTCGGAGCCGCCGCCCGTGCCGGCGTGGACGTGGTCGGCTACCAGGACGAGGCCGAGGGGTTCATGGATGAGGCGGACACCCCGGCTCGGATCTCCCGCATCACGTTGCGGCCGCGCATCACCACCGCCGCCGACCCCGACGAGGTGGCCCGGCTCGTGCAGCAGGGCCATCAGCGGTGCTTCATCGCGAACTCCCTCACCACCGACGTGGTGGTGGAGCCGGCGGTGGTCGCGCCGTGAGCCCCGGTGACCTCGAGGTGCTGCTGGCCGACCACCCGGGCGCGCTGGCCGCGCTGCACGCCAAGGGGGTCGGTCCGGTCGACGTGCACGGTGTGGTGATGCTGC
>CAYVEH010000456.1:0-1334 GCA_964450585.1 uncultured Ornithinimicrobium sp.
CTGGAGCTGCAGGAGCTCTCGGCCATGGCCGGTCGGGCGATCCGCGATGAGCCGGACCGGATCAACGACCTGCTGCCGCTGCGGGATGCCGCGGCCTGGCTGGGGTTCACCGTGCTGGCCACCGCCTCCCAGTCCGCGCCGGGCGAGGCCCTGCCCCGGGTTGCCCCGGCCCAGGAGGCCGCCCGCGACCTGGCCGACCGGCTGGGGCGACGACAACTCCCGCAGGCTCAGGAGATCCGTGCTGTGCGGGCTCTCATCGGAAAGCGTCCGCCCTTGGGTTGAACGTGCCACCCATTCTCTGAAGAGATTCCTGACCGAAGTCTGAGAATTCCTGGAAAAGGGAATTTATCAGCGCGTGATACGTTGACCGGCCACTTGATAGCAGGGAGGAATCATGCGGAAAAAGACGTTGATGACCAGCATTGGTCTGGTCGTCTGCCTGCTGGGCGCTGCCTCGTGCAGCAGCGACTCAGACTCGGGCACCGACGGAGCTGAATCGAGCCAGGCATCGGGCAACTCCGATCAGGCAGCCGGCACCGCAGGCCCCGACGGTACCGAGTCCACCGATGGCGCCGCAAGCACCGGCGGACCGGAGCAGGCTGCAACTCCCGACCTCTCCGACGTGCCCGAGGTGGTGGCCGAGGTCAACGGCATCGAGATCACCAAGGATGAGTTCAGTCAGGCCTACACCCCCTCGTTCGAGCAGGCCGCGATGCAGGCCCAGGCCACCGGCCAGCCGGTGGATGAGGCGGCGCTGCGCGAGCAGACGGTGCAGGGCCTGGTCAGCAGCGAGCTGCTCATGCAGGCCTCGGCCGAGCACGGCATCGAGGCCAGCGACCAGGACATCGATGCCAAGCTGGAGGAGCTGGCCAGCGGCAACGGGATGCCCTCCACGGGCGAGTTCCTCGCCGCGCTGGAGGAGCAGGGGATGTCCGCCGACCAGGTGCACGTCGAGGTGGAGCGGATGGTCACCATCGACCGGCTGATCGAGCAGGAGGCCAAGGTCAAGGAGCCGACCGAGGAGGAGGTCCGTCAGCGCTATGACGACCTGGTCGCCCAGCAGGGCGGCGGGGGCGCCGAGTCCGGCTCCGGGGCTCCGGAGGTGCCCGCCTTTGACGAGGTCAAGGACCAGGTGGCCGAGCAGCTGACCACCGAGCGGGAGAACGAGGCGGTGCAGACCATGGTGGACGACCTGCGCGCCGAGGGTGAGGTGACGATCCACCTGGAGAGCCCGGACACCGCGGAGTGAGGCCGGACCGGGTGACGTGCCGCTGAGGTCGGAGCCCCCGACAGGAGTCGAACCCGCGACCGTCCGCTTACAAGGCGGATGCTCT
>CAYVEH010000457.1:0-1331 GCA_964450585.1 uncultured Ornithinimicrobium sp.
AGATCGCGCGGCCTGAGGAGGGCGTGGTCACGCTGGAGGACGAGGCGGAGGACTCATGGGAGGATCCGGCACAGGAGTAGCACCGCCCGCATCGCTGTCCTCGACCCGCTCACCCAGGCGTGCTGACGCTTGCTGGTGTGGCAGGTTGTTGACTGTGGTGGACGAGCGAACGATTCGGTACATCGCGGCGGTGGCACAGCAGGGGTCCATCCGCGCCGCGGCACGGTCGCTGGGCCTGGCGCCATCCGCCGTCCAGCGCACCATCGTCGCCGCGGAGCGGGCGGTCGGGATGGAACTCTTCGAGCGCGGCCCCCAGGGAGTCGTCCCGACCCAGGCAGGACGAGTCATCGCGGCGCAGGCACAGGACCGCCAGGACCTGGATCTTGAGTTGCAGACCAGACTGGATGAGCTGCGCGGCCTGGCCCGGGGTGAGGTCACCATCGCCTCCGGGGAAGGGTTCGTCTCCGAGTTGTGGCGCCTGGTCCTGGGCGGCTTCCTGCAGGACCACCCCGGGGTGACCGTGCACGTGCGCACCGGCGGCACCGACGCCCTCATCGAGGATGTGCGCACCGACCGGGCCGACCTTGCGGTGGCGCTGCACCCGAGGGTTGAGCAGGATATCCAGGTCGTGGCGGCCCAGGCCGCGCCGCTGCGGCTGGTCTGCCGCCCCGACCACGCCCTGGGCCGACGTGGCGAGGTGGCCCCGGAGGACCTGGCGGGGCAGGCCTTCGCGATCATGCCCGACCGGTTCGGGATGCGGACCCTGCACGATCAGCTGCTGCGTGCCTACGGGGTCAGCGTGCGCACCCGACTCGAGTGTGAGTCGCAACGGCTGCTCATCGCCGCGATCCTGGGCGGAGAGGTCATCGGGTTGCTGCCGGAGGTCGCGATCGCCCGCTTCCTGGACTCCGGCGCACTGGTGGCGATCCCGGTCGCCGACCCACAGATATCCCGGGTGCAGGCCAAACTCCTGGTGCGGCGGAGTCGCAGACTGCTGCCCGCAGCAGCGGCCCTCACCGGCGCGGTGGCCGAGGGGATGTTCCGCCGGCCCCAGACCACCCGGAGGTGAAGGCACCGCCCGCCCCCCTCCGCATACCGTGCAGTGCTGCCGCTCACCCCACATCACCCGGCTCAGGCCACCGCCTCGCTACAGCACAGTGTTGCCTTATGGGCAACACCCTGGGGACATAGTTGAGGTCTTGTGGAACACCCGGCGGGCTCCTACGGTCCAGGACATCGACCCCACTGGCCCAGGAGGACGCATGAAGTCCATCGGAGCACTTCTGCGATTGTGGCCGCTGCACCTGGCGGTGCTCGCGGTCTCCATCGTC
>CAYVEH010000458.1:0-1327 GCA_964450585.1 uncultured Ornithinimicrobium sp.
CTAAGATACGAGGGGAAGCCCACCTGTCGGAGCCTCGCGACCAAAGGATCGCTAGAACCGTGACCCGATCGTGACCGTGCCACCGCCCTTCATCACCGCTCGGATGCCGCGCCGTAGAAGACGTCCGTGGGCGGCAAGGGTGGGCACACCGATTCCATCTGATCGCGCTGAGACTCTGGGACCAACGTCAGGTATTCACTGGGCCACCAGGTTCTCTCAGGCGTGAAGAACGTGCTGATGAAATTCTCTCGGCTCGGCTGTTGCGTTCGATTCACCGCAATTCCATGCGCCTCCATACAGGGGATAAAATACTGGTCCCAATAATCGTACACGAGTCCGATCTGCTCCTCCGTCCAGTCTTGCGAATAGTCCGGGTCGGGAGTGAACCGTGCATTGCACGTATACCAGGCCAAGTCCCATGCCGACATCTGATCAGCCGGAGGCACGCCCCTAGGATAACTAATGCTCCCAGCATCAACCTCGACCGGGAACCCAGACTGACTCATGCAATCCGACATCGCCTGGTCCCACTCTGCGTTCGGCTCCACCCAGCGCTGCAGTTCCACCGCGGGGGCTGGCCCACCCAGATCATCAGCGAGGCTCGCGAGGTAATTCTCGCGCCATGCCTCGCGCTCGGCATCGCTTAGCGCTTCGATCGTGATCGAGACGGTCGGTTTCCACTCCTTGGGGTCCCATTGTTCGGGCGTCCGCTCCTCGCCTGCCCGCGTTGAGCGCGCCCCATCTTCAGTCGAACGCTCAGGAGAGCCTTCCAGTGCTTCCTGACGTGGGTCTCGATCCTGTGACTCACACCCTGCTAACGCAGCGCCCATGCAAACAATCAGAAGGGTTACCAGCAATCCGACCGAGCGATTCTGCTGACACAAGCCAGGCACAGGCCCGAGAGTTCTTTCGATTCTCACGATGTCGCGCAGAAGGCGAACGTACCGGCCTTGTCGAGCCAAACAGACTCAGCGCTCCACGAACCCGACGCGTAGGGCGAATAGCCGTAGCCAGTATACTGGGTCGCCTTACTATAGAAGGTCACCCCCCGAACCTTGAGTGTCATCGTCGTCAGACTCTGCTGCTTCCCGAACACCGCGACTGGGTTTGCGGAATTGCATGTCGCCGAGCCGGTCTCAGTGCCCGCCATGGCGGGCATCGTGGCTGGACCAAAAAAGAGCGCGACAACGATGGCCGCTGGAGCCAGTCTCTTCCACATGATCGGATCCTCCCAAGTTCCTACGGGAAGGCCTCCTGTCTGCCCCCCCAATGATGCTCATAGCGTAGCCAGAGTAGGAATAAAGTCAAGAGGCCGAAACCGGCTCAT
>CAYVEH010000459.1:0-1327 GCA_964450585.1 uncultured Ornithinimicrobium sp.
ATGTCGACACGGCCACTGCGCAGGTCGCGGCCGCCGTGCTGGTGAGCGCGATCCTAGCGCCGCTGCTGGCATCCTGGGCGCTCAAGCGGGAAGGCGGCCTCCTCTCCGAGGAGGAGATCGCCGCGCTGGATGAGATGGATCTGGGAGTCAGCGAGCCGAAACTGTAGTCCGATGACGCCATCCCGCAGCCCGTCGAGGCAGACCCGCCCCATCGTCAGCGTGCTCGCCGACGACCTGACCGGAGCCACCGACACCGTCGTCCAGTTCCGCGTGGCCGGCTGGTCGGCATACCTGCTCCTCTCCGACCAACTGCCCACCGAGGGGAGCAACCACAGCTCCGGGGTCGCACTGGCACGGTCCCTGGACACCCGGCCGCAGCCGGCCAGCGAGGCCTCGGCAACGACTGAGCAGGCGGTGGTCGAGCAGGTTGTGGCTGGGGTCGAGCGGCTCTATCTCAAGATCGACTCCACGGTGCGCGGCAGCGTCTCCGGACAGATCTCCGGTGCGCTGGCCGGGTGGCGCACCGAGCACCCTGATGCTGTGGCTGTCATCTGTCCGGCCTATCCCCGGATGGGACGCACCGTGCTTGACGGGAAGGTGCTGGTCAACGACGTGCCGCTGGACCAGTCCGAGGCCGGCCTCGATCCGGTCACGCCGGTGCAGACCGCCGAGCTGGCTGCGCTGATCGGACAGGGTGCCGCACTGGGCACAGCACCGACGGCCACCGCCCTGGCCGAGCGCATCTCGGAGGCGGCGCGTGCGGGAGCGACCCGGGTGATCGTGGACGCCGTTGACGACGTTGACCTGGAGCGGCTGACCCAGGCCGTCGACCTGGTCGAACGGCCTGTCGTCTGCGTCGGCTCCGCCGGCTGGGCACGCCACCTTGCTGCTGCCTGGCTCACCACCCGCGCACTGCCTACGCGCGTGCCCGAGTCCGCCGGGACGGGCCCACTAATCGTGTGCATAACCTCGCTCAACGAGGTCGCCCTGGGCCAGGCCGAGCACCTGTGTGAGTCGTTCACCGGCCGCGTCCTGCGTCACCAACTGCAGCCCGATGGTCCGTGGCAGGTGCGCCACGGGGAGATGGTGACCGGTCGGGAGCCACAGGTCATCCTGCTGCAGCCCAGTGCGCAGCGCGTCACCGGTGCGGACCAGGCGGCCGTGGCCCGGCGCATCGCCCGGGGCCTGGCATCTGCAGTGGGAGAGCTGGTTGACCGAGGCGACATCGCCGGTGTGGTCCTGGTTGGCGGAGACGGTGCCCAGGCGACGCTGGATGAGCTCGGTGCCCAGGCCCTTCAGGTCGACGGCCAGGCCAGTGAGGGCGTGC
>CAYVEH010000460.1:0-1322 GCA_964450585.1 uncultured Ornithinimicrobium sp.
CCCATAGACTGTCGCCCATGACTGCGCGCATCCTCGACGGTCGGGCCGCCCTGGCTGACATCAAGACCGATCTGCGGTCCCGAGTGGCTCGGCTGGCTGAGCAGGGTGTGGTGCCCGGGCTGGGCACCGTCCTGGTGGGCGATGACCCGGCCAGCACCTGGTACGTCAACGCCAAGCACAAGGACTGCGCCGAGATCGGCGTGCGCTCGATCCGCCGTGACCTGCCGGCCGGCTCCAGCCAGGCCGAGGTGGAGGCGGTGGTCGATGAGCTCAACGCCGACCCGGGGTGCACCGCCTTCCTGGTCCAGCAACCCACCGGTCTGGACGAGTTCGCGATCCTGTCGCGGATCGACCCGGGCAAGGACGTCGACGGTCTGCACCCGGTGAACCTGGGCTCGCTGGTGCTGGGCCAGCCGGCTCCGTTGCCGTGCACCCCCTACGGGGTGGTCGAGCTGCTGCGTCGGCACGACGTCGAGATCGCCGGCGCCGAGGTGGTGGTCGTCGGGCGGGGCCTGACGGTGGGCCGTCCGCTGGGCCTGATCCTGACCCGACGCTCCGAGAACGCCACGGTGACGCTGTGCCACACCGGCACCCGGGACCTGGCTGGGCACACCCGACGCGCCGACATCATCGTCTCGGCGGCCGGGGTGCCGGACCTGATCGGCCCGCAGATGGTGCGACCGGGCGCGGCGGTGCTGGATGTGGGGGTCGCCCGCCGGGACGGCAAGATCGCCGGTGACGTGGCGCCGGGCGTCGGCGAGGTCGCCGGCTGGATCTCCCCGAACCCGGGGGGAGTGGGGCCGATGACCCGGGCGATGCTGTTGACCAACGTCGTTGCGGCCGCGGAGGCGCAGGCGGCGCGGGCCGGCCGGGCCCGGGAGGGTGAGCCGGCCCGGTGAGCGCAGCCGAGCACCCGGCGGACCCACCCCCCGCGCGACGCCCCGCCAACTGGGGGCGGCAGCCGCTCGGCCTGTGGTGGGTCCTGTCGGCCGGGCTGGTGGTGGCCCTGCTGGTGCTCTTCAACGGCAACGTGCGGGGCTCGGGCTACGTGATCGCCGGGACCCTGGTGTTGTGCGCCCTGCTGCGGCTGGTCGTGCCCCGCGGGGCGGTGGGCGGGTTGCTGGTGCGCTCGCGTGCCTGGGACGTGCTCAGCCTGCTGGCGATGGCATCGGCGGTGGCCGTGCTCAGCGCCTCGTTGATCATCCGGTGAGCACCGGTCGACCGCCCGACGATCGCCGGATGCTCACCGACATCCCTGCGATCCTGGCTAGATGAGCCCCAGGTCGGTGACGGTCTGACGCTCCTCGGACAGCTCCGCTACC
>CAYVEH010000461.1:0-1321 GCA_964450585.1 uncultured Ornithinimicrobium sp.
GTCGCTTCCTCGTCGCGCTCCGGGTCGGCGGTGTGCACTCGACCGTGGGCGACGGCGCACAGGCGGGAGTCGCCGACCACGCTCAGGTCCGCCCGGCACACCGCCAGCCGGCGGCTCGCGTGCACCACCCGAGCAGTCACAGTGAGCACCCCCTCGCGCACCGGCCGCAGGTAGTCGATCGACACCTGCGCGGTGAGCACCCGTGGGCCGAGCACGCTGCCCGCAGCGAAGGTGATCGCGTTGTCCGCGGCATAGGCCAGGACACCGCCGTGGACGACACCGAACTGTTGGCGCAGCCCGTCGCGGACCGGCACCTCGAGGGTGGCGAGCCCGTCGCCGAACTCGGTGATGCGTGCTCCGATCAGCTCACTGAACGGCTGCGCGGTCAGGATGCCCTGGGCAAAAGCCAACGGGTCGTCAGTCGGTGTCATCGTGCTCCTCCGGCGCGAGTGTGTGCAGCAGTCACCGACTCTGACAGATCACTCTTACCGCACGTTGATCTGCCGGCGCTTGATGCCGAGCAGTCCGATGCCCGCGATCACCACCGACAGCACCATCAGCACCAGGAAGGGCGCCAGGTCGAAACCCTCGACCGGGACCTCCGCCAGGTGACTGAACGGTGCCAGGGCGGTGAACCAGTCCGGCAACTGCAACAGCTCCCCGAAGAAATTCACGATGGCACAGAGGGCCACCACGGCCCAGCCCACCGGGGCCAGGGCCCGTGGCAACCACCCGAGCAGAGCCGTGCCCAGGGCCAACACCAGCAGCACCGCGGGCAGGAGGGCAAGGTGCGCGGCCAGCACATCACCCAACACGGCCCAGTTCCTGGTGACTGCCGCCGCAGCAACCCCGGTGCTCAGCCCGGTGAGGGCACTGATCAGGAGCACCGCGGCGGTCACGACCACCGCGTGCGAGCCCAACCACCTGCTGCGCCCCACCGGGGTGGCCAGCACCAGGTCCCCGCGACCCCGCAGCTCCTCGGTGCGCACTGTCTGCAGGGCGAACACGGCATACCCGGCCATCAGGACGCTGACAAAGGAAGCCAGGAACGCGGCATACCCCAGAAGCAGCCCTTCGGTGCCAAACATCTCGCGCAAAGCCGGAGGCATGTCCTCGCCGGCATCGATCAGGGCCTGCGCGAACGCACCATTCACGATGCCCAACAGCAGGATGCCGACGCCCCACCCCAGGGCTCCGCCCCGTTGCAGGCGGGTGGCCACGCCCACCGGGGTCCCTAGGAAGGCCGTGCCCTGCGCCGGTCCGGGGCGTGCCGCCACCAGGCTCGCCCCGAAGTCGCGCCGCCCCAACAGCAGGTATGCCG
>CAYVEH010000462.1:0-1321 GCA_964450585.1 uncultured Ornithinimicrobium sp.
CACGGACATCAACGCGCGACTGAACCTGCTCCGCTCGCTGGCGAACTCGCTGGTCTTCACCCTCGGCGTGCTCGCCGGCACCCTCACCTTCGGCCTCGCCGCCGGCTATTCCCTCTCCCGCCTCCAGTGGCGGGGGCGCGGCGCACTGTTCGCGATCATGCTGGGAGTACAGGCGATCCCCTTCCAACTGCTGATGATCCCGCTGTACGTGCAGGTCACTCGCACCTACGGGCTCGGCGACTCGTACCTGGGCATGATCCTGCCGTTCCTGATCAACACCACCGCCGTGTTCATCTTCCGCCAGTTCTTCATGTCCCTGCCCGAGTCCCTGTTCGAAGCCGCCCGCATCGACGGCGCCTCCGAACTGCGAATCATGACCTCGATCGCGGTCCCCCTGGTGAAACCGGCCGTTGCGACGGTCGCCCTGATCACCTTCATCGGACCGTGGAACGAATTCCTGTGGCCGTTCCTGATCACGAAGAACGCCGAGCTGCAGCCGCTGGCCGTGGCGCTGGCGAACTACATCGCGAACGTCTCGCAGACAGCCACGAACCCCAACGGCGCGATCCTCGCCGGCGCGGCGACCCTCGCGTTCCCCGTCGTGCTGCTGTTCGTGTTCTTCCAGCGGTACTTCCGCGCCTCCGACATCAGCTCCGGAGTCAAGGGCTGAGAGCCCTTCCTCCGACCCACCTCGCACCCTCACTAGGAGAAGCATGTCCACCGTGTCCCTGTTCGGCGAAGCCACCTTCCCGCTCGGCCCGTTCGTCCCCTTCGAGAACAACCCGATCCTGCGCCCCAAGGGCGACTCGTGGGAGTCCGCGAATCTCTACAACCCGGCCGCCCTGGTGATCGACGACCAGGTGGTGCTGCTGTACCGGGCGCATGCCGAGGACATCGTCTCCCATATCGGCATCGCCTTCAGCGATGACGGGTACACCTTCGAGCGCGAGGACGCCCCGATCCTCTCCCCCGAGCACGACTACGAGCGCTTCGGATGCGAGGACCCACGCATCGCCTACATCGAGGGCACCTACTACCTCACCTACACCGGCTGGGACCGGACGATGGCACAGCTGTGTCTGGCCACCTCCCCCGATCTGCGCACCTGGACCAAGCACGGCCCGCTGTTCGAGGACTTCGACACCTTCAAGGTCATGGACCCGCGCGGCCACAACTGGTCGAAAGCCGGTGTGATCGTGCCCCAGCAGATCGACGGGAAGTGGTGGATGTACTTCGGCGAGGGCGGCATCTACTGGGCCACCAGCGACGACCTCATCCACTGGACCCCCGGCACCGCCGACGACGACCCGATGTACCTGCC
>CAYVEH010000463.1:0-1319 GCA_964450585.1 uncultured Ornithinimicrobium sp.
CGTCCCACAGGTCGATGCCCAGCTCGTGGCAGAACCGGGCCATCTCGTTGACCAGCGCGATGTTGATGTGCCGGTAGGTGTTCTCCAGCAGTTTGGCCGTCTCGGCCTCCCGGGTGCCCTTGGCCCGCACGATGGTGTCCACGAACCGGCCGTAGAACTGGGCGGCCGCCTCGGTGCAGGCCGGGGTCTGACCACCGACGACCTTCGGGGTGTTCTTGGCGCCGAAGGTCTTGTTGCCCGGGTCGATCCGCTCCGGGGAGAAGGCCAGGTGGAAGTCCGTGCCGACCACCAGCCCGCCGGCCTCCAGCATCGGTCGGACGACCTCATCGGTGGTGCCCGGGTAGGTGGTGGACTCCAGGATCACCAGCATGCCGGGCTGCAGGTTCCGCGCCACCGCGGCCACCGCACCCTCGACGGCCCGCAGGTCCGGCCCGCCCTCCTCGGACAACGGGGTGGGCACGCAGATCACGGCCGCCTGTGCCGTGGCGATCTCAGACTCATCCGTGGTGGCCCGGAACCCTCCGGCGACCATCTCGGCGATGTCGGCATCGGACAGGTCATCGATGTGGGAGGTCCCGGCATTCAGCGCATCGACCACGCCCTGATTGAGGTCGTAGCCCAAGATGGTCAACCCTGCGCGCGTGGCCTCCTGGGCCAACGGCAGACCAACGTATCCCAGGCCGATGATGACGGCGTCTACGGCCACGAAGTGCTCCTTGCGTGTCTGTGGTCTGTGTTCCGGACGGTGGGGCGCCCTCGGTCCACCCCCGTGGCGGCACCACAGCAGGCGCCCGCCATCCGGTCGCTCCGGAGGTGCACGGCAGCATATCGCAGCAGCCACCGGCGAACCCGGTCCTCGGCCGCGTCGTCACGTGGCAGGATGTGGGCACCATGAGCCTCACCCGCCGTGACGTCGACGTGCTCCTCGTCTCCGACCTGCGCTTCCCGGGCGGAACCTCCCACAGCATCGCCGCCGAGGTGGAGGCGTTGCACGCCGCGGGGTACCGCGTGGGGCTGGTGCACCTGAACGGTCCCCTGGTGGCCCGGGTCACCCCGATCAACCCGACGCTGGCCGCCCTGATCCGGGCCGAGCAGGCCGACCTGCTCATCGGGTCGGCACCGATCACCGCCCGGCTGGTGCTGTTTCGACACGCGGGCGTGCTGCAGGCCGCCGCGGACCAGTTGCCGCCGATCCGCACCGAGCAGGTCATCATCCTGGCCAACGCCGGGCCGCGGGATGTGCGCGGCCGGGTGGTCTACGACGTGGGGCTGGCGGACCGGGCGGCGCGGCAGCACCTGGGAGTGGATCCGCGCTGGGC
>CAYVEH010000464.1:0-1316 GCA_964450585.1 uncultured Ornithinimicrobium sp.
GGCCGCGAAGCAGGCGCCGAACCGTGGAAGGGACTCGGCAGGCACCCAGAACCCGGTGTCCGGCACGCCGAGCGGGTCAAGGATTCGTTGCCGCAGAAACGTGCTGAGGGAGGTGCCGCAGGCGCGCGCCACCAGGACACCGAGCACCTCCGCTCCGGTGTTGTAGAGCCACCGGTGGCCGGGCTGATCGCGCAACGGGACCCGGCCGAGCCGGGCCATCCAGTCATCGGCGGCCAGGTGGCGCTGTGGGTTGGGCGGGCCCAGCGTCAACCCGAGCTCCTCGAGACGCTCGTCCAGTGGCGTGGGGTCTCCCATCGTCGCGAAGTCGACGCCGTGCCCCAGACGGAACGTCAGCAGATCCTCCACGGTGATGGATCGAACTGCCGGCTCGGTGTCGGTGAGATCTGCACCGGGGTGCCGCAGCACGGGGCGGTCAGCCAGCTCTGGGATGAGGTCATCGATCGACTGGTCCAGGGCGAGTTGGCCGTCCTCCACCAGGCAGAGGGCCGCTGCGGCTGTCAGCGGTTTGGTCATGGAGCTGATTCGGAAGATGTGGTGGGTCTGGGCAGGCACCCTCTGACTGGCATCGAGATGGCCCAGGGCTCCCAGGCGTCGGGTGCCGTGGAGGTCCAGGCCCCAGACGAGGCCGGGTGGGTTCGCGTCCTGGACCAGCGGTTGCAGCGCCTCGTCGAGGGTTGCTGCCACGCGGTCGAGGTCGGCGTGGCCGGTCCATCCGCGGTGGGTCAGGTGCTCAGAACGGCGGTGGGTCGTCATCGTCGTCCCACAACACCACCCGGGTGTAGCGGCTGCGGTCGTCTGGGGGAGGCACGGGTGAGGGCCGGTCCAGGAGGGCGGGGTCGTCCAGGCGGGGAGCACCCTCATAGAGCGAGGGGTCGATGCGCAGTGGAGGTGCCTCGGCACTGGGATTGGCGGACTCTGCCGCACCTGGGTCGTCGCTGGTTGTGGGGCGCGTGGCCTCGGCGTGACGTCGACGCTCGGTCGACACGCGATCTGGGTGCGGCCCGTAGCGGCGTCGACCCTGGGCGGTCCCGTACGACAGGGAGACCAGGCCCCACCCGAGGAACCGGCGATCGACCTCGTCCCAGTCGTCGTCGGCCAGGAGTCCAGCTCCGGCGGGTCGATAGCTCAGGGCGGTGTGGACCGCGAGGTCGATCGCGGCGACCCGGTCGTCGGGGGAGTCGTTGCAGCCCGAGCCCGCGGCCTGCTCCTCGACCGAGTCGAGCGCCGAACGGAGCAGCCTGGTGTACTGCCGGTAGTCGTGGGCCTTGGTGCGGTAGATCCGGCCCAGCAGAGTC
>CAYVEH010000465.1:0-1305 GCA_964450585.1 uncultured Ornithinimicrobium sp.
ACCACGATGGAGAGGGGATGACCGGAATGCTCACGATCCTGCGGGATGCGCGCGCCGACTCCTGCGGTGGGAAGGCCACCGCCCTGGCCACACTTCTCAGGGATGGCCCCCCGGTGCCTGATGGGTTCGTGGTGCCCGTTGCCGCCTACCGGACCGCGCGGGCCGCCTCCGGTCAACCGGTGTCGCACGCGGTGCGCGACGCCCTCGCCGAGCAGCTGGCGCGGTTGGGTCCCGGGCCGGTCGCCGTCCGCTCCTCAGCGGTCAGCGAGGACAGCAGCTCGGGCTCGGCCGCCGGTCAGTACCAGAGCGTGCTGGCTGTCCGGGGCACCAGGGCCGTGGCGGAGGCGGTGCAGGCCTGCTGGGCCTCCGCCTCCTCGGCCCGCGCCGCCGACTACTGGCACCAGATGGGCGGCAAGTTTGCCGCCCTGGAGCCGCAGATGGCCGTGTTGGTGCAACGTCATATCGACGCCGAGGCCTCGGGGGTGATGTTCACTCCGGCGCGACCCGGCGGCAGCACGGTGATCGAGGCGTGCTGGGGTCTAGGGCCCAGTGTGGTCGGAGGCACTGTCACCCCGGACACCATCGAGATCGCCTCGGACGGGGGCATCTGGCGCCGGGTCGTCCGCAAGACGCGGCGCCTGGACCGCGGTGACCGGGAGCTGATCAGCCGCGCCGTGCCGCCGGAGCGCCAGCTGCTCCCAGCGGTCGACGATGCCACGGCCACGAGTCTGGCGGCACTCGGGGGCAGGATCGCCGACATCTTCGGTCAGCCGCAGGATGTCGAGTGGGCCGTCGCGGCCGGGAAGGTGTGGATTCTCCAGTCCCGACCGATCACCGCGCCCCTTCCCTCACTGCCTCGACCGGGTCCTACCGCCGGGGCGGCATCCTGGGTCGGCACACCCGGGTCTCACGGCAGCGTCACCGGGACCGCCCGGGTGCTGCACGGCCCGTCCGACTTTCCGCGACTCCAGCCGGGTGATGTCGCCATCTGCCCTCACACCGACCCGGCGTGGACCCCCCTGTTCCGCATCGCCGCCGCAGTCGTCACCGAGACCGGCGGAGCGCTCTGCCACGCCGCGATCGTCGCCCGTGAGTGCGGCATTCCCGCCGTCCTCGGCGTCCCGGAGGCCACCACGCGCATCCAGGACGGCGCCCGCGTCACCATCAACGGCACCGCGGGAACGATCACCACGGCACCCGACTGATGCAGTCGGCGCAGTCGGTGACCCACCCCGGTGTGATGGCTCGTCGGGCTAGGTCATCACGGCCACGGCCAGCGTGAACGTCCCGAATCCCAGCGCGGTG
>CAYVEH010000466.1:0-1298 GCA_964450585.1 uncultured Ornithinimicrobium sp.
GCCGACCTCGGAGGTGGGGGAGTACTGACCCTTGGTCAGCCCGTAGATCTTGTTGTTGAACAACAGGATCGTCAGGTTGACGTTGCGCCGCATCGCATGGATCAGGTGGTTGCCGCCGATGCTGAGGGCATCACCGTCGCCGGTGATCACCCACACCGACAGGTCCTCCCGGCTGGTGGCCAGCCCGGTCGCGATCGCCGGGGCCCGACCGTGGATGGAGTGCATCCCGTAGGTGTCCAGGTAGTACGGGAACCGGGAGGAACAGCCGATCCCGGAGATGAAGACGATGTTCTCCTTGCGCAACCCCAGGTCGGGCAGGAAGCCCTGGACCGCGGCCAGCACGGCATAGTCACCGCAACCGGGGCACCAACGCACCTCCTGGTCGGAGGTGAAGTCCTTCTTGGTCTGCTTCGGTGCCTCGGCACCGAGCCGGGGCACGCCGTGCGTGCCGGATGCGAGGGTCATCAGCGCACTCCTTCCAGAGTCTGAGCGACCGCCTTGTGCAGCACCTCGGCCAGCTCGGCCGCCGGGAACGGCAGGCCACGCACAGCGGTGTGGGACTGCACGTCCACCAGGAACGTGCCACGCAACAGCAGCGCGAGCTGCCCCAGGTTCATCTCCGGGACGATGACCCGGTCGTACGAGCCAAGCACCTCGCCGAGGTTGGGCGGGAACGGGTTCAGGTGCCGCAGGTGGGCTCGGGCCACCGGGATGCCGGTGGCGCGCACCAGCCGGGCTGCGGCGGCGATCGGGCCGTAGGTCGAGCCCCAGCCCAGCACCAGCACCCGAGCGTCGCCGGAGGGGTCATCGACCTCCAGGTCCGGGATGGTCGACGCGATCCCGTCGATCTTGGCCTGCCGCAGCCGGACCATCCGGTCGTGGTTGTCCGGGTCGTAGGAGATGTGCCCGGTGACGTCGGCCTTCTCGATCCCACCGATGCGGTGCTCCAACCCGGGGGTACCGGGCACCGCCCACGGGCGGGCCAGCGTGGTCGAGTCGCGCAGGAACGGGTGGAAGACCGGCTCACCGTGGGCATCGATGTCATTGGGGGTGGTGGCGAAGTCGACCGGCAGCTCCGGCAACTCGGAGACGGTCGGCACCAGCCACGGCTCGGAGCCGTTGGCCAGGTACCCGTCGGACAGCACCACCACCGGCGTGCGGTAGGTCGTGGCGATCCGGACCGCCTCCATGGCGATGGTGAAGCAGTCGGAGGGGGACTGCGGGGCGATCACCGCCACCGGCGACTCCCCGTTGCGGCCGTGGATGGCCTGCAGCAGGTCGGACTGCTCGGTCTTGGT
>CAYVEH010000467.1:0-1290 GCA_964450585.1 uncultured Ornithinimicrobium sp.
CAGCGCCCGCAACCCCTCGGCATACGACTTCTGCAGCATCAGGCTGCGGCGCACGTCCGGGTGGTGGGTGATCGTCACCCGGGGGGCGGTCTTGTCCGTCATCTGCGTCATATCGGCACCCTGGACCCGCTCCTTGGCGTACTCGAGGGCGTTGAGGTAACCGGTGGACAGGGTCGCGATGGCCTTGGTGCCGACCAGCATGCGCGCGTACTCGATGATCTTGAACATCTGGGCGATGCCGTCGTGCACCTCCCCGAGCAGGGTGCCCACGGCCGGGTTGTTCTCGTCCTCACCGAAGCGCAGTTCGCAGGTGGTGGAGACCTTTAGGCCCATCTTGTGCTCGATGTTGGCGACCTGGACCCCGTTGCGCTCCCCGAGCTCGCCGTCCTCACCGATGTGGAACTTCGGCACGATGAACAGCGACAGCCCCTTGGTGCCGGGGCCGGCGCCCTCCGGACGGGCCAGCACGAAGTGGATGACGTTGTCGTAGAACGGCGCCTCCCCGGAGGTGATGAACCGCTTCACGCCGGTGATGTGCCAGGTGCCGTCCTCGGCCTGCACCGCCTTGGCGCGGCCCGCCCCGACATCGGAACCGGCGTCTGGCTCGGTCAGCACCATGGTGGCGCCCCAGTGGTTGTCGATCATCTGCTGGGCGAGGGTGCGCTGCGCCGGGGTGCCCAGGTCGCGCAGCACCTCAGCGAAGGTGTAGCCGGCCGAGAACATCTTCACCGCCGGGTTGGCACCCAGCGCCATCTCCGAGACCGCCCAGGTCAGCGAGGCGGGGGCGCGCGTGCCGCCGAGTTCCTCGCTGACCTCCAGGCGCCACCACTCGGCCTCGCGCCAGGCCAGGAACGACGTGGTGAAGGCCTCCGGCATAGTGACCTCGCCGGTCTCGGGGTCGAACTCCGGTGGCGTGCGGTCCGAGACCAGCAGGCTCTCGCCCAACTCGTTCTCGGCGAGGGTGGCGACCTGCTTGAGGATGTCCCGCGCGGTCTCCTCATCGAAGTCACTGAACGCGCCCTGCCCCAGGATCTCCTGGCGGCCCAGCACCTCGAACAGGTTGAACTCCAGATCCCGGAGGTTGCTCTTGTAGTGGCTCATCGTCCTGCTCCCTCGTGCTGTGCCGACGCGGTGAATCGGTGCTGATCCCCTGCGCAAAGTACCCGGTACTGAGCGTACCTACTTCTGAGTAACAGTGTGCCTCGCGCAGGTGAGAAGGTCAAGGCACAACCGGGAGTATGCCGTGAGCTCGCCACCCGGTGCGCCCGGTCGCCTCTGCGGTCGCTACAC
>CAYVEH010000468.1:0-1285 GCA_964450585.1 uncultured Ornithinimicrobium sp.
GACACGGCCGAGTACGGCGACTACGTCTCCGGCCCGCGGGTGATCGACGACAAGGTCAAGGAGAACATGCAGGCGGTGCTGGAGGACGTGCGCAATGGCTCGTTCGCCGCGCGGTTCATCGCCGACCAGGACGCCGGGGCCCCCGAGTTCCAGCGGCTGCGCAAGGAGGGAGAGACCCACCCGATCGAGGAGGTCGGCCGCGAACTGCGGGACATGATGGCCTGGGTCAAGTCGCACGACTCCGACTACGTCGAGGGGACCGCGGCACGGTGAGTACCACCTCTAGCACCGCCGGGGCCGCCGCGTCGGAGTCCAGCAGCACCTCCGACACCTCCCGGGCACCCGCCCGGGAGCCCAGCACCAGCCAGTCCACCGGGCGTGCCTCCACGGGGAGCGCCTCGGCCGACACTTCCCGGGCTCCGGCCGGGGCCAGCACGGGGTCAGCCTCGGGCTATGCCGACCCCAAGCCCCGGTCCCGGGACGTGACCGACGGTCTGGAGCGTGCCGCAGCCCGCGGCATGCTCCGGGCCGTCGGGCTGGGGGATGAGGACTTCGCCAAGCCGCAGGTGGGGGTGGCCTCCTCGTGGAATGAGATCACCCCCTGCAACCTGTCCCTGGAGCGGCTCGCCGCCGCCTCCAAGGACGGCGTGCACGAGGCCGGCGGCTACCCGCTGGAGTTCGGCACCATCTCGGTCTCCGACGGCATCTCGATGGGCCATGAGGGGATGCACTACTCCCTGGTGTCCCGGGAGGTCATCGCCGACTCGGTGGAGACCGTGATGTCGGCGGAGCGGCTGGACGGCTCGGTGCTCCTGGCCGGGTGTGACAAGTCGCTGCCGGCGATGCTCATGGCCGCTGCCCGCCTCGACCTGGCCTCGGTGTTTGTGTATGCCGGCACGATCCTGCCCGGGCAGGCCAAGCTGTCCGACGGCTCCACCCGGGAGGTCACCATCATCGACGCCTTCGAGGCCGTCGGCGCCTGCTCCCGGGGGCTGATGTCCCGCGACGACGTGGACGCCATCGAGCGGGCGATCTGCCCCGGTGAGGGTGCCTGCGGTGGGTTCTACACCGCCAACACGATGGCCGCCGTCGCCGAGGCGATCGGGATGGCACTGCCCGGGTCGGCGGCTCCGCCGGCCACCGACCGTCGCCGGGACGGCATCGCCCGCGCCTCCGGACGGGCCGTGGTGAACATGCTCCGGCAGGGCATCACCGCCCGGCAGATCCTCACCAAGGAGGCGTTCGAGAACGCGATCGCCGTGGTGATGGCCTTCGGCGGCTCCAC
>CAYVEH010000469.1:0-1282 GCA_964450585.1 uncultured Ornithinimicrobium sp.
TCAAGGGATTCCTGGATGCCAAACTGAGGTACTTGGACGGCGCCTGGGACGCATCGCGTCGATTCCTGTACGAGAGATGAGGTGTACACGTGGCGGAAGCCAAGCCCGCAAGAGTCGTTCTCTGCGCAACGCAGCGATGTGGCTCGACGATGGTCGTAGAGGACATGCGCAATACTGGATCCCTGGGCGTCCCGGGGGAGTACTTTATTCCCTGGCAGCCGGGTAAGCGTGAATATACTCAAGCTGATTTTGATAGAGTGTTCAAGAAAGGGAGAACGCCGAACGGTGTTACCTCAGTTAAGATAATGGCTGATCAGGCGGCACGGATCGACGCTGCACTGCCCAGTACTGCCAACGTTCATACTGGACCCCTGCCACATTTCCGTGCTGCCGTGGGTGATGCTGTTTGGGTGTTCATTAGGCGGCGGGACGTCGTCGCCCAAGCGGTCAGCAGGGTTATGGCTGAAAAAACCGGGGTAGCGCACGCCACTGGAGATGATAGCGCGCACTTCACGGACCCAAAGGCGCATCGCGGCTATGACCCGGGTTACAATCAGAACACGAAGTATGATGGAGGGCGCATACTGAGGCACGTCGCCTCGATCGCAGCAGCTAACGCATTCTGGGTGAACTTCTTCACCGGGAACTCCATCACTCCCGTCGAGTTGGTATATGAAGATTATGCGTTCGATAGGTCCATGCCCCATCTGGATGCTCTGAGGGATTCTCTGAGTCTCGACTCGCTTGACAAGAAACCCCGCTCCATGGTCAAAATGGGAAACTCACGGAATGAAGAGTGGATTGAAAGATTCTACGATGAGAATGCAGTAAGGAACTTCTTCGCTCCCTAGTCTGTGTCCACGTAGGGAAGTCGCGTTCTTGCTTCACATACTAGTTGCCTGAAATGCCACACACGCAAGGTGCAAGGTCAGCAGCATGCTCTGACCACTGAGTCAGTACCGTAATGGCACCGTTTGGCGGGCCTTGAAGGTGGGCAGATTGAGGAACCAGCAAACCGGAAACTAGGAATACATCTCTTTGAGTTCGGCATACGGCGTGCGGGCGTTGGGGTGAGCGCGCATGATATTGGAAACCTCCTCATGTAGGGGAGGATGCTTCTCACGGATATATGAAACAACTCCCTCGAGGTCGTTGGCCGCCACCTCCTGAGGCAGGTAGGGACGATTCACTGCATCGGCGATCAGATCCCGAAGTGGCTCAAGATCGGTCACTCCGTGTTCCTTGCTGAGAGTGCGAAGGAGTTTGTCAGCGTCCTGCCGCA
>CAYVEH010000470.1:0-1282 GCA_964450585.1 uncultured Ornithinimicrobium sp.
GGTCGGCCTGGGCACCGGCGCCGCCGGTGGCCTCCGAGCCGGCGATCGTCAGGGCAACGGGAACAGAAGTCATCCTCTGATGGTGCCACGCGGTCTGCGGCCCTTACGATCAGCCCATGACTATCTCGCTGGCTGCTGGCCGTCCCACCATCGCCGACCACGTCCTGCCCCGCAGTCTGGTCACCGACCTGGCCCTGGTCGCCGGTGGTGCCGCGCTCACCGGGCTGCTGGCCCAGGTCGCGGTCCCGTTGTGGCCGGTGCCGATCACCGGACAGACCCTGGCGGTGCTCCTAGTCGGCTCCACCCTGGGCGCCAGCCGCGGGGCCCTGTCGATGCTGCTCTACGGGCTCGTCGGGGTGGCCGGGGTGCCGTGGTTCTCCGACGGCGAGCACGGGCTGGGCGTGCTGCTGGGCTCCACCGGTGGGTACATCGTCGGCTTCGTCCTGGCGGCGGCACTGACCGGGTACCTGGCGCAGCGCAGCTGGGACCGCAAGTTCCTTCAGGCCGCAGCGACCTTCCTGGCCGGGTCGGGCAGCGTCTTCCTCATCGGGCTGCCCTGGTTGGCCGTGGTCACCGGGGCCGACCTGCAGCAGACCCTGGCCTGGGGGCTCTGGCCGTTCATCCCCGGCGGCATTGTCAAGGCCCTCATCGCGGCCGCGATCATCCCGGGTCTCTGGCACGGGGTGCGGCGCCTGGATGAGGCGGCCGGTCGGGACGCCCAGTGAGCGACGCCGGCCTGCCGATGGCCGAGCCGCAGCGCGCCGAGCCGCTGAACCTCGACGCGCTCGCCGCCGAGTTGCTGCAGGAGGCCACCGAGCGCCCGAACGGGCTGCGCACCCGGCCGGTGATCCGCGGCCCGCTGCAGCAGGGCGTGCTGTTCGCGCTGCGCGCCGGCAGCCCGCTGCCGGAGCACGACGCTCCGCCGGCCGCGACGCTGCAGTGTCTGCGCGGGGAGGTGGTCCTCGTGGCTGGCGAGCAGCGCTGGAGGCTGCGGACCGGCGACCTGCTGCCGATCCCACCGGTGCGGCACCACGTGGACGCCGTCACCGACGCGGTCTGCCTGCTGACGATCGCGCGCCCCTGAGCTACGCGCCCGGAGCAGTGCGGCCCCCGGAGCAACGCGCCCCTGAACAGGCGCCCCGGAGCCGGGAACCCCGGGGGCAGCGCAGACCGTCCTCAGGTGTGCGCCGAGGCCAGGAGGATCAACCGCCGATGGCGCTCATCGGCCGCCCCGGCTGCAGGAAACCGGGCTCATTGATGCCATGGCCGGGCAGTTTGGCGC
>CAYVEH010000471.1:0-1267 GCA_964450585.1 uncultured Ornithinimicrobium sp.
GTATGGTAGGCACGTGGCGTACCTTCCACGCACCATCGACCTGGAGCTGGACGAGCTGCTGACCGCCGCGCCGGCCATCGCACTCGACGGGCCGAAGGGCGTCGGCAAGACCGACACGGCCCAGCGCAGAGCGGTCGGGGCCTGGTTCCTGGATGACCCTGCGCAGCGTGCCGTCGCCGAGGCTGACTTCGGGCTCGCCACACTCCCATCGGGCACGTTCCTCATCGACGAGTGGCAGCACGTGCCGCAGGTCTGGGACTCGGTGCGGCGTCAGGTTGACGCCGGCGCCGCGCCGGGTCGTTATCTTCTGACAGGTTCAGCGACCCCTCGAGACGCCACGGGGACACACACCGGTGCGGGTCGGATCCTGTCTTTACGAATGCGACCGATGGGCCTGCACGAACGGGGTGTCGTGACTCCCAGTGTCTCGCTGTCGACCCTGCTCAGTGGTGCTCGGCAGGACATCGCAGGGTCTTCCGCCTTCGCCCTGGGCGACTACGCCGACGCCATCGTCACCAGCGGCTACCCGGGCATCATGAACGCACCCGACCGCCTACGCAGAGGTCTGCTCGATGCCTACCTGCTGCGCGTCATCGACCGCGATCTGCCAGATCTCGGGTATGAGGTCCGTCGTCCAGAGACGTTGCGCAGATGGCTGGCCGCCTACGCGGCGGCATCGTCCACGACCACGGCATACTCCCGGCTGTTGGACGCGACGACGTCGGGGGATGGCGGACAGCCAGCCAAGACGACGACGATCACCTACCGCGATCACCTGACCCGCCTGTGGTTGCTGGACCCAGTTCCCGGCTGGACGCCGGTCAACAACCCCATCCGGCGCCTCCAGCAGGCGCCGAAACACCAGCTCGCCGACCCCGCGCTCGCTGCCAGGCTCCTGGACCTGTCGGCCACGACGCTCCTCGGCTCGACAGGAGCGCACCTCTCGGGTCCCCTCTTCGAGTCTCTCGTCACCCTGGGAGTCAGGGTGATGGCTCAGGCTGCTGAGGCCACGGTGAGCCACCTGCGCCTCACAGGCGGGGACCGTGAGGTCGACCTGATCGTCCAGGGCCGGGATGGACAGGTGCTCGGGATCGAGGTCAAGCTGTCCCCTGTCGTCAGCGACTCCGACGTCCGCCACCTTCGGTGGCTTCGAGACCAGATGCCGGACCGCGTCGTGGACCTGATGGTCGTGACGACCGGAACGACGGCCTACCGGCGACGCGACGGCATCGCCGTCGTGCCGCTCGCTCTGCTCGGGCCGTGACCG
>CAYVEH010000472.1:0-1265 GCA_964450585.1 uncultured Ornithinimicrobium sp.
CCGCTCCGCCCTGACCATCCCGACCGCCCGCCGCGCCACGACCGACCACACGACCGACCACACGACCACTCAGACGACCGACCACACGAGAATCCGACCTTGCAGGAGTCCCGATGAGCAGAGCGATCCGTGTCCGTGACAAGTTGCTGCGTTCCGCCTTCTCCCGGGCCATGGCGATGCCGATCGAGCGCCCGGTGCATGCGCTCTTCCCGGTGACCGTCACCGCGGTGGAGCAGCTCACCCCCATCATGCGGCGGCTGACCCTGACTGCTCCGGAGCTGGCCGGCTACCAACCGTTGGGTCCGGACGAGTACTTCGGCCTCGTCGCGCCAGCACCCGGTCACGGGCTTCCGGAGCTGCCGCAGGACCCGGACAGCCCCACCCCACGGGGTCGCTTCGCCCGGCTGCCGGCCGAGGTGCGACCCGACGTGCGCTGGTACACCGTGCGGGCCCACCGGCCGACAGCCGCGGAGGTCGATGTCGACGTGATCACCCACGGTGACAGCGGCCCCGGCTCCCGGTGGGTGCTGCAGGCACAGGTCGGATCCGTCTGCGGGTTCCAGACCGGCACCGCCGGTTACCGCACCGAGGGCGTCAGCGGCCCACAGGTCATCGCCGGCGACGAGACCGCAGCGCCGGCGATCACCCGCATCCTGCAGGAACTGCCCGAGCAGGTGCAGGCCTCGGTCTTCCTCGAGGTGCCCCGTCGAGAGGACGTGCTCGAACTACCCACCGCCGATGGCGCCACCACCACCGTCGTGGAACGCGGCACCCAGGCCCCCGGGGCGGCCCTGATCCCGGCGGTCGAGCAGGCCGATCTGCCGATCCCGACAGCAGCCTGGATCGCCGGCGAACAGAAGTCGGTCGCCGGCGTGCGCCGGCACCTCACCGGCACCCTCGGCGCCGAGCGACGACAGATCTTCCACTGTGCCTACTGGATCCAGGGCCGGGCCCGCGGCTGACCCCCGGACGCCCGGCACCGAAGCGCGGCGCGCTCACCGCAGCGCCTGACCCACCAGCACCCCGAGGGTGGCAGCCGCCAGGCACAGCACCAGCGTGCCGGCGGCCTGCCCCACCGCTGGCCGCCATGCTCGGCTGCGCACCAACTGCACCGTCTCGAGGGTGGCGGTGGAGAACGTGGTGTAGCCACCGCACAGCCCGGTGGCCCACCACGCATACCCTGGGGCCGCACCGGGGCCGGGGACCACCGCCAGCACCCCGATGAGGAACGAGCCGCTGACGTTAATCACCATGGTGGCCAGCGG
>CAYVEH010000473.1:0-1263 GCA_964450585.1 uncultured Ornithinimicrobium sp.
TGACGAAGGAGGCCAGCGGCAGCACCTGCGCCTTCAGCGCGGTGTCGGTGTCCAGCGCCGCGCCGGGCTCCTGGCCCTTGCAGATCAGCACCGGGTCCAGGACCACCTGGTTGAACGGTCGCTGCTGCAGGGCCTGGGCGACGGTCTCGATGGTGACCGGCGTGCCGAGCATGCCGATCTTGGTGACCGACAGCTGGTCCGGGTCGTAGGCCGCGGTGATCGCCTCGAGCTGGTCGGCGATGACCTGCGGCTCGACCGGCACGAAGCGGTGCCCCCAGTCGGCCTTCGGGTCGAAGGAGACGATGCAGGTCAGCGCCACCGCACCAAAGACGTGATGGGCCTGGAAGGTGCGCAGGTCGGCCTGGGCACCGGCGCCGCCGGTGGCCTCCGAGCCGGCGATCGTCAGGGCGACGGGAGCAGAAGTCATTCTCCGATGGTGCCACGCGGCCTGCCGTGCTCCTAGCCGACCTCGGTGTGCGTACGATGCGCGGCGTCCCGGACCCGCAACCCAGGAGTTCCATGAGCGATCTACCCCTGCTCATCCTGGTGCCGTGCCTGCTCGGCACCATCATGCTGATCATCGGTCTGACCCTGGCGGTGCGGCGCGGCAGACGGCGGCGCGACTGGGTGCATACCCGCGGCACCGTGGTCGGCTGGAGGCACAGCATGGTGGGCTCGGTGGATCGGGACGGCGGGGTGTCCGTGCCTCAGGTGGCCTTCACGACCCGGGAGGGCCGCGAGATCACCACTGGCCTCGGCTACGGCGTTGACCTCGGGGTCTACCCGACCGGGGGAGAGGTGGACGTCTGGTACGACCCGGCCGACCCGATGCGGGCGCAGGCGAACGTGATGGGCACCGGGTGCGTGCCGTACGTGCTGATCCTGGCTGGC
Organism: uncultured Ornithinimicrobium sp.; assembly: GCA_964450585.1. GTDB lineage: Bacteria > Actinomycetota > Actinomycetes > Actinomycetales > Dermatophilaceae > Ornithinicoccus. The sequence goes on from CAYVEH010000473.1 coordinate 892, forward strand.
GTGGTGCTTGCTGGGCTCGGGTGGTGATCGGGTTCGGTGTGCTGTAGCCCCGGCAGCGGTCTTCCCGCCGGGGGCTGGCCCGCTCGGGCAGAGCAGCCGGCAAGGCGGCTCGGGTCCTCCTTTACGATCGGCCCATGACTATCTCGCTGGCTGTTGGCCGTCCCACGATCGCCGACCACGTCCTCCCGCGCAGTCTGGTCACCGACCTGGCCCTGGTCGCCGGCGGTGCCGCACTCACCGGGTTGCTGGCCCAGGTCGCGATCCCGCTGTGGCCGGTGCCGATCACGGGGCAGACACTGGCCGTGCTCCTGGTCGGTTCCACCCTGGGCGCCAGCCGCGGGGCCCTGTCGATGCTGCTCTACGGGCTCGTCG
>CAYVEH010000474.1:0-1255 GCA_964450585.1 uncultured Ornithinimicrobium sp.
GTAGGACTGGACGAACGTGTCCAGTGCGTCCCGGATCTCGTCCGGACGGATCGTCAGCTCCGTCATCATCTTCTCCTCGTATGCGGCCCGGTCCGGGCCCGTGCGGGTGGTCTAGGGGGGTGGTGGGTCAGCTGGTCATCCGACGGCGTGCGTCATCCAGGCGGGACAGGATCGTGCCGTCGATGATCTCGTCACCGATCTCCACGCGAATGCCACCGACCACCGTGGGGTCGACAACCTCGTTGGCGTGCACGTTCCGGCCGTGATGCTGGCTGAGCGTTCGGGTGAGTCGGTCACGCTGCTGCTCGGTCAGCGGCACGGCCGTGGTGATCGTGGCCGTCAGTTGCTCCTGCCGCCGGGCCGCGATCTGCAGATAGGACTCGATGGCGTGGTCGAACCGGGTGATCCGGTGCGTCGCGGCCAGTTCGGCCAGTCGCACCGTCTCCGGGGCGCTGCGTCCCTCCAGCAGGCTGCGGACCACCTGGGTCTTGGACTCTGCCGGAGCCCGGCGATCGGTCAGGGCCGAGCGCAGGTCGCTGGCTCCGTCCACGATGCGCCCGAAGCGGAACAACTCGTCCTCCACCTGGGAGAGCCGGCCGGCCGCCTCGGCCTGCGCCAGGATCGACTCGATGCCGAAGGCCTCCAGCGCCGCGGTCAGGTCACCCTCGGAGGCCCACCGTTGGGCGGCCACGGTCGCGGCGACCCGCTGGGCGGGTTCACTGACCTTGCCGCCGAACAGGCGGTTGACCAGGTCGGCCTTCTCCGACCCCTCCCGGGAGGGGTCGGCCAGGGCGCGGCGCAGCACTGCGTTGCCGCTGACCACACCAGCGACCTGCAGCAGCTCCTCACCCAGCTGGCCGCGGTCGGCGTCCTGGGTGAGCACCTGCTCGAGGACCTCGCGGGCGGCCGCGAGGGCGGAACGGGAGGCGCCCTGCATCAGTTGCCCTGTCCCTCGGGGCCCGCGTCCGAGCCGACGACCTCGGGCTGGACGTTACCGGCCTCCAACTCGGCCAGGAAGCGGTCCACGATGCCGCTCTGGCGCGCCTGGTCCTCCAGGGACTCGCCCACGATCCGGCTCGCCAGGTCGGTGGAGAGCCGGCCCACGTCGCTGCGCAGGGAGACCATGGCCTGCTGGCGCTCGGCCTCGATCTGCTTGGTGGCGTTCTCGGTGATCCGGTTGGCCTCGGTCTGCGCCTGCTGCCGCATCTCGGCGATGATCGAGGCGCCCTGCTCCTTGGCCTCCTCGCGGATGCGG
>CAYVEH010000475.1:0-1254 GCA_964450585.1 uncultured Ornithinimicrobium sp.
TCGGTGCGCAAGCCCACGATCGGGATCCGCAATACCGGGTTCTGAGCGATCACCAGCTCGTTGTCGCGCAGTGAGTCGTCCACCCGCTTCAAACCCATGCCGTGCTGACCTCCGTCGATCTCAGCGCCCGCCTGGTGCTCGTCCCACTGCACATCGAGGAAGATTCGGCCCCGATGCCCGCGCCTGATCACCTGACGCGTGGGCTCGGGCACACGGTAGGCCCGGCAGAGGCGCGCGAAGTCCAACTCTCCGAGAGCCTCCACCCCGCCGGTGACGTCGCGCAGGACCGCACCGATCAGGGCAGCACGCGCCCCGGGCCGGGCCGGACCGTCCGTGGGCTCACCAGCTGGTTCACCAGTTCGGGCGCCAGCAGGAGCATGTCTGTTCCTGCGGCCGGCAGGGCCGTTCCGTCGATCAGCCGCGCGAGCAGCTCCCCGACGCCGGGACCACTCCTGCAGCACGCGCTCCCCCGTCGTCAGCCGTTGCTGGACCGGCATGACCAGGAGCAGGGCCGCCTGGCGGTGACTCTGTGCCCACCGGGCCGCGTTGACGGTCGCACACTCGGGCGTCACGCTGGGCAGTGGCCAGGTGCGGGCGGCCTCAGCCTGCCGCGGCCGGTGCACCCGCACGCCGGGCACCTCCCTGACCCGCGCCCGCCGGGGAACGGTCACGTGGATCAGCTGGTCATCGAAGTGCGTCAGCCCTGCGGCGATCAACGCAGCGGTGCCATCCAACATGGCACCGCTACCCGACTCCCACACCGCCCACGCCGCTCTGGCCAGCCATGCGGTGGGCCGGTGCCACCGCCAGGCGGCGCTGGGGTCGGTGAGCCCGTCGGCGGTCGGCGGACCGGGGTAGATCGTGTGCCGGCCCAGCACCGTCCAACGACCCGCTCGGACCTCACTGCGCTCCTCGTCGCGGGAGATGCCGGCGGCGCGCAGGGTGCCTCGATGGACCACTCCACCGGTGCTCCGAGCATGCGCAGTGGCTCGGCGCCGCCGCCACTCCTGTCGCCGCCGACGCGCTGCACCGGCGGTGGGCCGCCCAGAATTCATCGGCCCACTGTGCCGCACCACGCATCGGGCCCGTGGCGGGCCTGTGGACGACACAGCCCGCCCCAGTCGCTGTTCTGCAGAAGCGGTCAGGGATGACCGGATCTGCAGAACAACGCCGGGGCGGGCGGGCGGGCTGGTTCGGGCGCTAGGCCTCACGCGTCGCTGGTTCGGGCGCTGAGCCTCAGCCCGCGTAGTTCAG
>CAYVEH010000476.1:0-1252 GCA_964450585.1 uncultured Ornithinimicrobium sp.
GCGGAGCGGGCGGTGTTCTGGGAGGCGAGCACCGACCCGGGTGCGGAGCCGGACTCCTGGCTGCGCGGCATCCGGCGGGCACCGTGCCTGATCGTCTGCTGCTCACACCCGGGCTCCTACCTGGACCGGTATGCCGAGGCGGACAAGGGGTGGACCGACCGGGACAAAACCCGCTGGCCGGTCCCCTACTGGGACATCGACACCGGGATGGCTGCCCTGCTGATGCTGCTCACCGCCGTCGATGAGGAGCTCGGCGGTCTCTTCTTCGGGGTGCCGGTGCCTGCGCTGGAGGCGGTCCGGCAGGCGCTGGCGATCCCCGGCGACCGCAACCTGGTCGGGGTGGTGGCCCTGGGGTATCCCGCCCCGGACCGCAAGAGCCCCAGTCTGCGCCGCGGTCGCCGCGAGATCCCGCAGGTGGCCCACGCCGGGGTCTTCGGCACCCCCCTGGACCTCTGAGAGGGGCACTGTCCCTGGCTGCTGGTAGGCAGGGACCCGTGAACTCGACCTCCTCGCGACCCGTCCTGCACCACACCGAAGCTGGCCCGGCCGATGGGGTGCCCGTCCTGGCCATCCACGGGTGGACCCCCGATCACCGTCTGATGAGCGGTTGCCTGGAGCCGGTGTTCCGGAGCCGGCGACGGCCCTACCGCCGCCTGTACCCCGACCTGCCCGGCATGGGCCGCTCGTCAGCCGACGGCATCGCCAGCGCCGATGACGTGCTGGCCTGCCTGGAGGACTACCTCGACCGCCACGTCGGGGCCCGGCCTGTTGTGCTGATCGGCGAGTCCTACGGCGGCTACCTGGCGCGCGCCCTGGCGGCCCGCCGCCGGCACCAGGTGCTGGGGCTGGGTCTGATCTGTCCGGTGGGACGGGCCGTGGAGCACGCCGACCGCACGGTGCCGGCCCACCAAGTGCTGGTGCGCGAGATCGAGGTGGACCCCGGCTCCGACTTCGCCCAGGTCGCGGTGGTGCAGACCGCGGAGACGTTCGAGCGGACCCAGCAGGAGGTGGTGGCCGGCCTGGAGATCGCCGACGCCGCCGCGCTGGCCCGGATCCGGCGACACTGGGTGCTGACCGAGGACCCGGAGGCTGGCCCGCCGCTGGAGCAGCCGACCGTCATCGTCACCGGCCGGCAGGACTCCTCGACCGGCTACGTCGACACCTGGGCGCTCCTGGAGCACTACCCCCGGGCCACCTTCGCGGTGCTGGACGCGGCCGGGCACAACGCCCAGTTGGAGCGCCCGGAGCTGTT
>CAYVEH010000477.1:0-1251 GCA_964450585.1 uncultured Ornithinimicrobium sp.
GGGCGGCGTTCAACTCAGCGAGCAGGCCCGTGGCGTTGCGGGCGATCCGCCGGTCGTGGCTGTCGACCGGCTCGAAGAGCTCCAGCACGATGCCGCCCGGTGGTGGCATCTCCGGGGGCGTGCTCGTCGGTGATGCGGTCATGAGGCGGCCTCCCGGGACCCGTCCAGCACGTCGGAGACGGCCTCCACCAACGCAACCGGTGGCTTCCAGGAGAAGACACCGCAGGGTGCCCCGTCGATCTCCGGTGTGTTCGGTCCACACATGCCGCGCACGTACAGGTAGAGCACCCCACCCAGGTGTCGCCGTGGGGTGTATGCCGGCAGGCGCCAGCGCAGGAATCGGTGGGCGACCACGGCATACAGCAGGGCCTGCAACGGGTAGGAGGAGTGCCCCATCGCCTCGGCCAGCGCCTCGGGCCGGTAACTGGCGGCGGTCAGTGGCTGATCGGGGTCGCCCACCGGGCCGAGCCAGTTGGTCTTGTAGTCCACGACGAGGTAGGTGCCGCCCGTGCGCAGCACCACGTCCACTGACCCGGTGAGATACCCACGCAGTTCCTGGTCGGCCAGCGCCGGCTGTTGGTCCAGCACGTCGGCCCAGGCACGCACCGCGTCCCCCGGCCGGAGGTGCTCACGCAGCAGCGCGGACAGGTCACCCAGCCGAGCCCGGGAGGTCGTCCCGCGGACGTCGCCACCGCCCAGCGGCATCTCGAAGTCGAGCTCACGTAGTCGGTCGTGGTGCCCGATGTCCCGCAGGGTGGACCCGTGAGCCAAGGGCCCCAGCGGGCTGTCACAGACGGCCACGAGGGCGTCGGCGAGCTCCTCGGGCTGGAGGTCCACCGGCCACCTCAGGAGTTGCTCGTGGACGTGGCCCAGCAGCTCGGAGCGTAGGTCGGAGGCCTGCGGGTCCGCGTGCTCGAGGACCGCGTGCACCAGCGACCCGAAGGTGGCACCGATCGGCAAGTCGGCCATCGGGGAGGGGACATCGGTCTCCGGGAGAACCTGGGACAGCCCGGGCAGGGCCGGCTCGGCGCTGGCGGCGGGCTCGGGGGCCTCCGGCTCGTCATCGCGCGGGGTGACCTCGGGCTCGCTGACCACCCCGGTGACCTCGTGCCCCTCGACGTCCCGCGGGGTGCTCAGCGCGGTGTAGGAGGTGCGGCGCCACCCGGTGTCGATGGGTCGTTCCAGGCGTCGGATCGACAGCTGCGGCAACGCTGTCTCAGGCGGCGCCGGGACCACGGGCGCATGGTCGGC
>CAYVEH010000478.1:0-1249 GCA_964450585.1 uncultured Ornithinimicrobium sp.
GCAACCGCAGCACCGCGTCCACGGTGGCCGACACGTCCCGGAAGGGCACCAGGATCCCGGCACCGGTGCGCCGTAACAGCTCGGCCGGCACCGGCAGCGGGGTGCTGATGGCCGGGACGCCGTGGGCCAGGTACTCAATCACCTTCGTCGGCATGGAGTGCCGGAAGTTGGCTTCGTCGTGCAGCAACGACAACCCGGCCAGGGCACCGTCCAGCATCGGCAGCGCCCGGTCGGCCGGCACGAACCCGTGCCAGACCACCACCCCGTCCGCGGCGGCCTCCCGCAGCGCCGGCACGGCCTGGCCGTGCGCCTGGCCGATCACATGCACCCGCACCTGGCCACCGGTGGCGGCCTCCAGGTGGCGCCCCACGTCGATCAGCTCGGTGGAGCCGCGCTCGGTGGTCAGCGTCCCCAGGTAGACGACCCGCTGGCGACCCTCCTCATCCCGTCGCCCCGGAGGCATCGGGGTGATCGGCACCCGGGTGGTATTCGGAACGATCGGGTGCTGACGCCGGAACCGGCGCGCGTACTCGTGCTCGGCCAGCAACAAGGGCATCCGGTCCTCGGCCCATCGCTCCAACCGGCGCACCCCCCACCCGGCCGGGGAGCGCAGCGGGTCCGGCACCCACGGGCGGACCTCCAGGGCGGCGGCGGTGTCCTCGTGCACGTCCCAGACCACCGGCGGCAGGCCGCGCAGGCCACGCACCGCCAGCAGCAGCTCCGGGTCGTGCAGCAGGACGACGTCGTGCCCGGCGGAGCGGTCCCGCAGCAGCTCCCGGGCGGCCCGCAGCGCGGTCAGCCGGTTGCGACCGGACGCGCGCGGCAGCTCCACCGGCACCAGCCCGGGGATCCCGACCGGTCGGGTCAGGCCGTAGGCCGCGAACGGCGCGGCGTAGGTGACCCGCCAGCCGGCCTCCAGCAGCGACTGGATCTGCCGGTGCCGGATCCGGGCGTCATCCGGGTGGTGCACCACGGTGACCACCAGGGCGGAACGGGTCATCGGCCCCGCCTCTGCCGGGCGCCCTTCGGTCTGGCCCGTCCCGACCCGCGGCCCGTCGGCGGCGTGGCGTCCTGGTCCTCCGGGGTCTCCAGCGCGGGCTCCTGCTCGCGGACCTGTCGGGCCTTGGCGGCGTGCGCCTTGGCCCGCAGGGCCTGCTGCTGCTCGACCCAGGTGGCGTAGGCGTCGACGACCTCGCCGCTGGGGCCGTCCATGATGACGTGCCCCTGCTCCAACCACAGGGCGCGGGTG
>CAYVEH010000479.1:0-1241 GCA_964450585.1 uncultured Ornithinimicrobium sp.
CCACCCGCCCGAAGAACGCGTCCTCCAGCACGGCAGCAATGTGCGGTCTCGCCATGGAGTCACCCTAGTGCGCCACAGTGACTTCGCGCCGAACAAGCGGCGAACGCACAGATCACCCTCTGCCCATATCTGAAGGGTATCGAAACGGCTCAGTCCGCGACATTGACGAATAGCCCTGGGCAGGGTCGAATGAGCCCATGACGGGGAAGCGCTGACCGTGGACCTGGTGCGTCACTACGAATATGTCCTGGCCGTCGTGGACGCGGGCAGCTTCACTGACGCCGCCATCGAGCTCGGCATCACCCAACCTCCCCTGAGTCAGGGGGTGCGACGCCTGGAGGATCGCTGGGGCCTGCGCCTCGTGGACCGCAACGCCCGCGGCGTGAGCCTCACCCCGGCGGGCCGCCGCCTGGTGCCCGCGATGCGCAGCGTGGTCTCCGAGGCCAGGGTGCTGGACCACCGTGCCCGGCTGCTCAGGCAGGAGGCCAGCGACCTGAGCTTCGGGGTGGACCCGGCACTGGAGTCCTTCGCTGCCAGGGTGCTGGCGCGCTGGCGTGCCGGACTCGACCTGGCCGTCCGGCCCCGGACAGACACCCCGGAGCACCTGGTGGAGGCGGTGCGCTCACACGAGATCGATATCGCGATCGTGCAGCACCCCTGCGACGTCGACGGCGTCCTGGCCGGCACCCCGCTGGTGCTGCCCACCCAGGTACTCATCCCGGCAGACGCGGGTCCCGCGTCTCGACGGAGCACATACGGCATACCGATCGACCTCCCCCTGGCGCTGCGACCGCGCACCCAGGCCCCGGCCGCTCACGACCTGCTGGTTCACGAGGCTCGCCGGGCCGGGCACAACGGCGAGGTGATGCCGGTCGAGACCGGCCAGGTGATCACCTGGGTGAGCGCCGGGGCAGCGTGGACCCTCCTGCCTGCCCACACCGGCGCCAGCACCCCCGAGCAGGCGCGGGCGACGCCGGCGCCACGCCGGCTGCAACTGCGCGCGGTGGTGGTCGGTCGCACGCCGGAGCTGGTGCAGCAGGTGCAGACGCACGCCGAGGCCCTGGTTGCCGATGAGTGAGCTGTCCAGACTGGAGCACCGCATCGCCGACGCGCTCCGGGAGGCCGGGGCCCGTGGCTGGCTCCACGCCCGACCGGTGCACGAAGGGACCGACGAGCCGGGTCACCTGCCGCAGGAGGTGTCGGTCGGGGCCGATCACGAGGTGCCGATGGCCTCGCTCTAC
>CAYVEH010000480.1:0-1238 GCA_964450585.1 uncultured Ornithinimicrobium sp.
AACTGGGAGTCCGGCGACCCGGACAAGCAGGTGCTCTGCGTCTACGTCGCGATCGGTCAGAAGGGCTCGACCATCGCCTCGGTGCGCAGCACGCTGGAGGAGGGCGGCGCGATGGACTACACCACCATCGTGGCAGCGCCCGCCTCGGACCCGGCCGGCTTCAAGTACCTGGCCCCCTACACCGGCTCGGCCATCGGCCAGCACTGGATGTACCAGGGCAAGCACGTCCTGATCGTCTTCGACGACCTGTCCAAGCAGGCCGAGGCCTACCGCGCCGTGTCGCTGCTGCTGCGTCGCCCGCCGGGCCGTGAGGCCTACCCCGGTGACGTCTTCTACCTGCACAGCCGCTTGCTCGAGCGTTGCGCCAAGCTCTCCGATGACATGGGTGCCGGCTCGATGACCGGGCTGCCGATCATCGAGACCAAGGCCGGTGACGTGTCGGCCTACATCCCGACCAACGTCATCTCCATCACCGACGGACAGATCTACCTGCAGGCGGACCTGTTCAACTCCGACGTGCGACCCGCCATCGACGTGGGTGTCTCGGTGTCCCGAGTCGGTGGTGACGCCCAGGTCAAGGCCATGAAGAACGTGTCCGGCCGCCTCAAGGTGGACCTGGCGCAGTTCCGTGAGATGGAGGCCTTCGCGATGTTCGCCTCCGACCTGGACGCCGCCTCGCGGGCCCAGCTGGAGCGCGGTGCCCGCATGGTCGAGCTGCTCAAGCAGCCGCAGTCCAGCCCGATCCCGGTCGAGGAGCAGGTGGCCATCATCTGGGCCGGCACCACCGGTGAGCTGGACACCGTCGCCGTCGGCGACATCCGTCGCTTCGAGCGGGAGTTCGTCGACTTCCTGCGCCGGGAGCACGCCGACCTGCTCGCCGGGATCAAGGAGACCGGCAAGCTGGGCGACGACACGCTCGCCAGCCTGGAGGCCAGCATGAAGGCCTTCAAGGAGCAGTTCCGCGCCTCGGAGGAGGGCGGCATCCAGCCGGGCAGCGACGAGGACGACGAGAACCGTGACGCCCTCGAGGTCGAGGATGTCAACCAGGAGCAGATCAAGCGCCAGAAGCGCTGACCGCCGGCCGCGCGACCGGTCCCCGGTCGCGCGGCAGGCCCACTACGTACCCGAAACGGCTGACAAGAGAGGCGAGGCATGGGAGCCCAGCAGCGGATCTACCGCCAGAAGAGCCGGTCCGTCCAGTCGATGAAGAAGATCACCCGGGCGATGGAGCTGATCGC
>CAYVEH010000481.1:0-1231 GCA_964450585.1 uncultured Ornithinimicrobium sp.
CTAGATGAGCCCCAGGTCGGTGACGGTCTGACGCTCCTCGGACAGCTCCGCTACCGAGGCGTCGATCTTGCCGCGGGAGAAGTCGTCGATCTCCAGCCCCGGCACGATCTGCCAGTTGCCGCCGGAGGTGGTGACCGGGAACGAGGAGATCAGGCCCTCCGGCACCCCGTAGGACCCGTCGGAGCGGACCGCCATGGACAGCCAGTTGCCCTCCGCGCTGCCCCGCAGCCAGTCGCGGGTGTGATCGATCGTCGCCGAGGCCGCCGAGGCCGCCGAGCTGGAGCCGCGGGCCTCGATGATCGCGGCGCCACGCTTGGCCACTGTCGGGATGAAGGTCTCCTCCACCCACGCCTGGTCGTTGATGACCTCGGCTGCGGGGCGCCCGGAGATCTGGGCGTGGAACAGGTCCGGGTACTGGGTCGCGGAGTGGTTCCCCCAGATCGTCATGTTCGTGATGTCGGCCACCGCGACCCCGGCCCTGGCCGCGACCTGCGCCAGCGCCCGGTTGTGGTCCAACCGGGTCAGCGCCGCGAACCGCTCGGTGGGGATATCCGGGGCGTTGCTCATCGCGATGAGCGCGTTGGTGTTGGCCGGGTTGCCGGTCACCGTCACCCGGATGTCGTCCGCTGCGTGGTCGTTCAGGGCCTTCCCCTGCCCGGTGAAGATGGCACCGTTGGCCTCCAGCAGGTCACCGCGCTCCATCCCCTTGCTCCGCGGGCGGGCACCCACCAGCAGGGCAACGTTCGCGCCGTCAAAGATCACGTTCGGGTCATCACCGATCTCCACGCCGGCCAAGGTGGGGAAGGCGCAGTCGTCCAGCTCCATCACCACGCCCTCGAGCGCCTTCAGCGCCGGGGTGATCTCCAGCAGCTGCAGCTGCACCGGGGTGTCCTTGCCCAGCAGATCACCGCTGGCGATGCGGAACAGCAGGCTGTAGCCGATCTGGCCGGCGGCGCCGGTGACGGCAACCTTGACGGGGGTGGGATTCACAGTGCTCTTCCTTCGGTCGCAGGTCCGCGTTCAGGGCGACGTTAGCACCGCCGGTGCGGTATGCCGCAGGGCCGGGGACGGCCGAGGTCAGCGCCGACCGGCGTCCACGATAACCTGTGGGCCGGCGGCCGCTCGCGCGGCCGCAGCTCACGCCTGGCCGCACCAGACCGGCCACCACGACTGAAGCACAGGAGCCTGCAGGCATGGAGAAGATCAAGGTCGCCAACCCGATCGTCGAGCT
>CAYVEH010000482.1:0-1226 GCA_964450585.1 uncultured Ornithinimicrobium sp.
CACCCGTCTCCTACTGTCACGGCTGCATGGGCCAGGCTGCCGTGCTCGTGCCAGATGAGCACGCGCCCTGGGTCCTGGTCACAGCCCGCCGGGTCCGGGAGCGTGTGCTCCTCGAGCCACCCCTCGAACTGGTCTGGCTGGACCCAGTCGTGCTCGACCGGTTGCCCGGCGGCGGTCATGACGGCTCCGAAGCAGTTCGGCCCCGAGTGGCGCGGGAAGCTGCCGGCGATCTGCCTCGCGCGCGGTAGTGGGCCGGCGCTGACCCGGGTCAGCGCAGCCCGAGCCAGCACGTGCAGGCTCGGTCGCACGCCAGCCTCGATCCACCGGAGCAGGTGAGCCACCACCATCGGGTCCGACGGCCAGACGGGTGCCGGCTTGGGGCGCAACCGCCTGGTGCGCTCGGCGGCCAGTGTCCGACGGGCGTGGCTCGGTAGGCCCAGCCACTGCTGCTCGGTGAGCCAGATCAACTCACCGGTGCCGTAGAGGAAGAAGGTGTCGCGCCACTCGTCGGTCGGGGCCATCGTCGGTGTGGGTAGGTCGCTGAGGTCGGCTGCCTCCAGTTGCGGGGAGGAGGTGGCCGGGACAGCAAAAGGCTGGCGGGCGGGGGCATAGAACCCCAGCCAGCGCTCGATCTGCTCCTGGCTGACCGGTATGCCGAGGACGGTGAGCTGATCCATGCTCTGATCGTGCCTCAGCCGGGCAGCGGCACCGTGTGGGCCAGGACGGACCAGAAGGTCTCGGCGACCGCGGGTGGTGTCGGGCTCAGCCAGGACTGGTTGGTGAGCAGGACGGCGGAGAGCCCGCGGGCACGGTCGTTGCGCCAGGACGAGCCGAGACCGCCGTCCCAGCCGTGGCTGCCGACCCGCTCTGGGGTTGGGCCCTCCAGAGCCACACCGAGGCCGTAGCCCCACCCGGTGGCGCCATCCGGGGTCGGCCCGCCCGCCCGGAGCTGCTGGGCGCTGAGCTGATTGCTGGTCATCGCACGCAGTGTCGACGGTGACAGCAGGCGAGGCTCGGGTGCTGCGCCGCTGTCGCGCAGCCGCACCGCGAAGGTGAGGTAGTCGGTGACGGTGGAGACCAGGCCGCCATCGCCGTGCTCGAACCGTGGTTGGCTGCTCCACTGTCCGTCCGGGGGGTCGAAGACCTCGAGCTCGGCGCCGGGGGCACCCGTGGCCGCGAAGCAGGCGCCGAACCGTGGAAGGGACTCGGCAGGCACCCAGAACCCG
>CAYVEH010000483.1:0-1225 GCA_964450585.1 uncultured Ornithinimicrobium sp.
GCGCTCGGTGGGGTGGATAGTCGCACTACCGCGCGCTCGGTGGGGTGGAGGGTGGCAATACCGCGCGCTCGGTGGGTGAGGGGGGCGAGAGATTGCGCCACGCCGGGGACGGGCTTGACGGATCGGCACCGTCGGGGGCATTCTCTTTGCCGTCGTCACGCACCGGCGTGGGTCACCGTGGGAGGGCGGTTGGACCCGGCCGGCAGTTCGTGTATGCTATCTCTTTGCGCTGCCCTGTCCCGTGCCGCACCCACCATCTGAGGTCCAGAACCGCACCGCCGCATCTGGTCCGACTTGAGTGTGACCGAGGCCGGCGTAGCGGACCCGCTGCTCATATCAGGCCTGTGGAAGGACCCATCCTTGGCTGCCTCGCGCACTGCGAAGACGACTGTGTCCACCGCTCGGACGGCTTCTGGCCGGCTGAGCTTCGCCAAGATCCGGGAGCCCCTGGAAGTCCCGGATCTCCTGGCGCTCCAGACGGAGAGCTTTGACTGGTTGCTCGGCAACGAGGACTGGCAGGCTCGCGTCGCCGCCGCGAAGGACGGCGGTAAGTACGACGTCCCCGACCGTTCCGGCTTGGAGGAGATCTTCGAGGAGATCTCCCCGATCGAGGACTTCTCCGGCTCCATGTCCCTGTCGTTCCGGGACCACCGCTTCGAGGAGCAGAAGTACTCCATCGACGAGTGCAAGGAGCGGGACATGACCTACTCCGCGCCGCTCTTCGTGACCGCGGAGTTCATCAACAACACCACCGGTGAGATCAAGTCCCAGACGGTCTTCATGGGCGACTTCCCGCTGATGACCGACCGGGGCACCTTCATCATCAACGGGACCGAGCGGGTCGTGGTGTCCCAGCTCGTGCGCAGCCCCGGCGTCTACTTCGAGCGCTCGCTGGACAAGACGGCCGACAAGGACATCTTCTCCAGCAAGATCATCCCCAGCCGCGGAGCCTGGCTGGAGTTCGAGATCGACAAGCGCGACCAGGTCGGCGTCCGCGTCGACCGCAAGCGCAAGCAGAGCGTCACCGTGCTGCTGAAGGCGCTGGGCTGGACCGAGGCGCAGATCCTCGAGGAGTTCGGCGACTACGAGTCGATGCGGGCCACCCTGGAGAAGGACTCCACCGCCGACCAGGACGAGGCGCTGCTGGACATCTACCGCAAGCTGCGCCCGGGCGAGCCGCCGACCCGTGAGGCCGCCCAGACCCTGCTGGACAACCTCTACTTCA
>CAYVEH010000484.1:0-1223 GCA_964450585.1 uncultured Ornithinimicrobium sp.
TTCGGGCAGTATGCCGAGGCGCGCCAGTACGCCTCAGACATGCAGGACATCCTCGGTAAGGAGAACTACTACCTGGAGCTGATGGATCACGGCATCGAGATCGAGCGCCGGACCCGCCAGGACCTGCTCAAGCTGGCCAAGGAGTTGGACCTGCCCATCGTGGCGACCAACGACCTGCATTACACCAACAAGGAGGACGCCAAGGCGCACAGCGCGCTGCTGTGTATCCAGACAGCGGCCACGTTGCAGGACCCCAACCGGTTCCAGTTCCACGGTGACGGCTACTACCTGAAGTCCGCCGAGGAGATGCGCCACGTGTGGCGGGAGCTCCCGGAGGCCTGCGACAACACGCTCTTGATCGCCGAGCGCTGCGAGGTTTCCTTCACCGAGGGGGAGGGGCGCTACATGCCCCGGTTCCCGGTGCCGGAGGGTGAGGACGAGGTCTCCTGGTTCATCAAGGAGGTGGAGGCCGGTCTGCACCGCCGGTTCCCCGAGGGGATCCCGGACTATGCCCGCAAGCAGGCCGAGTACGAGACCGAGGTCATTCTCGGTAAGGGATACCCCGGCTACTTCCTGGTGGTCGCCGACTTCATCAACTGGGCCAAGGACCAGGGCATCCGGGTGGGCCCGGGGCGAGGCTCCGGAGCGGGGTCCATGTGCGCCTACGCGATGGGCATCACCGACCTGGACCCCATCCCGCACGGGCTGATCTTCGAGCGCTTCCTCAACCCGGAGCGCCAGTCCATGCCCGACTTCGACGTCGACTTCGATGACCGGCGTCGCCCGGAGGTCATCCAGTACGTCACTGAAAAGTATGGCGACGAGCGCGTCGCGATGATCGCGACCTACGGCACGCTCAAGGCCAAGGCGGCGTTGAAGGATGCTGCGCGTGTCATGGGCTTCCCGTTCGCGATGGGGGAGAAGCTGACCAAGGCCATGCCGGCGGCGGTCATGGGCAAGGACATCCCGCTGTCGGGGATCTACGACACCGAGCACCCGCGGTACGCCGAGGCGGTGGAGTTCCGCGAGCTGCTGCAGAATGACCAGGAAGCAGCCCAGATCTTCGAGACCGCGACCGGACTGGAGGGGCTGAAGCGGCAGTGGGGAGTGCACGCGGCCGGCGTCATCATGTCCAGCGAGCCGCTGTTGGATGTCATCCCGTTGATGCGCCGGGAGCAGGATGGCCAGGTCATCACCCAGTTCGACTACCCGACCTGCGAGCG
>CAYVEH010000485.1:0-1216 GCA_964450585.1 uncultured Ornithinimicrobium sp.
GGCATGACCCGAGCCACCGGCCAGCCCTATCGCCACATCCTGGAACTACTCGCCGAAACCCTGCGCTGACACCGGCGCGGCAATCGTTCCTGGCCGGGTGCGTGTCCTTTGAAGTCGGGAGCCTTGACGTTGTTGAGCGGCCACGCTACCTTGGCCGTTCATCGTGGCACCTTGACGCCGTGCTTTGCCGACGGTCCCATGATGCGCTCGGATGGAAATTCAAGGAGGAGTGACCATGAGCACCGGAGAACCAGGCAAAGTTCATAATGTCATCATCTTCCAGTCGCCGAACGTATACGACACCGTGACTAAATCGCCATTCTCTGGCACGAGAGCATGGAGCGCAACATCTGACTCGTTGTCCTATGCGGGGACTTACGGAATGTGCCTGCCACCGAGCCCGTGAAAAGGGAATCCTTCGCTAGCGGCAAACCTTTGAGAAAGGCAGCTATGGCCTGGGTTGCCGTGCTCCTCTTGGTTGGCTGCGCCGGCGGCGACGACTCCGAAGAGGCCCCCTCGGCCCGTGATGTCACGGAGGCCAGGACCGGGGGCACGGTGGATCCTTCCGCCCGCACCGCCCACGACCGATAGCGCGGAGACCCCGGGCACCTCGTGGAACGTGCGGGACTGGGAGCCTCCGGTCCAGATCACTCCCGAAGAGTACTCCGAGGCTGAGTTGGACCGCTACTATCAGGACAGACTCCAAGAGAATGCTTCCTCTCTCGAGGTGAGCCAACCTCCAGACCTCAGCCTGATGCGTTGGAGTATGGGCAGTTTTGAGTATGCGGCGAATATGGCATCCTGCCTGCAGGAAGCCGGTTTTCCGGCCGTGGCGGAGGGGAGGCACTATGTTTTTGATCCCGGCGTCCCGTCATCGCAACTCGATTCACTCAATCTTGCCAGTTATGCCGGCTCCGGGAAATACATGATGTACCCGCTATACTCGCAAGGGTGGTCGAAGCCACAAGTGGGCATCATATATGATTACTGGGTGGAGTATTACATTCCGTGTATGCGGGCACACGGATACAACATTCAAGATGATGACAAACCCAGCCGTGAGGCTTACGTGAGCGCTTTCAACACTATGGCCAGTGACTGCCTCGCTGCGCGCCTCCGAGCGCAGCCAGCACCCTGAAAACGCGTCAGCGACCGCGTCAGACCCGACTTGGGCCATTTTGTTAGTGCGTGACCTCGCCACGGTGCAGGGCGTCGA
>CAYVEH010000486.1:0-1213 GCA_964450585.1 uncultured Ornithinimicrobium sp.
GGTTAACCTCGCCACTGAGCACTAACTCGCAGGCTCATTCTTCAAAAGGCACGCCGTCACCGGAACACGTCCGGCTCCGACGGATTGTATGCACACGGTTTCAGGATCTATTTCACTCCCCTCCCGGGGTACTTTTCACCTTTCCCTCACGGTACTTGTCCGCTATCGGTCACCAGGGAATATTTAGGCTTGACAGGTGGTCCTGCCAGATTCGTACGGGATTCCTCGGGCCCCGTACTACTTGGGAAAAAGCATCCAGAGTCCATAATGTTTCGGCTACGGGGGTCTCACCCTCTACGCCCGGCCCTTCCAGACCACTCACCTACACCACGGATTTATCACTCCAGCCCAGCCCGGTAGAACTGAGACAGCAACTCCCACAACCCCGACCGTGCAACGACTACCGTCTATCACACACGCCCGGTTTAGCCTCATCCACTTTCGCTCGCCACTACTCGCGGAATCACATGTTGTTTTCTCTTCCTGCGGGTACTAAGATGTTTCACTTCCCCACGTTCCCTCTACCCACCCTATATATTCAGGTGAGAGTGACTGGCGATGAAGCCAGCCGGGTTTCCCCATTCGGAAATCCTCGGATCAATGTCTGGTTATCGACTCCCCGAGGCTTATCGCAGATTCCTACGTCCTTCTTCGGTTCCTGGTACCAAGGCATCCACCATGTGCACTTAAAAACTTAAAGCCACAAAGATGCTCGCGTCCACTGTGTAGTTCTCAAAACACAAACAGCCACCCCGGCCACCACACCCACCAGACCCGACCACACCACCACCAACCAGCGGCAGCGCACCCAACGGTATGGGAAGCACCAGGGCCCCGTCCAACGAGAAGACCGAACCATCCGATCTCTCAGGACCCAACAACGTGTCACACCAACACCACCAGCCACCAGCAGACCTTTCCCCACCCCACACCCACCCGCACCAACACCCCCCACCTCACCACGAGGCAAGCAGCATCACCACAAGCAGACACAGGGCCGTACTCAACCCACCAGCACCCACCGGCACCAGCACCATGATCAATGTTCCACCCAGAGCCCGGCCCCCACGGAACCCACGTCCGTGCAAGAACCGAACCCACCTACCCACCACCACCCCCACCACCAGGCAGGAACAGCACACATGAGCAGATGAACGGACTCCTTAGAAAGGAGGTGATCCAGCCGCACCTTCCGGTACGGCTACCTTGTTAC
>CAYVEH010000487.1:0-1209 GCA_964450585.1 uncultured Ornithinimicrobium sp.
TCACCAGCCCGCCAGCCAGCACCAGCAGCGAGCCGGTATCTGGCTGACGCAGCCACCGCGGCCGAGGGTCGGTGGCGTCGCGATCGAGGGTGGAGGCATTCGGGACCGGCTCGATCGTCGCCCACAGGAAGGCATAGACCAACGCACCGGCACCACCGACCGCGGTGAGCAGGATGAATCCGGCGCGCAACGGCATCGGGTGCAGCCCCAGGTGGTCGGCCAGCCCCCGGCAGACCCCGGCCACCATCCGCCCGGTGACTGCCCGGCGCAGCGGGGGTCGCCGCGGGGTCGGTGCCACCCGGGAGGCGGGTGGTGGGTCGTGGGCCGGCATCACCACCCCATCCTGCCCCACCGGCGCGGCACGACCCCTGAGCCTCAGGGGACGGTCAGGGTCGCCTCAGGGGTGACCCCCATAGCGGCACACCCCCGTCAGCCACGACAGTGGAGACATGAGCACAAGACCACCGTACGGGGACCAGTTCCACCGCCAGGAGCCACGGGGAGCCGACAACTTCTTCACCGGCCTGCGCCGCATCGACATGCGACGCAGCCAGGACAGCTGGATCGGTGGTGTCTGCTCCGGGCTGGCTGAACGCCTCGGGGTGGATGCCCTGGTGATCCGGGCGCTGTTCGCGGTGCTCAGCCTCGGGATGGGCCTGGGCGTGCTGGTGTACCTGGCCGCCTGGCTGCTCATCCCGGACCAGGACGAGGACACCCACATCGAGATGGCGCTGCGCGACGGGCGCTGGGAGTCGGTGATCCTGTTGGTCGCCGCGGTGCTGAGCCTCTTCGGGTCGTTCGGCTGGTTCGGCGGCGGGTGGTGGATCGACGGCGGATTCCTGGGGTGGGGGATGATCACCCTGGCCATCGTGGCGCTGGGCGCCGGGTGGCTGTGGACCGAGTGGTCCCGCCGGGAGCAGCCCGGGTTCTACAGTCAGCAGGCCGCTGACCGGCAGCCGACCCACACCGACTCCGCCGCCGGGCCGACCTTGCCGCCGACCCACACCGACTCCGCCGCCGGTCCGACCCCGCCCCCGCCGCCGCACACCGGCCCGAGCTGGGAGTCGTCGGCGACCGCACCGGTGCCCTCGCCGGCCGACGGGCCGATGGGGCCGGACCCGAGCACGGGCGCACCGGTCGACGCCGGTGACGGGCCCACCGCCCCGAGGTCACGGCATACCCCCAAACCGCCACCAGCCCCCCGCCGTC
>CAYVEH010000488.1:0-1208 GCA_964450585.1 uncultured Ornithinimicrobium sp.
CACGCCTGCGGTGCTGGCCAGCAACCTCACCGTCGTCATCGCCCTCCTCACGCTCCTCCTGGCCACCCTGCCGATGACCCATGGGCTCGGGATCGCCGCAGCCGCGGGGCTGCTGGTCGCGCTGGTGGCCGCGCTGGTGGTGCTGCCGGCTGCGCTCGCGGTTGCTGGGCGCCGGGTCTTCTGGCCGTTCATCCCGCGGGCCGGTCAGCCCGACCCACAAGCCACCGGCGCCTGGTCCCGCATCGCCGGCTGGGTGGTGAGCCGCCCGGCACAGGTGACGGTGGCCACCGTGCTGGCCCTCGGCGTCCTGGCCTCCGGGCTGATCGGCAGCCAGGTCGGGCTCACCCAGACCGAGAAGTTCCGGGTCGCCTCGGAGTCCGCGGCCGGTCTGCAGGTGCTGGCCGAGCACTACCCGGCGGGGCAGGCGGCCCCGGTGCAGGTCTACGCCCGTGCAAACCAGGCCGACCGGGTGGAGTCAGGGCTGGCGCAGCTGGACGGCATCGTGCAGGTGCGGCCGGCGCACACCCAGGAGTGGACCCGGTTCACGGTGATCGGCGAGGCCGGGCCCGGCACGCCGGCAGCCCAGCACCTGGTGCAGGACATCCGCACTGACCTGGGCGCCCCCGACGCACCGGTGGCCGAGCGGGCCGTCCTGGTGGGCGGGGCAGATGCCCAGGCACTGGATGAGCGCGCCGCAGCCACCCGGGACTTCCTGGTCGTCGCGCCGCTGGTGCTGCTGGTGGCCCTGGCGGTCCTGGTGGCGCTGCTGCGCTCGGTGCTGGCACCGGTGCTGCTGCTCGGGGTGAACGTCGCCAGTGCCGCTGCGGCCATCGGCGCTGGTGCCTGGCTGGGGCGCACGCTGTTCGGCTTCCCGGCCCTGGATGTCATGGTGCCGTTGCTGGCCTTCCTGTTCCTGGTGGCCCTGGGCATCGACTACACGATCTTCCTGGTGCACCGGGCGCGGCACGAGGCGAAGGCCCACGGCACCAGGGAGGGCGTGGTGCGCGCCGTGGCGCACACCGGGGCCGTCATCACCAGCGCCGGGGTCGTGCTGGCTGGCGTCTTCGCTGCCCTCGGAGTGTTGCCGCTGGTCACCCTCGGCCAGCTCGGGCTCATCGTCGGCGTCGGGGTGCTCATCGACACCCTGCTGGTCCGGGCGGTGCTGGTGCCGGCGATCTTCACCCTGGTCGGTGACCGGATCTGGTGGC
>CAYVEH010000489.1:0-1207 GCA_964450585.1 uncultured Ornithinimicrobium sp.
TAAGCAAGGGTCAGGCAACCGGCCAGGCAGCCCCCTCATTCTGCTCACAGTCGTAGGCATCGCCCACAGACCCGATCGAGGGGCGGATGCCCTCGAGGTCGAGGTGCTCGGTGAATTTCACCGCGGTGTACTGACTGCCGGCGTCGGCGTGGCCGATCAGCTGCCCGGGCACGACCGGGTGGCCTTCGCGTTCCCGCTGCCAGGTCGCCATCCTGATCGGGGTCATCACCAGGTCGACGTCCTTGGTGCTGGCGGCGTGCCAGGCCATGATCCGTTGGGCGTAGACGTCGACGACGAAGGCGACGTAGACCCATCCCGACCAGGCGCGGACGTAGGTGAAGTCCATCACCCAGGTCCGGTTCGGGGCGGCCGCGGTGAAGTCGCGGTCCAGCAGGTCACCGGCGCGCCTGCCGTCCTTGGCCGGGATCGTGGTCCGCAGTCCTTTGCTGCGGCGGATCCCGGACAGGCCCAGGGCTCGCATCGCCCGGTCCACACTGCCCGGCGTCGCCGAGGGCATCCGGCGCCGGACAAGTGCGGTCATCTTGCGTCGCCCGTAGAGCCCCTCAGGGGTCAGGCGGCGCCGGCCCTGGGTGTCGATGGTCCAGGCGAGGTCGCGGACGGTGTCCATCACCAGGGCGTCACTGATGGTGCGCTCGGGCAGCGGGCGGGCTGGCTGGCGCCAGGCCCGGTAGGTCCT
This sequence comes from uncultured Ornithinimicrobium sp., assembly GCA_964450585.1. Lineage (GTDB taxonomy): Bacteria > Actinomycetota > Actinomycetes > Actinomycetales > Dermatophilaceae > Ornithinicoccus. The sequence continues at coordinate 698 of CAYVEH010000489.1, forward strand.
CGCGGCGACCTGGCAGCCCTGCTCACGCAGCACCCGGCAGATCGACTCGACCGCGAAACCCTGGTCCCTCATCTCGTCCACGAACGCGACGATCATCGGTTGCGGGGGTCGAGCTCCCCCGCGAAGAAAATTGAGGCCCGTCGCAGGATCTCGTTGTCCTCCTCCAAGCGGCGGACCTGGGCCTTGAGCCGCTTGATCTCGGCCAGCTCCTCGCTGGTGGCGCCCTGGCGCTGCCCGCCATCGATCTGGGCCTGGACGACCCAGCGGCGAACGGTCTCCTTGCCCAGTCCTTCCCGGCGGGCGACCGCCTCAGCGGCCGCGGTCAGCGAGGAGTACTCGCCCTGGTGCTCCAGCACCAGGCGCACGCACCGCTCCTTGACCTTCGGATCGATCTTCTTCGGCATGAACTGCATCCTTCCAACTCACAAGGATGCGGCACCAAACCTGGGTCGCTTCAGGGTCTGTAGGTCGGTGATCGTGTCCGGTCGTGGCCTGGCGTGCAGCCAGCGT
>CAYVEH010000490.1:0-1191 GCA_964450585.1 uncultured Ornithinimicrobium sp.
CTCCCGTCCGTGAGATCGACGACGCAACTGCTGTCATGCCGAGTATGACGCCGCACCTGTCGCTCGGGTTGGTCCTCGCGCAAGTAGGTCGCGGTTGCGTCCCATTTTTGTCGCGGTTTTGTACGCCCTCCTCGTCTTTTTGTCGCGGTTTTGTACGCCCTCCCCGACTTTTTGTCGCGGTTCCGTACGCCGCACACCGTCTCTCTGCGGCGGTTCCAGACGCCCACACCTCAGCCGCCGCCAGCGGCTTGACCGTGACGTGACGTCATGGTTCAGAGTGCTTCCTACACCCCAAAGACCGGAGGAGATCATGAGCATCTCAGCGGGAGCCCTGGCAGGGCGCCCGGCGGACCTGGGCCGGGTCACCGGGCCACCAGGAGTCAGGCTGACCGGGTGCCGGCCGCCTCGGGCAGCACCATCATCAGCACCGGCGGCTCGGAGTCCGGCAACCAGTGCGGGCGGGCGCGTCCCACCTCGACCCACCCGCGGTGTCGATACACCGCGATCGCCGGCCCGGTGCCGCTGACCACATCCAGCACCGGGGTCAGCCCCCGCTGGCGTGCGAACGCCACCGCGGTGTCCAGCAGCTGGCCACCGATGCCACGGCCCTGCAGCGTGTGCTCCAGGAAGAGCGCGGAGAGGCAGGCCAGCTCGGTCACTGGGCGCCCGGCACCCCGGGACCACAGCTGCCCGAGCTCATCGTCGGCCACGTCCGTCAGGGAGGCATGCCCCACCGGCGTCCCGCCCAGCTCGGCCGTCCAGGCGCCCAACTCACCCTCACGGACGATCATCTGCCGGGCGTCGAACGGCAGCGGCCACCGCAGCGGATAGCCCGTGTGCGGCTGTTGCCGGCCCAGCACATCGGCTAGGACCGGGACGTCAGCCGGGCGCCGCGAACGGATCGTCACCGAGGTCGACACGGGCCACAGCCTACGGCGCAGGACCGCGCGGGCGGCACGTGGTTCCATGGGCCCATGGAGTTCTCCCAGGTGGTGCGAGCCCGGCGGATGGTGCGCAACTACGACCCGGATCGGCCCGTCCCCGATGAGGTGCTGGCCACGATCCTGGGCCATGCGGTGCGCGCCCCCAGCGCAGGGTTCTCCCAGGGCTGGGACTTCGTGGTGCTGCGCTCCGCGGCGGAGCGGGCGGTGTTCTGGGAGGCGAGCACCGACCCGGGTGCGGAGCCGGACT
>CAYVEH010000491.1:0-1191 GCA_964450585.1 uncultured Ornithinimicrobium sp.
CGGGGAACGTGCGGGGCCAGGTGACCGAGCACCTGCTGGAGCACCTGGAGCACACAGTCGTGGCCTCCTTCGACATGGACAGTCTCATCGACTACCGGTCGCGGCGTCCGATGATGACCTTCGACCGGGACACCTATGCCGCTTTCGAGGACCCCTCGCTGGTGCTGTACCGCGTGATCGACCGCTCCGGTGAGCCGTTCCTGCTACTGGACGGGCTGGAGCCGGACTTCCACTGGGAAGCCTTCGCCGAGGCCGTGCACCAACTGTGCCTGGGCTTCGGGGTGCGTCGCATGGTCTCGGCCAGCGGGGTGCCGATGGCGGTGCCGCACACCCGCCCGATCGGCGTGACCCGATTCGCCAGTGACCGGGAGCTCATCGGCGACGTCGAGTCGATCTTCGGACGGGTGCAGGTGCCCGGCAGCGCCGAGTCGCTGCTGCACCTGCGGCTGGGTGCGGCCGGGGTGGAGACGATGGGGGCTGCCGTGCACGTGCCGCACTACCTGGCCGAGGCCCGCTTCGGGGACGCCGCCGTGGCGGCCCTGGACACGTTGGTCGGGTTCACCGGCGCGGACCTGCCCCGGGACGAGTTGGTGGCCGCAGCCAGTGTCAACCGTGCCGAGATCGCCAAGGAGCTCTCCGAGAACGAGGAGGCTGCTGAGGTGGTGGCCGCGCTGGAGCAGCGGTACGACCGGTTCGTTGAGGGGCAGCGCAAGCGCAGCCTGCTCGCGGCCGAGGTGGCCGAGTTGCCGACCGCTGATGAGATCGGCGCCCAGTTCGAGGACTTCCTGCGGGAGCAGAACGACGGCGAGGCCTCCGAGGAGCAGTAGCCCGCCTCCGTTCCCCGACATCACGGCCCCGGCGTGCGCAGGCACGCGTCGGGGCCGTGAGCTGTCTGCAGCGAAGTCGCCGCCGCCAGGTGTCGTCAGGTGTCGCTGGGTGGCGGTGGCGGAGGCGGGAAACCACCGTCCCGACGCCGGCCATCCTCATCGGCCTCCTGCTGGTCGACCTCCGGGGCCGGGTCCTCCGGGGCTGGGGAGTCCTCGGGTCGCCACACCGGCGGACCCGTCGGCGGACCCCAGTCCTGCGGGGTTGACGGGCCACCCGAGGCGGCCGGCTGCTGGCCGTAGGAGTGCGGTGCGTACTGACCCTGGGGCTGGGTCCCGTACGGGTACTGCTGCGACCGGGCGTCGC
>CAYVEH010000492.1:0-1181 GCA_964450585.1 uncultured Ornithinimicrobium sp.
GAGGTGCTGCGCGAACGCATCCGGTCGGTGATCACCCACCGCTTCCCCGCGGAGCAGTGGGCCGACGCCTTCGCCGCCGCCCGGTCGGGTGAGGTCGGCAAGGTCATCATGGATTGGAGTTAGTTGATGTATGCCGTGAAGCAGGCCCTGGCCGACGAGCTGCAGCAGATCCGGGACGCCGGACTGTTCAAGGAGGAACGCGAGCTCACCTCCCCGCAGTCCGCGCACGTCACCACGAAGACCGCCGATGACCTGAAGGCGGAGGCGCTGAACTTCTGCGCGAACAACTACCTGGGGCTGGCCGACCACCCCGACGTGGTCGCGGCCGCCCGGGACGCGTTGGACGAGTGGGGCTTCGGGATGGCCTCGGTGCGGTTCATCTGCGGCACCCAGGCCCAGCACCGGGACCTGGAGCGCACCATCGCCGACTATGTCGGCACCGAGGACTCCATCCTGTTCCCGTCCTGCTTCGACGCCAACGGCGGCATCTTCGAGGTGCTGCTGGGCGCCGAGGACGCGGTGATCTCCGATGAGCTCAACCACGCCTCGATCATCGACGGTGTGCGGCTGAGCAAGGCGCGGCGGTTCCGCTACAAGAACCGGGACATGGCCGACCTGCGGGTCCAGCTGGAGGCGGCTCGCGGCGCACGCCGGAGCATCATCGTCACCGACGGTGCCTTCTCGATGGACGGCTACCTGGCTCCGCTGGAGGAGATCTGCGACCTGGCCGAGGAGTTCGGCGCGATGGTGATGGTCGATGACTCCCACGCCACCGGCTTTGTCGGTGCGGGGGGCCGCGGCTCACACGAGCACTGCGGTGTGATGGGCCGGGTGGACATCATCACCGGCACGCTCGGCAAGGCGTTGGGGGGCGGGTCCGGGGGTTTCGTGGCCGCGCACCAGGAGATCGTGGACCTGCTCAAGCAGCGGGCCAGGCCGTACCTGTTCTCCAACGCCGTGGCGCCCTCGGTGGTGGCAGGGTCGGCGAAGGCGCTGCAGATCGCGCGGGACTCCGATGAGCCGCGGGCCCAGTTGCGGGCCAATGCCGAGTTGTTCCGTTCCCTGATGACGGAAGCCGGTTTCGACCTGCTGCCCGGTGAGCACCCGATCGTGCCGGTGATGTTCCCCGGCGAGGACGGTGCGCGGAAGGCGACCGAGATCGCGGACGCCATGCTGCACCG
>CAYVEH010000493.1:0-1170 GCA_964450585.1 uncultured Ornithinimicrobium sp.
CGGTGATGTGCTTGGGCTGCGTGATCCCGCCGCCGTAGCCGAACGGGCGGGACGGTGGCCGTCGCACCAGGTCGCGGCGGAAGCCGGCCCGCGCCACGAGCGTGAGGCTGCTGGCCACGACAAACGACGCGGCAGCCACCAGCCAGGCGTTCTGGAACCCGATGGCGGAGACCAGGACGCCGAACAGGACTGGCCCGATGGCTCCTCCGGTGAACGCCCCGGCCTGCACGACCGAGGATGCTTTGGCTGGGGCGTCGCGTCCGACCCGCGCCACGGCGTACAGGAAGAGCCCGGGCCAGGACCAGCCCAGCCCGAAGGACAGGAACCCGAAGACCACGACCGCCCAGGGCACCGCGAGGGCCCCGATGAGGAAGAGGCAGATCGCTCCGCAGGCCATCTGGCTCGCCACGACGATGAGGTTGCCGCCATAGCGACGATCCGCCCGGTGACCGGCCGCGATCCGGATGAGGATGGAGCTGCTGGACCCGGCGGCCATCAGCAGCCCCGCCTGCCCGACAGTGAGGCCGACATCGTGGGCCCAGCTGGCCAGGTAGGCGCCCAGGAAGTTGGCCGCCGCGCTGGCGAAGGTGATGGCCAGCCCACACAGCATCAACGGCGCCCACGGGGGCTGCTCCCCCGGGCCAGCGCTGCCACGACCGCCCCGGGATCGTGCGGGTGAGCCACTGGGCTGCAGCAGCGCCAGGGCAATGACGAGCAGGCCGCAGGAGCCGGTGACCACAAAGGTGCTGCGCCACCCGAACAACGCAGTCATCGTCGGCACGGCCAGCCCGCCGAACATGATGGCTGCCGGCACCGCACTCTGCTTGATCCCGAACCCCAGGCCACGGCGATGGGCCGGCAGGGCGGTGGCCACGGTCTGGTTGGAGGTGCCCTGGCAGGCGGCGTTGGCCAGCCCGAGGACGGCCATCGCGAGGACCAGCCACTCCCAGTGATGGACACCCAGTGCCAGGCCGAAACCGCCGAGCGCCACGAGCGCTCCGGAGATCAGTTGGCCCTGTCGACGTGACCAGCGCTCCAACAGGCCGCCGCCCAGGATCGTGGCCAGGGCAGCGACCCCGAAGAACGTACTCACCACGATGCCGAGCACCGAGGGGCCGAACTCCAGGTCGCGCTGCATCAGCACCGCCTGGGCCCCGACCAGGAAGGGTG
>CAYVEH010000494.1:0-1164 GCA_964450585.1 uncultured Ornithinimicrobium sp.
CCTGCCAGGGCGAACCTGGCGATCAGGATGTCCACCGAACGGGGTCAACCTCAACTCTGTCACCGTTGACGGCGCTAGGTCATCAGCGACGCCCTATCAGACACAGACAACGTCTCACGGACTCATTGCGGGCCCATTGGCACTGACCCGCTTAGCTGCCGACTGCTGCCGGCCCCAGGAGCGCCTTGATGTCCCCGAAGAACTCGGGTGAGGCGGTGACCCGCAGCGTCGGGTCGAGCCGCAACAACACCTGCCGCCCCGGCTGGGTGAGTTTGACGTGCACCTCGGTGGAGCCGGGGTGGTCGGCCAGCACGCTGCGCAGCTTGTGGGCCAGTCCGTCGGTGGCCCGGGTCAACGGCAGTGTGAGCAGGACCGGGCCGCGCGGGCCCTCCTTGATCTCCGGCAGGGTCAGGTCCTGGGCCAGGATCTCGGTGGTGTCCTCGCTGCGCTTGAAGCGCCCGCGGATCACCGCGACGGTGTCCGGCGCCAGCATCGTCGAGACGGTCATGTAGGACTTGGGGAAGAAAACGCATTCGATCGAGCCGACCAGGTCCTCCAACTGGACCCGCGCATACGGGTCTCCGTTCTTGGTGCGCTTGAGCTGCACGGCGGTGATCAACCCCGCGATGGTGACGAACTCCCCGTCCTGCGGGCCGTCCTCGCTGACGATCTGCCCGATGGTGGCCGTCGCGTTGGCGGTCAGGATGTGCTCGATCCCGTTGAGCGGATGGTCGGAGACGTACAGGCCCAGGTACTCCCGCTCGAAGGCCAGCTTGATCTGCTTCTCCCACTCGATCTCCGGCACCGGCGGCAGGGTGACGATCTGGACGTCTGCCTGCTCGTCGCCGAATCCTCCGAACAAGCTGTCCTGCCCGATCGCCTCCTGCTTCTTCTCCTCGGCGAGGGCATCGACATACCGCTCGTGCACCGTGACCAGTCCTTGGCGGGGGTGTTTCAGGTCATCGAAGGCCCCGCCCTTGATCAGGGACTCGATGGTGCGCTTGTGGCAGACCACGGCAGGGCACTTGCGCAGGAAGTCCTCGAAGGAGCTAAACTTGCCCTTCTCCTCCCGGGTCCGCACGATCGCCTCGACGACGTTGGTGCCCACGTTGCGGATCGCGGCCAACCCGAAGCGGATGTCCTTGCCCACCGCGGCGAAGTTCG
>CAYVEH010000495.1:0-1157 GCA_964450585.1 uncultured Ornithinimicrobium sp.
CACCCGGACGGCGGTATGCCGGGTCCTGCCGCAGCGCGAGCAGCTCGGCCCCGGAATGGGTCACCAGATCGGCCATGGTGACCCCGTCCCAGTCGCCGAAGGCCTGCTCGTCCCAGTCACGGTCCACCTCTGCGGTGACGCCAAGTGCCTCGGCGACCGCTCCCCCGGTCTGCATGGCGCGATTCAGCGCGGAGGTGATGACCTGGACAGTGGACAACCCGGACCGGTCGACGAGCCGCTTGACTGCGCCGGCGGCAGCCCGCGCCTGAGCCAGGCCCTCCTCGTTGAGTGGCGGGTTCGCACCGTCCCGGCCGTCGAGCTTGTGTGCGCGGGTGAAGTCGGTGACACCGTGCCGCACCAGGATGAGCCGGCAGGATCCCTCCAGCGTCGGGTCCGTCTCGGTGCTGAAGATCTCGTCACTGACCGGTGCCTTGACCTCACCGAAGGTGGGCGGGGGGCTTGACGGGGGCCGCACCGGGTCGGCCGGCACACGGTGGTCCCGCCGGACCGTCTCACCGTCCATGCCGTCATTGGACAGCGCGTCCGCCGCAGCGTTCTCCGCGCGCGGGATCCAGGTGTAACTCACCTGCCCGCCCGCTAGCTGGATCTGTCGGGCCAGGTCGCGGACCTGCAGCGCCAGGCGACGCATGTCCTCGTGCTTGATCTTCCACCGGCCGCTCATCTGCTCGACGACCAGCTTGGAGTCCATCCGCACCTCAACCGTGGCGTCCCGGGCCAGGCCAAGGTCGAGGGCAGCGCGCAGGCCCTCGATCAGACCGGTGTACTCGGCGACGTTGTTGGAAGCCTTCCCCAGCGGCGCGGCGCGCTCGGCGAGCAGCGTGCCGTCGGCGTCCCGCACCAGCGCACCGTAGCCAGCCACCCCAGGGTTTCCCCGGGACCCACCATCGGCCTCGACGATGAGGTGCCGACCCCCGCCTCCCGGCATACTCACAGTCCGGACTCGTCGGTGCGCACCAGGATCCGCCGGCACTCCTCACACCGCAGCACCTCATCGGCCTCGGCGGCGCGGAAACGGCTCAGGTCGACCTGGGTGAGCTCGAGCTGGCACCCGCCGCAGCGGCGTTGCACCAACGGCGCCGCGCCGGTGCCCGACTGTGCCCGGATGCGGTCATAGAGAGTGACCAGCTCGGTGCTGA
>CAYVEH010000496.1:0-1149 GCA_964450585.1 uncultured Ornithinimicrobium sp.
TGTACTCGGCCGACAGGTTGGTGACACTCCGGTTGGGTCGTTGACGTAAGGGAGGACCCCCGGGTGCGGTGGGTGATGTCTAAGTCGCCTACCGACCGGAGGTCCTCATGTCCCACCGTAATGCCCGACTGAACGTGCGTGGCCGTGAACTGCTTGTGGAGCGGGTCTGCGAGCAAGGGTGGGCCGTGGCGCACGCCGCCAAGGCCCAGGGCGTGTCGCGTCAGTGTGCTCACCGGTGGATCAACCGGTTCCGTCAGGAAGGCCACGACGGTCTGCAGGAGCGTTCCTCGCGCCCGCACTACTGCCCGCGGCAGACTCCGGTCGAGGTCGAGGAAGCCATCGTGGCCACCCGCCGCCAGGAGCGTCGTGGCCAGGACTGGATCGGTCCCGAGCTGGACGTGCCCGCCCGCACCGTCTGCCGGGTCCTACGCCGCCACGGCGTGCCCTACCTGCGCGAATGTGACCCGCTGACCGGCGAAGTGATCCGCGCGTCGAAGACCACCGCTGTACGCTACGAACGCCAGCGTCCGGGCGAGCTGACCCACGTCGATGTGAAGAAGATCGGCAAGATCCCCGCCGGCGGTGGGTGGAGGGCCCACGGCCGGGCCATGGGCAAGACGGCCGCGCAGAAACGGGCCCGGATCGGCTACGACTACGTGCACTCGATGGTCGATGACTACTCCCGGCTGGCCTACAGCGAGATCCTGCCCGATGAGAAGGGCCCCACCTGCGCCGGGTTCCTCCTGCGAGCGGCCGAGTACTTCGCCGCCCATGGCATCACCCGGATCGAGCGGGTGATGACCGACAACCACTTCTCCTACCGCAAGTCCAAGGACGTACGCGAGGCGATGGAAGCGCTGGGGGCAAAACACAAGTTCATCCGGCCTCACTGCCCCTGGCAAAACGGCAAGGTCGAGCGGTTCAACCGCACCCTGCAGGTCGAGTGGGCCTACCGGCAGGTCTTCACCAGCAACGACCAACGCTCAGCTGCCCTTGCGCCCTGGCTCGAGCACTACAACACTGAACGCCGCCACACCGCACTCGGCGGTCACGCCCCGACCAGCCGACTGTCACCAACGTGATGGCTGGGTACACCTAGATGCCTGGATCACCGCCGATCGCGGCCGACGACTTGGGTTCATCCGATGG
>CAYVEH010000497.1:0-1143 GCA_964450585.1 uncultured Ornithinimicrobium sp.
GACGGCGGGGGGCTGGTGGCGGTTTGGGGGTATGCCGTGACCTCGGGGCGGTGGGTCGGTCGCCGGGTTGGGTGGATGGGCCGGCGTGATCAGGGGCTGCGTGGTCGGGGGCCGCGGGATCGGAGGCTACGGGCCCGGAGGGTGCATAGGGCGGCGGAGGCGGGTCGGTCGGGCCGGGGGTTGCCGGTGGCTGGTCAGCGGCCTGCTGACTGTAGAACCCGGGCTGCTCCCGACGGGACCACTCGGTCCACAGCCACCCGGCGCCCAGCGCCACGATGGCCAAGGTGATCATCCCCCACCCCAGGAATCCGCCGTCGATCCACCACCCGCCGCCGAACCAGCCGAACGACCCGAAGAGGCTCAGCACCGCGGCGACCAACAGGATCACCGACTCCCAGCGCCCGTCGCGCAGCGCCATCTCGATGTGGGTGTCCTCGTCCTGGTCCGGGATGAGCAGCCAGGCGGCCAGGTACACCAGCACGCCCAGGCCCATCCCGAGGCTGAGCACCGCGAACAGCGCCCGGATCACCAGGGCATCCACCCCGAGGCGTTCAGCCAGCCCGGAGCAGACACCACCGATCCAGCTGTCCTGGCTGCGTCGCATGTCGATGCGGCGCAGGCCGGTGAAGAAGTTGTCGGCTCCCCGTGGCTCCTGGCGGTGGAACTGGTCCCCGTACGGTGGTCTTGTGCTCATGTCTCCACTGTCGTGGCTGACGGGGGTGTGCCGCTATGGGGGTCACCCCTGAGGCGACCCTGACCGTCCCCTGAGGCTCAGGGGTCGTGCCGCGCCGGTGGGGCAGGATGGGGTGGTGATGCCAGCCCATGACCCACCACCTGCCTCCCGGGTGGCACCGACCCAGCGGCGACCACCGCTGCGCCGGGCGGTCACCGGGCGGATGGTGGCCGGGGTCTGCCGGGGGCTGGCTGACCACCTGGGGCTGCACCCGATGCCGTTGCGCGCCGGTTTCATCCTGCTGACTGCGGTCGGTGGTGCCGGTGCGTTGGTCTATGCCTTCCTGTGGGCCACGGTCGAGCCGGTCCAGTCCGCTCCCACCCTTGATCGCAACGCCACCGACCCTCGGCCGCGCTGGCTGCGTCAGCCAGATACCGGCTCGCTGCTGGTGCTGGCTGGCGGGCTGGTGA
>CAYVEH010000498.1:0-1141 GCA_964450585.1 uncultured Ornithinimicrobium sp.
ACAGCGAGGGTTGAGAGGGGCCCCTTCGGCCGGACCACTGCGCGCAGATCGCCGGCCTCGAGCTGCGCATCGCCGGGTTGGAGCGGCGCGTGGAGCAACTGGCTCAGCTGCTGGACGCGCCACCAGCCGAGCCGGACCCCCGGTGGAGCGAGGTGGCCCAGCTGAAGGCAGCCGGGCAGCCGATCGCGGCGATCAAGCGGCTCCGGGAGATTCAGCCAGGCCTGGGTCTGGCCGAGGCGAAGGCCATCGTCGACACCCTGTGAGGCCCGGCGCCTGCCGGGCGAACCGCCACCGAACCCCGGCGCTCGAGCGGCAACCGAGCGCCTACCGACAGACGAGAGCGCCCCGACGGTCAGCCGTCGGGGCGCTCCGGATGTCAGCGGGTGAACCTCAGCTGGCCGCCAGGTCCGTGCGGCGCACGTCCTTGGGCTTGCGGGACATCCTGCCGAACCGGCCGCGGATGCGCAGCGCGCCCGGGTTGCTCAGCTTGATGGTGCCCGGCCACGGCGGGATCAGCGAGGCCGGCATACCGGAGCCCTCGCACGACCGACCGCCGACACGCACGTTGTGCGGGACCAGAGTCCCCGTCGCATAAGCCTCCACGCCGCGACCGCAGCGCGGGCAGATGGTGGGTGAGGTGCGGGGTGAGATGCCAAGGTGGGCAGCCATGATGAGCACTCCTTCTCAGGAACGTAGGGATGTGGTGTGTGGTGACGACGTGCGTACCCCGCCGGTTCATCAACCATCACTATTCTATAACATTGTCAACAATTACTGAGCACGGATATGCCTGCTCAGCGCCCCGGACGAGGGTGATCTTGGTCACCCTGGCCCCCGTTGCCACAACCCGGTGCGCGGCCCGATCCGGAAACACCCGCCGACCCCTCCGTGTTCCCGACCCGAACGCACCGCTGCCCCTCGTGACCGACAGCCGGCGCACGTCGACGAAGGGCCGGTCGCCCCCTGTGCGACCGGCCCTCCGCCCGGTGGATCGTGCCCCTGGCACGGTCCGCCCCTGACCCGGAATCCCCGCCGGGTCAGCTCCTCATCCCCGAGTCAGCCGGTCACTCGCCGCCCGCCCAGGCAGCCTTGAGGGAGACCCGCCCGGAGGTCTGCAGCAGCGACCGGCGGTACAGCCGGG
>CAYVEH010000499.1:0-1138 GCA_964450585.1 uncultured Ornithinimicrobium sp.
GCTTCTCCACGACGGCGACCTTCTTCCCGAGCTGGGACGCGCGGATCGCCGCGACGTACCCACCGGGACCAGCACCGAGAACAACGACGTCATAGTGATCGGCCATGGGGGACAGTATGCCGTCCGTCGGCTCGGTGAGCAGCCTCGCCCCGAGGTATTAGCTCACCGGGTGCACGAGGACGATCCCGATCACCGCGATCGTGGCCACCAGAGTGGTCGCACCGGTGGCCAGGACGAAGGGGCGTAGCCCCACCTGCAGCAGGTTCCGGATCTTTACCCCGCAGCCCAGGGCGAACATGGCCGCTGACAGGAGGGCTGATTGCGCGAACGCGCCGGCCTCCAGGGCCAGGTCGGGCAGGTCCAGGGTGGAGCGCAGGAGGACCATGGTCAGGAACCCGACCACGAACAGGGGGACGATCGCCGGGCGGTCGCCGGTGTGGGCGGCCGCGCTGGAACGGCGCTGCCGGATGCTCAGGACGGCCACCACGGGGGCCAGGAGCAGGATGCGGGCGAGCTTGACGATCACGGCGACCGCCAGGGCGCCGCCGCCGACGATGCCACCGGCGGCGACGACCTGGGCGATCTCGTGGATGGAGCCGCCGGCCCACAGTCCGGTCAGTTCGCTCCCCAGCCCGAGGGCCTGGCCGGCCATGGGAATGACCGGGATCATCAGGGTGCCGAAGATGACCACCAGGGCGACCGCGGTGACCACGTCCTCCTCCTCGGACTCGGTGACCCCTTCGACCCCGGCGACTGCGGCGGCCCCGCAGATAGAGAAGCCACAGGCGATCAGGAGCGTCTGCGCGGGGCGCATCCGCAGCAGCCGTCCCAGCGCCAGGGTGCCGAAGATGCCACCGGCGACGATGCAGACGATCACCGCCAGCATCGGCACGCCGAGGGCGAGGATGTCGCCCAGCACCAGCTGGAGGCCGAGGAACACGATCCCCAGGCGCAGCAGCTTCTTGGCCGCGAAGGTGACCCCCGGGGCGGTCGACTCGGGCAGCCGGATGAGATTGGTCAGGGCGATGCCGGCCACGATCGCGATCACCAGCGGGCTGATCGTGGGCAGGAGTCGGCTCACCGTCATCGCGATGGCTGCTGCGGCCAGGCACAGGGTCAGACCGGGGGCGAGCCTGCG
>CAYVEH010000500.1:0-1134 GCA_964450585.1 uncultured Ornithinimicrobium sp.
TGATGGACGGCACCGAGGTCAAGCCGGCCAAGCGCACCGCGCGGAAGACCACGGCACGCAAGAGCACCGCCACGACCACTCCTGCCAAGACGAGTTCGACCAAGAGCAAGACGAGTTCGACCAAGAGTCCCACTCGCAAGAGCAACGGCAAGAGCGCCTCCACCAAGGAGTCGACGGCTACGACGGAGGCGGCCAGGACCAAGGGGTCGGGCACCGCCAAGACCGGTGCCACCGCCAAGGCAGCGACCACGGCGACGAAGAAGTCCGGCGCCAAGGCTGTCAGCGCGAAGACCGACGAGGTCAGCACGCCCACCAAGTCCTCGACCAGCAAGACCGGCAGCAAGACCGCTGCCAGCACATCGGCGACCAAGAAGGCGGCCACCAAGGCCACGACCAAGAAGGCCGCTGCCAAGACGACCGCCAAGTCGGCCAGCAAGGCCGCCGCGACGCAGGAGGCCACCGAGCAGACGAGCAGCGCCAAGCCCGCGCGCAAGAGCACCAGCAAGACCTCCACCACCCGCGGCGCGGCCAAGGCAGCCTCTGGCGGTACCAGCAAGACCAAGAAGACCACCGCCCGCAAGGCGGCCAAGCCCAAGAAGTCGGACCCGACCGCTGAGGCGCTGGCCGAAGAGGACGTCGAGCTCGAGGACGAGGAAGAGGAGGAGAAGGGCGAGAAGGAGGTCGTTGCGACCCCCGCACCCGCTGCTGGTACCTCCGATACCGACGAGGGAGGCTTTGTCCTCAGTCAGGGCGATGACGAGGACGCCCCGGCGCAGCAGGTCGTGACCGCTGGCGCCACCGCTGACCCGGTCAAGGACTACCTCAAGCAGATCGGCAAGGTCGCCCTGCTGAACGCCGAGCAGGAGGTCGAGCTCGCCAAGCGCATCGAGGCCGGGCTCTTTGCCGAGGAGCGCCTCAACTCCGGGGACAAGATCGAAGCCAAGCTCAAGCGAGAGCTGTGGTGGATCGCCTCGGACGGCAAGAACGCCAAGAACCACCTGCTGGAGGCCAACCTGCGGCTGGTCGTCTCACTGGCCAAGCGCTACACCGGCCGCGGCATGCTCTTCCTGGACCTGATTCAGGAGGGCAACCTGGGTCTGATCCGTGCGGTCGAGAAGTTCGACTACACCAAGG
>CAYVEH010000501.1:0-1133 GCA_964450585.1 uncultured Ornithinimicrobium sp.
TGGCGGCGAGCTCCCGGCTGAACCGGCCTGTGCGGGTTGCAGAGCTCAGACCCACGTGGCGCCGCCCCGCTGGTTAGTGCGACGCGCGGCCCGGCCACCGAGCACGGTCAGCGTGTCAACCACGGCCCGGACGCCCCGGCGCAGACCGGTTCGGGCCTGCCGGCCAGAGACCGCCGTGTGCGCTGAGGCCGTGCGGGCGGACCCGTCGATCTGGGACGAGGCACTGCGGGATGGGTCCGGCGCTGAGGGCAGCAAGCGGGAAGCCAGACCTAGTGCGCGCACCGTGGTGGCGGGGGCCAGTCCGTGCACCCGTGAGCCGACCACGGCCAGCGGGGTCAGCGTCACCAACCGGCGACCGGCAAGCACGGCATCGACGATCTTGCGGGCGGCACGGTCCACCGACATGGTCAGGAGCGGGAGCGAGGCGGCCGGGCCGAACCAGGCGAACTCGGCCCCGTGGTCTCCGGTGAAGCACGCCCGCTCGTGGGAGCCGGTGCGCATCAACCCCGGCACGATCGTCGTGGCGCTCACCCCGGTGCTGGCCAACTCTGCCGACAACCCCTCACTGAAGCCCACCGCACCAAACTTTGCCACGGCATACGGCAGCAGGTGCGGGGGCGCCACCTTGCCCCCGATCGAGGTCACTGTCCCGATCCGACCGTGGCCCCGCTCACGCATCTCCGGCAACACCGCGCGGGTCAGCCGTATCGGCCCCCAGAGCATGGTGTCGATGGCCTGCTCATAGTGCTCCTCAGTCATCGACTCGGCCGGGCCAACCTGGATCACCCCCGCCACGCTGACCAGCACCTCGATGGGACCCATCGTGTGGCGCACCTGCTCGACCAGCGCGGTGATCTGATCGGGGTCCCGAACGTCACACCGGAAGGCACGGACTGTTCCCTCGGGGCGCATCAGTTCCTCAGCCCGCGCCAGGTCCGCCGGCGTCCTGGCGCAGATGGCCACCTGGTGGCCGCGCCGCAGCAGTTCGCGACAGATGACCAGGCCAAGCCCGCGCGAGCCTCCGGCCACGAGGGCGACTGGTGCAGCGTTCATGCTCCGACGGTATGCGCGAGCGCCTACCGGCGCGCCCTGAAGTCGCAGCCCGACCAGGTGACTTCCGGACGGGCGCCGGT
>CAYVEH010000502.1:0-1133 GCA_964450585.1 uncultured Ornithinimicrobium sp.
TGGCGGCGAGCTCCCGGCTGAACCGGCCTGTGCGGGTTGCAGAGCTCAGACCCACCTGGCGCCGCCCCGCTGGTTAGTGCGACGCGCGGCTCGGCTACCGAGCACGGTCAGCGCGTCAACCACGGTCCGGGCGCCCCGGTGCAGACCGGTTCGGGCCTGCTGGCCAGAGACCGCTGTGTGGGCTGGGACCGTGCGCGCGGACCCGGCGATCTGAGACGGGGCCCTGCTGGATGGGCCCGGCTCTGAGGGCAACAAGCGGGAAGCCAGACCCAGTGCGCGCACCGTGGTGGCCGGGGCCAATCCGTGCACCCGTGAGCCGATCGCGGCCAGCGGGGTCAGCGTCACCAACCGGTGACCGGCCAGCACTACGTCGACGATCTTGCGGGCGGCACGGTCCACCGACATGGTCAGGAGCGGGAGCGAGGCGGCCGGGCCGAACCAGGCGAACTCGGCCCCGTGGTCTCCGGTGAAGCACGCCCGCTCGTGGGAGCCGGTGCGCATCAACCCCGGCACGATCGTCGTGGCGCTCACCCCGGTGCTGGCCAACTCTGCCGACAACCCCTCACTGAAGCCCACCGCACCAAACTTTGCCACGGCATACGGCAGCAGGTGCGGGGGCGCCACCCTGCCCCCGATCGAGGTCACTGTCCCGATCCGACCGTGGCCCCGCTCACGCATGTCCGGCAACACCGCGCGGGTCAGCCGTATGGGCCCCCAAAGCATGGTGTCGATGGCCTGCTCATAGTGCTCCTCGGTCATCGACTCGACCGGGCCGACCTGGATCACCCCCGCCACACTGACCAGCACCTCGACGGGACCCATCGTGTGGCGCACCTGCTCGACCAGCGCGGTGATCTGATCGGCGTCCCGGACGTCACACCGGAAGGCGCGGACCGTTCCCTCGGGACGCATCAGTTCCTCGGCCCGCGCCAGGTCCCCCGGTGTCCTGGCGCAGATCGCCACCTGGTGGCCCCGCTGCAGCAGTTCGCGACAGATGACCAGGCCGAGCCCGCGCGAGCCCCCGGCCACGAGGGCGACTGGTGCAGCGTTCATGCTCCGACCGTATGCGCGAGCACCCACCGGCGCGCCCTGAAGTCGCAGCCCGACCAGGTGACTTCCGGACGGGCGCCGGT
>CAYVEH010000503.1:0-1133 GCA_964450585.1 uncultured Ornithinimicrobium sp.
GGTCGCGAACTATGTGCGCCAGGAGTCGGATTCTGTCTTCCTTCGACTTTGCGGGTCCGTGCGGGAGAGTCCGAAAGGCGTCCTTCCGTACCCTGAACTGGAAGAGGCCCTTAGAGATGCCTAGCTTAAGGGGCGGATTGCCACGTTTCCGGAACTTCCTCGCCGAAGCGTTCACGCACGAAGCGGTAGATAGGTTGCAGCTTGCGGAGTGGCACATCATAAAGTGCGTTAGGGGCGTCGAGCCGGCGGCCAACGCGCGACTTGTGGTGGAGGTCGTACGGCCAACTTTCATTGATTCCTAAGAATCCGGCCAGGCGCGTCATCGATGCAGTGCTCATAAGGTTTTCATAGAACAGATAGAGCACGTTCCGCGGACCAAATACGTCGTCGAGAAGCTGTATTGTTGTTGCGTAGTCCGAGCGGGCCCAATGGCCGGGGCTATCTAGGAGTGATTCCAGTGCAGTGCCATCTCCTATGGCGTCACGGGATGACATCCGAATCGCAGACCAAAATCGATCAAGTGGATCACGCATGATGAATACGACTCTTGGATTGAGTAGCCGTTTCATTAGGGCGAATCCGTCACGGGTGAGACACGAGTATGATGGCGTTATCTCTCCGCAAATCTTCGTTTTCTCACTGGTGTTCTGAGTTAGATATTTGACGTAGGCGCGCGGAGGTTTGAAGTTTAAGGACAAGATTTCAAGATTTTCGCGTGCAACGGCCTTATTGTCGATGCGAAGGGCTTGCTGTGCACTTTGAATAAGATGAATAGCATGATTGGTCAGGGTGCGGTCCTTGGTGACCATGTCGAAGTAGTGCACCTCCTTGCGAGGGGGCATCGACACCTCGGGGTGGAGGCGCAGTTGGTCGTGAAGCCATGTGGTTCCCGCCTTTTGGGCTCCGACGCCGACAAAGTATTCAGGTGCCTGGTGCATGTGGGGTATGGTAGCCGGGTGAGAGCAGGCAATCTCTCGTCAGATCCGTAAGGCTAGGGCGTGTCGTCCTGCGCGGACGCGCACGAGTCATGGAGGGGCTATGCCGATACTACGTAAGGGTGAGCAGACCCTCCTCTACATCCATGTGCCTAAGACGGGTGGGTCGTCCATCGAGGACCATTTTCGAGACGCGGG
>CAYVEH010000504.1:0-1132 GCA_964450585.1 uncultured Ornithinimicrobium sp.
TGGGGTTGACCCCGTTTCGTGGACATCGGTTAAGCGGCTTCTGCGGCCACGGTTGAGAGCCGGTGCTCGAAGGCTACCGGGCTGATCTGACCGAGCGCGGAGTGGCGTCGGCGGCGGTTGTAGACGTTCTCGATCCAGGAGCTGACAGCCTCGATGGCCTCGGCTCGCGTGGCGAAGGAGTGCCGGTCGTAGAACTCGGTCTTCAGGGTTGACCAGAAGCTCTCCTGTTGGGCGTTGTCCCAGCACACCCCGGTGCGCCCCACGGACAGACGCACGTCGACCTCCTCGGCGACGTCGGCCAGTTGACTCGAGGTGTACTGACAGCCTCGATCCGCGTGGAAAATCGCTCTGGAGGTGGAGCCGGTGACGGGGTCGCGGAAGGTGACCGCGCGACGTAGCGCGGTCTCGACCACGTCGGTGTGCAGCGACTCGGCGAAGGCGTACCCAAGCACGCGGCGGGAGCAGCCGTCGCGCACCGCGCACAGGTACAGCCACCCCTGACCGGTGGCCAGGTATGTGATGTCGGAGGTCCACACGGCGTTGAGCTCGCCGCGGTCGAAGTGGCGCTCCACCAGGTCGGGGATGGCGTGCGGGTTCGCGTCCACGATAGTCGTCACGGGACGCCACGGCCGTGGGCTGATCCCGCGAATCTCGTTCTCCCGCATGAGTTTCGCGACTGTCTTACGAGAGACGACCTCGCCGGCCTCGCGCAGGTCAGCAGTGATCCGTGGGGCACCGAAGACCTGGTCGGAGGCATCGTGAGCGACCTTGATCTTGACCATCAGGTCCGCTCGACGCGCAGCCCGCTGCCCCGGATGGCTGGACTGTCGCTGCGCCCAGGCGTAGTAGCCCGACCGAGAGACTCCCAGCAGGTCACACATGTCCCCGACCCTGGCCCGCGCATGATGCTCGGTGGTGGCCTTCTCCGCGTGGATCACTGCGAACGCCCGCTCGGGTTCGAGCTGTTCTCCGCCACGAAGAAGGCCGCTGCTTTTTTCAGAAACTCCCGGTCCATTCGCAGTTGCGCGTTCTCAGCCCGCAGCCGCTCCAGCTCGGCCCGCTCATTAGCATCGACTGCTCCCGGTGGATCATCCATCCGCGCGCGTTCTTTGGCCACCCACCGACCCAGCAG
>CAYVEH010000505.1:0-1124 GCA_964450585.1 uncultured Ornithinimicrobium sp.
TGCCGGACCCGGTGGAGAACGGGTCCTCGGTCACCACCATCGTGGTGCACCACGGGGATCTGGCCGCCACCCTCGGCATTGCCTTCGAGACGCTGTGGGAGCGCTCAGAGCCCTTCGAGTAGCGGTGTGCCGGCCCTCCCTGCTCGCCGAGCCCTGTGAGTGGCCGTATGCCGGAGCGATCTGCGCGCCGAGCCCTTCGAGTGGCCGTATGCCCGAGCGGGTGTTCTGCAACACCGGTCAAGGGTGACCGCTTCTGCAGAACACCGGACGGCCGCGACCGCAAGTTCCAGTCGCCCGGTCGACAATCCGCTGTCAGTAGCGACCCTTACTGTTCCTCCTCCCAGACATCGAGAGGAAGGAGCCGCATGGCTGCTGGCAGCATCGTGGACGAGCAGGAGGTCCGGCGCTGGATCAGTGAGGGCCGCAGCGATGAGTGGATGGCCCAGGAGTACGAGCGCCGCTACAACCGGGTGACGGACCCGAGCACGTTTCGCGTCGTCCGATCCCGCCTGATCCCGGAGCGCCAACCTCCCGGCGGGCAGCAGAGTCCGGCCCGGTCCGCGGCCCGTGCTGCCCTCATCCCCTGGCAGGTCGCCGAGGAGCACCGCTATGGCTACCCGCTGGCAATGCTGGGCGTTGAGGCCCGCCTACGAGCTCAGGAGTCGCTGCGGCCCATCGACAGCCAGCGCCTGACCGCGTGGAAGCTGGGGCTGCACGAGCAGGACCTCGTCGTCCACTACGACCCCGCGACCGTGCAGGGCTGGCACTACGTGCCCCGCCGTGCGGGAGTCGACACCGACCTCATCCGGGTGCCGGACCCTCACAACGGGTAGTCGGCCGACCGGGCTCGTCGTCACCTGATGACGTGCCCGATCCCCTCCGATTTCGCCACGCCACGCGCCCGGTCCCCTCAGATCTCGCCACGCCACGCGCCCGGTCCCCTCAGATCTCGCCACGCCACGCGCCCGGTCGCCACAGATCTCGCCACGCCACGCGCCCGGTCGCCCTAATCTTCGCCACGCCGCGCGCCCGGTCGCCTCAGAACTCGCCACGCCGCGCGCCCGGTCGTCTCAGACGAGCCGGTGCATCCAGCCGTGGGTGTCGGCCACCCGCCCGTACTGGAT
>CAYVEH010000506.1:0-1123 GCA_964450585.1 uncultured Ornithinimicrobium sp.
GAGTTCGGTCCCTCGGTGCTCGGCATCGTCGTGAGCACGTTCTTCGGGGTCGCTGCCCTGGCGACGATCCTGGGCGGCGGCCTGTTGGAGCGCTGGTCACGCCGACAGGGCCAACTGATCTCCGGAGCGCTCGTGGCCATCGGTGGTTTCGGTCTGGCACTGGGTGTCCATCACTGGGAGTGGCTGGTCCTGGCCATGGCCGTGCTCGGCCTGGCCAACGCCGCCTGTCAGGGCACCTCCAACCAGACCGTGGCCACGGCCCTGCCGGCCCACCGTCGCGGCCTGGGGTTCGGCATCAAGCAGAGTGCCGTGCCGGCGGCCATTATGTTCGGGGGGTTGGCGGTGCCGACGATGACCGCGCTGTTCGGGTGGCGCAGCACCTTCCTGGTGACCGGCGCGTGTGGCCTGCTGGTCATCGCCCTGGCGCTGCGGCAACCCGGCACGTCCCGGGCCTCCGCCCGCACCGCCCGGGTGACTCCCGGCTCGGCGGACCAGGCCCCGTGGGCGCCCCTGATGCTGTGCGGCTTGGCGATCACCTTCGCCAGCGCGGCGGCCAACTTCCTGGGCGCCTACCTGGCCAGCTGGGCCCACGATGTCGGCCTGAGCGTCGGGCAGGCCGGCCTGCTCATGGCCGCCGGGTCCGGCAGCTCCATCCTCATCCGGATCGCGGCCGGTCACCGGGCCGACCGTCGCTATGGCGGCAACCTGATCGTCGTGGCGAGTCAGATGGCCTGCGGAGCGATCTGTCTCTTCCTCATCGGGGCGCTGGCCGTGCCCTGGGCGGTCGTGGTCTTCGGCTTCCTGTCCTTCGGGCTGGGCTGGTCCTGGCCCGGCCTCTTCCTGTATGCCGTGGCGCGGGTCGGGCGGGACGCTCCTGCCAAGGCCTCATCGGTGGTGCAGGCCGGGGCCTTCACCGGAGGGGCCATCGGGCCGGTCCTGTTCGGGGTCCTGGTCTCTGCGATCGGGTTCCAGAACGCGTGGTTGGTGGCCGCCGGGTCGTTCGTCGTGGCCAGCAGCCTCACCCTGGTGGCCCGGGGCGGCTTCCGTCGTGACCTGGTGCGACGACCGCCGTCCCGCCCGTTCGGCTACGGCGGCGGGATCACGCAGCCCAAGCACATCACCG
>CAYVEH010000507.1:0-1118 GCA_964450585.1 uncultured Ornithinimicrobium sp.
TTGGCGGCGGCGACGCTGGCCTTGCTGGTCATCACGTAGCCGATGAGCAGATAGGACAGGATCGTGGTGAGCTCCCAGAACACGTAGAGCAGGAGCAGGTCGTCGGTGGTGACCAGGCCCAGCATCGCCCCGGCGAACCCGGTCAGCGTGCCGGCGAACAGGCCCAGCCCCTTGCCGGCCTCCTTGGCGTCGAAGTAGTGCGCGCAGTAGGCGAGCACCAGGGCCCCGACGGCCGAGACGATCAGCGTCATCAACCAGGCGAGGGTGTCCATCCGGAAGGTCAGCGTCAGCCGCAGCGCCTCCACCCAGGCGAACTGCTCCAGGGGTGGGGTGCCGGAGTCGACGGTGCTGAACTGCCAGGCGGCGTAGCCGGCTGTCACCGCGGGGACCGCTGCCAGAGGCAGGAAGGCGCGGGTGCCGAGGAGGCGGACCAGCGCCGGTGCGAGGAGGGCGGCAACGGCGTGCGCGACGACCAGCGCGAGCATGGGCCTCCTCGGAAAGTTCGGGCGGCGCAGCCGAGGCCCGGGTCAGTGGGTGCCCTCGACCCACGATCCGCGGTGGCGGAAGGGGGCTTGGAGTCGGGAGTTACTTTACCGCCTCACCTGCGCAACTCCCCGGTCGGGGACACCCCTGCGACGCCAGAGGGCGCCGGGCACGACGGCGGGGGCCGACCAGGACTGTTCCTGGTCGGCCCCCGCGGTGCTCGGGTCAGGCGGCTGGGCTCAGCCGGCCTCGACCACGATCGTGATGTCGGCGGTGACGTCCTCGTGCAGCCGGACGTGAGCGGTGTGCTCACCGACACTGCGGATCGGGGACGGCACCTCGATGCGCCGCTTGTCGACCTGCGGACCACCGGCGGCGGTGATCGCCTCGGCGATGTCGCTGGCCGTGACGGCGCCGTAGAGGCGGCCACCGCTGCCGGCGTGGGCGGTGACGGTCACCGGGGCGGACTGCAGGCGCTCCTTGGCGGCCTTGGCCTCCTCCTCGGTCTTGTGGGCGCGGGCGGCGCGGCCGGCGACGATCGCGTCCACCTGCTTCTGCCCGCCCTTGGTCCAGGCGGTGCCCAGCTTGCGGGGCAGCAGGTAGTTGCGGGCGTAGCCGTCCTTGACCTCGACGAC
>CAYVEH010000508.1:0-1113 GCA_964450585.1 uncultured Ornithinimicrobium sp.
CGCTCAACTCCACCGGCAAGATCGCCAAGAAGGTGCTGCGCGCCCAGTTGGAGGAGGAGAGTCAGTGACCTGGCAGGACCCCGAGCTGCGCACCGACTATGCGCCGGCGGAGGCCGAGCACCCCGGCGAGTACCCGTTCACCCGAGGCGTCAGCGCCGAGCCGAAGGTCTGGATCATGGGCCAGTACGCCGGGTTCGGCACGGCCAAGGAGTCCAACGAGCGGTTCCGCTCGCTGCTGGACGCGGGCGTAACCGGCTTCTCGGTGGCGATGGACCTGCCCAGCCAGATGGGCATCGACTCCGACGACCCTCGGGCCGCCGGGGAGGTCGGGCGGGTCGGGGTGGCCATCGACTCGCTGGCCGACATCGAGACCCTGATGGACGGCATCCCGTTGGAGGAGCTGTCGCAGGTGCGCACCACCGCCAACTCCATCGGCTACCTGTGGGCGGCCCTGTTCGTCGCGCTCGCGGAGAAGCGGGGCGTGCACCCGGACACCTTCGGGATGTTCATCCAGAACGACGTGCTCAAGGAGTTCATCGCCCGGGGCACGCAGATCTTCCCGCCGGAGGCGTCGTTGCGCCTGGCGGTGGACTGCATCGAGTACGTCGCCCGGGAGACCCCCAGTTGGACGCCGTTGGCGATGAGCGGGTACCACATCCGGGAGTCCGGGTCCTCGGCGACCCAGGAGATCGCCTTCACCTTCGCCAACGCCCGTGCCTACCTGGATGAGTGCCTGCGGCGCGGCGTCGACGTCGACCAGGTGGCACCGACGCTGTTCACCTTCCTGGCGATCACCACGGACCTGCTGCCCGAGGTGGCCAAGTTCCGCGCCGCCCGTCGGGTGTGGGCCCGGCTGCTGCGAGAGACCTACGGCGCCCAGGACCCACGCAGCCAGCAACTGCGTATCTTTGCCTTCACCGCAGGGTCGACGCTGACCGCCCAGCAGCCGATGAACAACGTGGTGCGGACCGCCGTGGAGGCCACCACCGCGGCCCTGGCCGGAGTCCAGACGATGCACGTGTCGGCCTATGACGAGGCCCTCGGGGTGCCCACCGCCTCGGCGGCAACCCTGGCGCTGCGCACCCAGCAGGTGGTCGCCTTCGAGACCGGCCT
>CAYVEH010000509.1:0-1105 GCA_964450585.1 uncultured Ornithinimicrobium sp.
ACCTCCGTCAGCTCCGCCCGGACCCCGGAGCGGAACATCCGGTGGTCGTCGACGAGCACCAGGCGGATCGGCTGACTGCGCGGGGGCTGCGGTTGCGGTTCGGTCATCGCTCGGCTCCTTCGGGATCGGTGGAGGGTGCAGGGCCGACGGGCAGCTCCAGGCTGACCTCGGTGCCGTGGTCCAGGCGGCGCACCCGGGCGGTGCCGCCGTGCCGGGTCATGCGGCCCAGGATCGACTCGCGGACCCCCAGGCGGTCGGCGCTGACCTGGTCCGGGTCGAAACCAGGACCGTGGTCGCGGACGAAGGCCGCAATGCTCGCGCTGCCCACCTCAACGTAGGCGGACACCGGGGGTGCCCCGTGCCGGACGGCGTTGAGCATCGCCTCGCGCAGCGCGTTGACCAGTGCCTGGCCGCCCTCGTCGAGCCGGCGGTCCCCCGTGCTGATCAACTCGATCGGCACGCCGTGCAGGTCCTCGACCTCGTGTGCCGCGGCCGCGACCGCCCCACCGAGGGTGGTAGCAGCATCGGAGGGGCCGGCATACAACCAGCTGCGCAGCTCCCGTTCCTGGGCACGGGCCAACCGGGCCACCTGCGTCGGATCATCGGCCCGGCGCTGGATCAGGGCCAGCGTCTGCAGCACCGAGTCGTGCAGGTGGGCGGCGATGTCGGCCCGCTCGGTGGCGCGGGCCGTGGCCGCCTGCTCCTCCCGCAGGTCCCGCCACAACCGGGTCAGGTAGGGCGCTGCGAGCAGTCCCACGCCCGCCAGGGTGGCCACCACCGCCACACCCACGTTGCGCAGTTCGCTCAGGCTGCGGCCCTGGATGCCCAGGGCGATCACCCCGGCGACGGCCAGCCCGAGCCCCAGCACCAACCGGCCGAGGGCCTGCTGCCGCGTCGGTCCGTGCGGCGCCAACAGCCGGTCCCGTCCACTGGTGTCCAACTGGGACCACACGAACACCGCGCCGGTGGTCAGCACCAGGACCGGCACGGTGATGTCCAGACGCAGGTCCACCCCCCAGGCCTGCACCAGCGCCAGCAGCCCGACCAGGATCACCAGCCCGCCAGCCAGCACCAGCAGCGAGCCGGTATCTGGCTGACGCAGCCA
>CAYVEH010000510.1:0-1104 GCA_964450585.1 uncultured Ornithinimicrobium sp.
GGATCCTCGGCGACCTCCCGGGCCCAACCGACCAACTCGGTGTAGACCCGGCCGATCACCATGTCGTCCACCCAGGACGGGGACCACCACGGTGCCCGCGCCCCTATGATGCGGTGCACGTCCTCCGGGTGGCCGGCCAGCCAGGCGTGCAGTTCCCGGACGCCGATGTCGACCAGCCCGTGGTGGGCCCGGTCCCGGACGACCTGCTCCAGCAGGTTGCCGGCCAACGGACTGAGCGGCTCGGTGCGGACGCGGGGCACCAGGGTGGACTCGAGGAACTGCTCCAGATCCGGCCCGCCGACCCGGCCCAGCGCCCGGGCACCCCAGGGCGCTGCCTCCTGGATCACCCGCTCGGCGTGCACCGGGTCGCGCAGCCACTCCCCCAGGCGCCGGGTCACCTCGGCGTCCAGATAACGCTCCCGGATCGTCTCCGCGGTGAGGAAGTTCTCGCTGACGAACTCCTCCAAACTGCGGGCCAGCAGGTCCTTGCGCCGCGGGATGATCCCGGTGTGCGGGACCGGCAGCCCCAGCGGGTGACGGAACAGCGCGGTGACTGCGAACCAGTCCGCGACGGCGCCCACCATGGCCGCCTCGGAGGCGGCGTTGACGTACCCCCAGGCACCTGCCCGACCGTGGGTCAGGGCATAAACCAGCGCCGCGAGCAGCAGCAGCCCGGTGGCCACCACCCGCATTCGCCGCAGGTTCCTCCGCCGGCTCGTATCACCATCGGGCGGGGTTGGTCCCGGCACGCGTGCGGCGGTCGCGGGCGGGATCGCCGAGCTCACGGGCGCCACAGGTGCTGGGCGGCGGCCGGGTTGTTACCCACGTAGACCAGGGTGTAGTCCTTGATGCGCGTGGTCGGGACGAGGAATGCCGCCGTGCCGGCGCCGGTGTCACCGTCCTGGTACACGGGGACGCCCCACAGGGTGGTGTCCGCCCAGCTGATGGCGCACTGCGTCCCGGAGGGGTCCAGGAGCACGAAGTCGGTGATCGAGGTGAAACCCATCCCGGAGAGGTGCCCGACGCTCACCTCCGCCTCCCAGACGTAGGGCGGCTCCTCGGACATCCGCACCTCCACCTCCCGGATGGCCGGTTTGGCGACCG
>CAYVEH010000511.1:0-1102 GCA_964450585.1 uncultured Ornithinimicrobium sp.
GGAAGTAGTGGACGACCAGGAACGACCACCGGCTCCGGACCCGCAGTCCGCCCACCACGTTTCCGGCCAGGGCCCTGCTGCCCCCGGTCCTGCCGGCCAAGGCCCTGCTGGTCCCGGCCCTGCCGGGCAGGGGCCTGCCCAGCACCCGTCTCAACCTGCGCCGCCCCAGGGCAACGAGGCTCCGCGCCAGTCGTTCCGTCAGGAGGAGTCGGTCCAGCAGATGTCCCAGGCGGCCAAGCAGTTCGCCTCTGGGGCCAAGCAGCTCTACTCCGACCGAGTGGCCCCCGCGGCCCGGAGCGCTGCCAGTTCGATGCGTGAGTCGGTGGAACGTCAGCGGCAGAACCCCTCGTCGTTGGACCCGGGTCTGCTGGCTAAGGTGATTTACGTCCTGCCGGTGGCCGCGCTCCTAGCGATCCTGAGCCTGTTCCTGCCGTTGGCCTCGGCCTTCGGCATGTCCGTGAACTACTTCTCTGACGAGGCTGAGGGTGAGGGTGTCATTCTGCTGTTTCTCCTGCTGATCCTCATCGGTGCAGCGGTTGCTGCGATCGTGTTGCAGGTGAAATGGGCACGGATCACTGCCGGCGTCATCGGTGTCATCGCGGGTCTGATCTGCGCGATCGACGGGTTCGGCACGATGTCCAGCGTTCCCGATGGTGCCTCGGTGGGTGTCGGTGCAGTACTGCTGTCGCTGATGTCGATCATCATCTTGGTCGCTGGCGGGTTGACTCTCTACTCGGTGCGTCAGTCGACGAGTTCCACCATGGGAGCAGGGCAGCCGACCTCCGTGACGCCGCCCCCGCCCCCTTCGGGTCCGGGTCAGGTGCCGCCTGCGCCGACACACGGCGGCCAGACCCCGCCACCTCCGCCACCCTCATCAGGGCAGGTGCCTCCAGCGGGACAGGTGCCGCCCGCGCCAGGGCCAAGCGGCCAGACCCCTCCGCCCCCGCCGCCACCTGCCCCGCCGCAGTCCTAGCATGCCGGCCGGCGCCGCACCGGTGCCGGCGAACTCACAGCGCAGCGGGGGGGGGGGGGGGGGGCGCGGGGGGCGGGGCCCGGGGGGGGGGGGGGGGGGGGGGGGGGGGGGGGGGGGGGGGGGGGGGGG
>CAYVEH010000512.1:0-1094 GCA_964450585.1 uncultured Ornithinimicrobium sp.
GACGCCTTCCAGGAGGCCGACATCCGCTCGATCACCATGCCGGTGACCAAGCACAGCTTCCTGGTGACCGACCCGGACAAGATCGGCCCGACCGTGGCCAGCGCCTTCCGCCTGGCCGCCAGCGGGCGGCCCGGCCCGGTGCTGGTCGACGTCAGCAAGGACGCGCTGGTCGCCCAGACCCGGCAGATTAGCGACGGCGACCTGGCGATGCCCGGCTACCGCCCCGCCAATGAGCCCGGTGCCGCCGAGATCCGCGACGCGGTCAGCCTGATGCTGACCGCCCGCCGGCCGGTGCTCTACGTCGGCGGCGGCACCATCCGCGCCGGCGCCCACCGGGAGCTGCTGGCCCTGGCCGAGCTGACCGGCATACCGGTGGTCACCACCCTGATGGCCCGGGGCGCCTTCCCGGACAGTCACCCCCAGCACCTGGGGATGCCGGGCATGCACGGCACCGTCGCCGCCGTGGGGGCCCTGCAGAAGTCTGATCTGCTGATCAGCCTGGGCGCCCGGTTCGATGACCGGGTCACCGGGGTTCGGGAGTCCTTCGCCCCGCACGCCCAGGTGATCCACGCCGACATCGACCCCGCCGAGATCGGCAAGGTGCGGGCCGCCGAGGTGGCCCTGATCGGGGACTGCCGGCCCACCATCGCGGCGCTGGCTGCCGAGTTCCGGGCCCGGGTGGAGGCCGGGTCGGCCCCCGACTACACCGAGTGGGTGGCCTTCTGTGCGCGGGTGCGGGAGCGTTACCCGCTGTCCTACGACGAGCCACCGGCCGGGCAGATCGCCCCGCAGCAGGTGATCGAGCGCATCGGGGCCCTGGCTGGGCCGGAGGCGATCTACACCTCCGGGGTGGGGCAGCACCAGATGTGGGCGGCTCACTACCTGGGCTTTGAACGGCCCCGCACCTGGATCAACTCCGGGGGCCTGGGCACCATGGGGTATGCCGTCCCCGCGGCCATGGGCGCCAAGGTCGGCCGACCCGAGTCGCCGGTCTGGGCGATCGACGGTGACGGCTGCTTCCAGATGACCAACCAGGAGTTGGCCACCTGTGCCGTGGAGGGCATCCCGATCAAGGTCGCCATCATCAACAACGG
>CAYVEH010000513.1:0-1091 GCA_964450585.1 uncultured Ornithinimicrobium sp.
GCAAGGGTCAGGCAACCGGCCAGGCAGCCCCCTCATTCTGCTCACAGTCATAGGCATCCCCGACGGACCCGACCGAGGCGTCCACGCCGGCCTCCAGCAGCCGTGCCGTGAACGCGATCGACGTATATTGCGAGCCCGCGTCCGAGTGCGCCACCAGCCCGGTCAGGTCCGTGACGCCCTCCTTGGGCGCGGGTGAACAACGCGTGCTCCAGGGCATCCAGCACCAGTGGCGTGGTCATCGACGTCGCCGCCCGCCAGCCGATCACCCGGCGGGAGAACGCGTCGATCACGAACGCGACGTAGACCATGCCCAGCCAGGTCGGCACATAGGTGAAGTCCGCGACCCACAGCCGGTTCGGTGCGGGCGGGTCGAAGTCGCGGTTGACCAGGTCCGTGGCCCGCGCGGCGTCCTTGTCCGGAATCGTGGTCCGCGGCTTGCTGCCGTACTGGGCGCCTTCCCAGCCGTTGGCCCGGTAGAGCCGCTCGATCGTGCAGCGGGCCACGTCGTGGCCCTTGCCGCGCAGCCGCAGCCACATCTTGCGGGAGCCCAAGCCGGCGACCAGCTTCGAGGACTCGCGCTCGGTCCAGATCAGCTCGGTGACCTGCTCATCGCGCAGCGCCCGGGCCGAGGGCTTGCGGTTCACCCACTCGTAGTACGTGGAGGGGCTGATGCCGATGCCGTGCTCGCTCAGCACGGCGCACAAGGGCTCGACACCCCACCGCAGGCCATCGCCCACCCGGTGGTCCTTGTGCTCGGTGATGAAGGCGATCACCTGCGCCCGGGCCGGTCGAGCTCGGCCCCGAAGAAAGCCGCTGCGGCCTTCAAGATTTCGTTCGCTCGGCGTAGCTCGGCGTTCTCCCGCTGCAGCGTCTTGATCTTCTCGTGCTCGGCGCTCGTCACGCCCGGGCGGGTGCCAGAGTCGACCTCTGCCCGGCGCACCCATTTGCGCAACGTCTCAGCCGAGCCGATGCCCAGCTTGGCAGCAATCGAGCGGATCGCCTCATGCTCGGAGGGGCACTCCTGGCGCTGCTCGATAGTGGAGTCCAGCAGAGTGGTGTACGACGACCACCGGTGAGCGTGTCCTGCTGAG
>CAYVEH010000514.1:0-1090 GCA_964450585.1 uncultured Ornithinimicrobium sp.
AGCGACCGGTGGAACCTGCACGTGCTGCGCCACCGGGACCCGCTCAGTCAGGCGGGGCGCTCCGCTGAGGCGAGCACCCTGGGCACTTCCCGCCGCAGCGCCAGTGTCTGACCGGCCGCGACCAGCAGGTTCGCCCCGGCCAGGGTCGTCCACAGCGCGGTGAGCCCGCCCCAGCGGGCCACCGGCACCGCGACCACCGCCAGTGCTCCGTAGCAGATGGCGAACACCACGAAGCTGGGCACCGATCGCTTGAGACCGGTGAGACCGAAACCGACGATGGCCTGGACACCGTCACCGAGGATGACCACCACGATGATGAGCAGCATCCCGGTGACCGCGGTGACGACGACCGGGTCGTCGGTGAAGACCGGCACCACCTGGTCACGCAGCAACCAGAGTGCGAGGCCGATCGTGCCCAGGGTGCTGACGGCGGTGAGCAGACCGGCCAGGATCGCGCGGCGCACGCCGGGTCGGTCCAGCAACCCTGCACGCCGACTGAGCACCGGGATCGTGGCCTGCCCGATGGCCACGGCGGCGGTGAAGGTGGTGCTGACCAGCGAGGTGGCGATGCTGTGGGTTGCGGCCGCGGTGGTGCTCACCAGTGCCGCGGCAAAAGCCAGCACCCCCAGCACGCCGAACTTCACCAGCACGGTGCCGGCCATCGGGATGCCGACGCGGGCCAGCTCGAGCATGTCGGCCAGGTGGGTCCGCCCGGCCAGCACCACCCGCAACGGCACCCCCAGGTGCCGGCGCAACCCCAGCGTGGTGACGGTGGCGATTGCCAGGTTGGAGACCAACAGGGCGATGCCGGCGCCGAGCAACCCCATGCCGGCGCCGTTGACCAGCAGGGGAGACAGCCCGGCGGTGCACGCGGCCCCCAGCACCCCGGCATACATGACCACGGTGCTGCGGCCCAGCGCCACCAGGCAGGAGGTGGCCATGGACCCCACCGAGTTGAGCAGCACCCCGACGGACATCAACAACGGGAAGGAGCCGAGCTCGTTGGCGGTGGCCTCCGGCACCCCGGTGAGCCCAGCCAGCAGCGGCACGGCGGCGACCGCGCCGGCCCCCAGGACCCCGACCACCAGGG
>CAYVEH010000515.1:0-1082 GCA_964450585.1 uncultured Ornithinimicrobium sp.
CCCCGGATGAACATCCAACAGATCCACTCCTGGGTGGACCTGGAGATCGAGCAGGCCCAGCGGCGGGGGGACTTTGACAACCTGCCGGGTGCTGGCAAGCCGCTGAAAAACCTGGAGCAGGACGACCCGGACTGGTGGGTCAAGGGCCTGATCGAGCGGGAGAAGCTGGACCTCAGCGCTGCCCTACCCACGGTCATGGCGCTGCGCCAGGAGCGTCGCGGGTTCCCGGAGTCCCTGGCCGGGATCGCCGATGAGGTGGCCGTGCGGGAGCGGCTGGAGGACTACAACGCCCGCGTGCTGGAGGACCGCCGCAAGCCCGTGGTGGGTCCCAACTCCCCGGTCGTGGCCGGGCGCGTCGACGTGGACGAGATGGTGCAGCAGTGGCGGGGATTGCGCGCGGAGCGGGACCGTCGGCTGGGCGACACAACGCCATCTCCGCAGCCAGCTCCCGGGCCCGTCGGCGATGGGGGCACCACGCCACGTGGCGGTTCGACGGCCCTTTGGACCTGGAGTGTCCTGGTGTCCGTGCTGGTTCTGGCCGTGGCCGCGCTCCTCTGGATCCTGCTCTGACAGTCGCGTAAGGTTAGGCTCACCTAATTCATCGCGACCGATGGAGGTGCGTCATCGACGCCGTGCATCTGTTCGTCTCGGACGACACTGACCTGCCGGACCTGCGGGCGGCTCTGGCTGCCCTGCCCCGGGACGCCTACGGCCAGGCCTTCATCGAGACCGTCAGCCCGGAGGTGGAGGAACTGCAGCGTCCGGCCGGGATCTCCGTGACCTGGCTCGTGCGTGATCCGGGAGATGGTTCCCGGCCGGTCGGCTCCCATGCCGCGGTCGCGTCGGGAGCGTGGGCCGCGGAGTGGATGGTGGCCGCGCGACGCCCGCCGCAGCGCACACTGGTCTGGGTGGGCACGTCCGTGCGCGCTAGTGTGCACGTGCTCATAGCCAGCCAGGGCTGCCCCTGCTTGCACCGGCGTCACGGGCACCAGCAGGATCACGACCAGTCGCAGTGATCGTGGCGCCGTTTTCATGTATGTAGGGCGTTGTCGTGTTGGGCGGACGGCCGACGTGAGCCAGGA
>CAYVEH010000516.1:0-1082 GCA_964450585.1 uncultured Ornithinimicrobium sp.
TGGTGCACATCGGCGGCGTGGAGCAGTGGCTGCGGCACACCCTGGTCACCGAGGAGCTCGCCGAGCAGGCCGCCAAGGAGCAGGAGGGCGCGGACACCGGCGCCCAGCCCACCGACGAGTGACTCGAGCCACTCAACCGGCGGCAGCCGCCTCGAACTCATCCACCGCCCGGAGCGTCAGCTCGTCGGCCAGCATCGCCCGGGCGACCTTCTCCCCCACCGTGAAATCCGGGACCCCGGCCGCGGCCAGCCTCGCCACGTCATCGGCCGACCGCAGTGAGGCGGCCAGGATCCGGGTCGGCTCGGTGCCGATCGCCTGCTGCATCTGGGTGACGGCCTCCACCCCGGGGCGGCCGGCATCGGTCATCCGCCCGACGTAGGGCGCCACACCCTGGATGCCGACATCCCGGGCCAGCAGCGCCTGCACCGGGTGGTACACCGCCGTGAGCAGCACCTCGGCGCCGTCGGCCACCAACTGGCCCGCGGCCCGGTAACCGGCAGCGGTGGCCGGCACCTTGACGATCACCCGGCCAAGCCCGCGCAGATGCGCCGCGGAGGTCAGCATCTCCTCGGTGGTCCGCCCTACCACCTGGGCGTAAAAGGTCTGCACCCCCAACCCGGAGAGCCAGGCATACAGGTCCGTCAGGTCCGCCTGGGACAGGCCGGACCGGGACAGGATGGTCGGGTTGGTCGTCACCCCGCCGAACACCCCGGTGGACCACAACTCCTCGATCAGCGACCGGTCGGCTGAGTCGATGTAGAACGTCATCAGGGAACCTCCGGTGGATCAACGGGTCGGTGGCCCGGCCGCGGCCGCCAACCGGTCCAGGGTGCGGGTGGTGTATGCCGTCAGTTGCCAGTGCCGCTCATCCCGGCGGCCCGCGCGGACCTGGTCAGCGAAGGCCGCGACCTGGGCGGCGTACTGGTCACCGGTCGGTGCCAGCTCCAGGGTGCCCTGCTCGGTATGCAGCACCATCGCGCCGGTGCCCCCGGTGCGGTCGGCCCGGAACACATCGGCCAGCGCCAGTGACCCGCGGGTGCCCACGATCGTCGCGGTGCCGGTGAACGGGCTGTCGAAGCCAC
>CAYVEH010000517.1:0-1081 GCA_964450585.1 uncultured Ornithinimicrobium sp.
GCATCGAGGTCAGGACCGCGGCAAGAGGGTGCGCATCGAGCATCTCCTCGACCTGTGCGGCCGCTTGCTCACGTTGAGCGAGCAGCGAGGCCAGCTGGTTGGCCAGTTGGGGCAGGACCAGCTCGGCCGCCCGGGTGCCGGGAACGGTCACGCTCTGCTCTTCCAGCGCGGACATGATCGCCTCGACGATCGCGTGGTGAGCACGA
Source organism: uncultured Ornithinimicrobium sp. (assembly GCA_964450585.1). Lineage (GTDB taxonomy): Bacteria > Actinomycetota > Actinomycetes > Actinomycetales > Dermatophilaceae > Ornithinicoccus. Next base: position 207 of record CAYVEH010000517.1, read on the forward strand.
GGAGCCCGCGTCCGCACCACTGCAGCGATCCGGCGTTTGCCCGCTTGACGTAGCCCGGTCGGCCCACCGAAGCGGGTCAGCAGCTCCAGGATCGCCTTGTGGTGCAGCTTGCCGCCGATGGCCCGTTCGAGGGCGGGGTGGATCTGGGTCAGCAGCCCGTGGATGCGATTGGTCACCCGGGTGACCTCAGCGGCCAGATCGTCGTCGAATCCGACGATGACCTCCAGGTCGGCCAGGGCTTCGTCGCCGGTGTCGACCCGCCGCAGGGCATGCGGCATCGACCGTGCCGCTTCAGCGATGACGTACGCGTCGCGGGCATCGGTCTTGGCGTTGCCCGGGTGCAGATCAGCGATCCGCCGCATCGCCAGCCCGGGAAGGTAGGCCACGTCCACGCCCACATCGCGCGCGACAGCAACGGACAGGGCACCGATCGAGGCGGGCTGGTCGACCACCACGAGCACGCGCCCGTGGACAGTCAGCTGCTCGAACAACGCCCGTAGCGCGGCCTCGTCCTGCGGCAACGGCTTGTCGTGCACCCGTCGCCCATCAGGGTCGAGTGCGGTGGCGTGATGCTCGCCCTTGCCCACGTCCAACCCGAGGAACACCGCGTACCCAGGACCTGCTGATGGCTCTTCCATGACGGGCCTCCTTGCCCACGCTGACATGGCCATGCTGGCCGCGGTCAGGCGTCAGCAGCCGGCAGCCACGTTACGAAGAGACCACCCAAGCGGGGGCCGTGTCCCTATCAGCGATCCACCGACGCCACCAGGCCCGGTGACAACACCCCCCGGATCATTCGAACGACAGGGGCGGTCAGTCATGCCGGACCCAGCGACCAACACCCCCATCATCGAGGGCACGAAGAAGGTAACGGG
>CAYVEH010000518.1:0-1080 GCA_964450585.1 uncultured Ornithinimicrobium sp.
GCCTGGCGCTGGGCACCCGCAATGGCGTGGTCAAGCGGGTCAAGGGCGACTACCCCGGCAACAAGGACGAGTTCGACGTGATCTCCCTCAAGGGTGAGGACCAGGTCGTCGGCGCCGTGGAGCTGACGTCCGGCAGCGAGGACCTGGTCTTCGTCACCGACGACGCCCAGTTGCTGCGGTTCAGCGCCGATCTGGTGCGCCCCCAGGGACGTTCCGGCGGTGGGGTGGCCGGCATCAAGCTCGGTGCCGGGGCCGGCGTGATCGGGTTCTGGGCCGTGGACCCAGCGGCGGACAACGTGGTGGTGACCGTCTCCGGGGCCAGTGGCTCGCTGCCCGGCACCCAGACCGGGTCGGTCAAGGTCACTCCGTATGCCGAGTACCCAGCCAAGGGACGCGCTACCGGTGGGGTGCGCTGCCACCGGTTCCTGCGGGGCGAGGACACGCTGCTGCTGGGGTGGGCCGGGCCCGCCCCAGCGATGGCGGCCTCCGGCAACGGCGTCGCCGTGGAGTTGCCCGAGGCGACCGGCAGGCGGGACGGGTCGGGCGCACCGGCCGAGGCCCCGATCGCGGCGGTGCGCTGAGCGAGCCGTTGCGGGCCCCGCTGAGATGCGGTAAGCCTATGGGTGCCCACCATCGTCGAGCAGCGGCAGGGGGCCGTGCATGTCCAGCGATACCAACCCGCGGTCTGGCGAGACCACCCAGCAGCACCCCACCACACTGAGTGTGCCCGCGCTGACGGCCATGGTCGTCGGGTCCATGGTGGGGGCCGGGGTCTTCCAGCTGCCTGCTCGGTTCGCGACGGAGACCGGCGTCTACGGGGCGCTGATCGCCTGGGCCATCGCCGGCACCGGCATGCTGATGCTCGCGTTCGTCTTCCAGAACCTGGCGGTGCGTCAGCCGGACATCGACAATGGTGTCTACGCCTACGCCCGGGCCGGGTTCGGGGTGTACCCAGGCTTCCTGTCGGCCATCGGATTCTGGGCCTCGACCTGCGCGGGCAACGCGCTCTACTGGGCCGGCCTTCTTGGTCTCGGTGGCTGCAGTGTGGGGCTTCTACCTGCTGATCCGGCGCGGGGTCAA
>CAYVEH010000519.1:0-1078 GCA_964450585.1 uncultured Ornithinimicrobium sp.
TGCTGCTCCAGCACCCAGTACTCCAGGTCGAAGATGTCCCCGGCGCTGAGCGCGACGTAGCCACCCTGGCCCTGGGCCAACTCGATGGTGTCCATGGTGTGGGAGTAGATGTCCTGCGCGATGGCGGCCTCCCGAGCGCTGCGGCCCAGCGACAGCATGCCGAGTTGGTCATCGAGCACGACCCGGGGGGCCGGGTCCAGCATGGTCAGCTCCACGCCCCGTCGGTCCTTGTGCTCGGCGAAGTACTGGCGGTAGGCCGTGGCGAAGCCGGACACGTCCCGGCCCAGCAGCGGGGTGCGTTTGGTGTAGAGCACATGGTCGGGGGTCATCGGGCCCTGCTGGGTCGACTCCCGCAACACCGGGTCGGCCAGGAAGGCCGACACCTGGGCGTCACGGCGCCGGCGCATCACCAGCGGCTTGCCGGCCGTCGCGCTGATCTCGGCGCGCAGTTCGGCGAGCGCGAGCACGTCCTGGGGGCCGGCCTCGGTGGGGCTCTCGTCGTGTTCGGGGACCTCGCCGAGCAGGTCACGGGCCTGGGCGATCATCTCCTCGTGCCGGCGCAGCGCCTGACTGGGTGTGTCCCCGACGGCGAACAGACCGTGGTTGAGCACCACGATGCCCTCGGTGCCCTCGTGCGCCTGCTCCTGCCAGGCGGCGTAGCAGGCTTCCCCCAGGTCCGGCCCGGGCATCACGTACTCCACGATGACGACTCGGTCGCCGTAGAGCTGTTCGACGCGGGCACGGCCGCCCTCGGTGTTGGTCAGCGCCAGGACGGCGTCAGCGTGGGAGTGCAGCACGGCCGCGTGCGGCACCAGCGCGTGCACCAGCGTCTCGACCGAAGGGTTCGGTGCAGCGGCGTCCAGGCACGCGGCGCGCAGCTCGTTGCCCAGCTCCAGGTCGCCCATCGTGGTGGGCGGCAGCAGTTGCTGGAGCCGCTCCAGGCGCAACGGGGCGAACCCGTCCCGACCGATGGTGGCCAGGTCGTGGCCGCTGCCCTTGATGAACAGCACGTCCAGTTCCGCACCGGTGATGTCGTGCCAGGTGGTCTTGACCGAGGTGTTGCCACCACCGTGCAGGA
>CAYVEH010000520.1:0-1067 GCA_964450585.1 uncultured Ornithinimicrobium sp.
GCGACGCTGATCATCCTGCTGCTCGCCTTCGGTGCGGTGCTGGCCGCTGGGGTGCCGTTGCTGATCGGGTTGGGCAGCGTCGCCGCGGCGCTGGGGCTGACCGCGATCGTGTCCACCTGGATCCCGGTCGACATCAACAGCGCGACCCTGGTGCTGCTGATCGGCTTGGCGGTGGGTGTCGACTATGCCCTGCTGATCCTGCGCCGGGCGCGGGAGGAGCGTCGGGCCGGCGCCTCTGTGCTGGGCTCCATCGGCATCGCGGGTGCCACCGCCGGCCGTGCCGTCCTGATCTCCGGGCTCACCGTGGTCATCGCGATGTCCGGCATGCTGGTGGCCGGCGGGACGTTCACCTCGTTGGGCCTGGGAGCCATGCTCGTGGTCGCAGTGGCCGTCGTCGCTGCCGTCACGGTGCTGCCTGCGGTCTTGAGCGTGCTCGGTGACCGCGTTGAGGCGCTCCGGCTGCCGTTCACCCGGCGTCGCGAGGCCCGCCGCGGCTCCGAGGAGTCCTTCTGGGGCCACCTGGCCGGCACGGTGACCCGGCGGCCGTGGGCCTCCCTCCTCATCGTCGGTGGGCTGATGGTCGCGATGGCGGTCCCGGCGCTGGGTATGAAGACCGCCACCGGCGGTGTCGAGACCCTGCCACAGGACCTGAAGACCGTGCAGGCCTACACCCAGTTCCACTCCGCCGTCCCCGCTGAGTCTGACGCTCTCGAGGTAGTGGTCCGTGCCCCGGCCGACAGCGCCGATGCGGTCGAGGGCGCCCTGCTAGGAGCCACGGCCGAGGCGGAGGGCATCAAGCACGTCGTCGACGCGGCCCCGCAGGTGGAGCGATCCCTGGACGACACCGTGACTGTGTGGAGCCTGGGTGTCGATGTGACACCCAGTGAGGACGCGATGGCGCAGACGGTGGAGCAGGTGCGGGCCACCGTGCTCCCGCAGGTGCAGGACGCCCTGGTCGACGTGCCCGGAGCTGAGGTGCACCTGGGCGGTCAGGCGGCCGTGGCCGACCTGACCACGTGGATGGATGACCGGCTGCCCTGGGTCATCGGATTCGTGCTGGTGCTGTC
>CAYVEH010000521.1:0-1063 GCA_964450585.1 uncultured Ornithinimicrobium sp.
TGGCTTGACACCGAGAAGCAGCGGTTGCGCAGGTCGCGCAGCCCGCGCACTGGTGAGTCGCCGTACATCATGCCTGAGGACCTGTCGATGCTCGCCGTGCGTTCCCTGCCGCCGGCTCTTGGTGTGGGCGATCTGGTGGTACCCACGCAGCAGGTCGACGCGCTCGCGGGGGATGAGTGAGGACATGGCTGGAAGTTTCGTCCTCACCGAGGAGTTTCAGGATGCCCTGCAGATGCTTCACGAAGGCCGTGACCTGTTCATCACGGGGAAGGCAGGGACTGGGAAGACGACGCTGACGCGTCACTTTCTGGAGAGCACGGATAAGAACGCCCTTGTGATGGCCCCTACGGGTATCGCGGCGCTAAACCTGGGCGGCTACACCATCCACCACGTCTTCTCTTTTGTGCCGACGACCACCCTGGAAGAGGTGAGGACGGGACGGTACTACCCTGGCCGGTTCGCTGCAGCCCTAAAGAACGTCGACACCTTGGTGATCGATGAGGCATCGATGGTCCGCGCTGATCTCTTCGACATGGTTGCGGAAGCTCTGACCCGGTTCGGGCCGCATCCCGGCAGACCCTTTGGTGGCGTGCAGATTGTCCTCGTTGGGGACTTGCACCAACTCGCTCCCGTTGTGGCGACGGGAGAGGAGAGCTTCTTCCGAGACGTGTACGAGGGGCCGTACTTTTTCTCTGCAGAGGCGTTCTCCCCCGACCGGTTCGCCACCGTCCACCTCACCACGGTGTTCCGTCAACAGGGCGATCCACGGCTGATCGAGATTCTCAACGATGTCCGCACTGGCACGCTCAGGGGAGAGCAGCTGGCCGAGCTGAACCAACGTGTAGATACAGAGTTCGAACCACCTGAGGGCGAGTTCTGGCTGACTCTGGCCGCAACCAACAGGATCGCGGGGGCGCGGAACAAGGAGCGGCTTCAGGCCCTCGAGACGCCAGAGTGCCGTCACATGGCCTCAGCGACGGGTGACTTGGCTGGGTTCGAACGACCGGTGGAGGATGAACTGGTCTTCAAGGTCGGGGCGCAGGTGATGCTGGTCACCAACGAT
>CAYVEH010000522.1:0-1063 GCA_964450585.1 uncultured Ornithinimicrobium sp.
GGGGTACCTGCCGGCATACCTGCGTGGCGTGGTCGCAGCGGTTGCGGAAGACACACCCGTCCGGGAACCTCCCGGCTGCCGGCACGTTCCCGGCGATGGTGGCCAACGGCCTGCGCCCGGTCTCTGTGCGGGCTTGCTCCAGGTCACTGGCGGCGACCAGCCCCTGGGTGTAGCGGTGCTGCGGGTGAGCGAGCACCTGGTCGACCGGGCCGGCCTCCACGATGCGCCCGCCGTACATGACCAGCACCCGCTCGCACACCGTGGCGACCACGGCCAGGTCGTGGGTGATGAACAACATGGCAGCCTCTCGCTCCTGAACGCCGCGCACGATGAGGTCGAGCACCAGCGCCTGCACGGTGACATCCAGCGCCGTCGTGGGCTCGTCGCAGACCAGCAGGCTCGGGTCGTTGGCCAGGGCAATCGCGGTGACGACCCGTTGGCGCTGACCACCGGAGAGCTGGTGCGGGTAGGCGTGGGCGACCGCGGCAGCATCGGGCAGCCCCACGCTGTCCAGCAGCTTCACCGCCTGCTGCCGGGCCGCGCGCCGATCGGCCCGACCGTGGAGCGTCATCACCTCGGCCACTTGCCGGCCCACCTTCATCGTGGGGTTGAGCGCGGTCATCGGCTCCTGGAAGATCATCGCCATCCGCGCACCGCGGATTCGGCTCAACTGACGCTCGGAGGCCCGCAACAGATTGCCGTCCTGCCCGACCAGGTGCACCTCACCGTCGGCGCTGAGTCCCTCCGCCAGCAGCCCCATCACCGACAGTGCGGTCAGTGACTTGCCCGACCCGGACTCCCCGATCAGGCCGACCCGCTCGCCCCGCTGGATAGAGAAGGTGATGTCATGGAGCAGCTGGGTGGACCCGGCGTGCACGTCGAGGCCCTCCACGGTGAGCACGGTCTCACCGCCAGACGACGCGCTCGGTGGGGTCGAAACACCGCCAGACGACGCGCTCGGTGGGGGTGGAACGTCGCCAGACGACGCGCTCGGTGGGGGTGGAACGTCGCCACGCGACGCGCTCGGTCGGTTCTGGGCGGTGCTCATCGACCCTCCAACTTC
>CAYVEH010000523.1:0-1061 GCA_964450585.1 uncultured Ornithinimicrobium sp.
CACCCGTCTCCTACTGTCACGGCTGCATGGGCCAGGCTGCCGTGCTCGTGCCAGACGAGCACCCGTCCTGGATCCTGGTCAGATCCTGCCGAGTCCGGGACGGTGTGCTCCGCGAGCCACCCCTGGAACTGGTCTCGCTGGACCCAGTCGTGCTCGACCGGTTCTCCGGCTGTGGCCATGACGGCTCCGAAGCAGTTCGGCCCTGAGTGGCGCGGGAACGTGCCGGCGATCTGATTCGCGCGCGGTAGTGGGCCCGCGCTGACCCGGGTCAGTGCGGCCCGAGCCAGCACGTGCAGGCTCGGTCGCACGCCAGCCTCGATCCACCGGAGCAGGTGAGCCACCACCATCGGGTCCGACGGCCAGACGGGTGCCGGCTTGGGGCGCAACCGCCTGGTGCGCTCGGCGGCCAGTGTCCGACGGGCGTGGCTCGGTAGGCCCAGCCACTGCTGCTCGGTGAGCCAGATCAACTCACCGGTGCCGTAGAGGAAGAAGGTGTCGCGCCACTCGTCGGTCGGGGCCATCGTCGGTGTGGGTAGGTCGCTGAGGTCGGCTGCCTCCAGTTGCGGGGAGGAGGTGGCCGGGACAGCAAAAGGCTGGCGGGCGGGGGCATAGAACCCCAGCCAGCGCTCGATCTGCTCCTGGCTGACCGGTATGCCGAGGACGGTGAGCTGATCCATGCTCTGATCGTGCCTCAGCCGGGCAGCGGCACCGTGTGGGCCAGGACGGACCAGAAGGTCTCGGCGACCGCGGGTGGTGTCGGGCTCAGCCAGGACTGGTTGGTGAGCAGGACAGCGGAGAGCCCGCGGGCACGATCGTTACGCCAGGACGAGCCGAGACCTCCGTCCCAGCCGTGGTTGCCGACCCGCTCTGGCGTGGGGCCCTTCAGGGCCACACCGAGGCCGTAGCCCCACCCGATGGCACCGTCCGGGGCCGGCCCGCCTGCCCGGAGCTGCTGGGCACTGAGCTGGTTGCTGGTCATCGCACGCAGTGTCGTCGGCGGCAGCAGGCGAGGCTCGGGTGCTGCGTCGCTGTCGCGCAGCTGCACCGCGAAGGTGAGGTAG
>CAYVEH010000524.1:0-1058 GCA_964450585.1 uncultured Ornithinimicrobium sp.
GTGGTCGGCTACAACAACCTGTCCGTGGGGCGGGAGCTGCCGGTCTCGTTGAGCACGGTCGCGGTCGATCTGGACGAGGTGGGGGCCGCGGCGATGCGCTCGTTGCTGGGGGTGTTGCAGGGGGAGCCGCCGGTCTCACAGCAACTCCGCCCCCGGCTGGAGATTCGCCGCTCCTCCGCCCCCTAACCTTGGGGGGTGCACATCTCCGCGGTCCTGACCGCCTGGATCGCTCTGGCGGTGGTCCTGGCGCTCAGTGGCGTCGGCAAACTGCGGGACCCGGACGCCGGGGTCGAGTCCGCCACCGCGCTGGGCGTCCCGCCGGCGCTGGCTCGGCCTGGGCTGCTTCGGCTGCACCCCTGGGTCGAGTTGCTGTTGGCGGTGCTGCTGCTCACCGCGCCGCACCCGCTCTCGGTGCCGGTGGCCGTGCTGGTGCTGCTCCTGATGCTCGGCTACCTGCTGTTGATCGGCCGCGCCCTCGCCACCGACCAGGAGGTCACCTGCACCTGTTTCGGAGCCCTGGGCAGCAGCCGGGTGGACCGCTGGGCGTTGCTGCGGAATGTGGTGCTGACCCTCGGGGCGGTGCTGCTGGTGGTGGATGCCGTGCTGGGTGGCTCGGCCGTGCAGCGGTATGCCGAGCTGGGCCGGCAGTGGTGGTGGGTCGCCGGGGTCGTCGTGGCCGTGGTGCTGGCCCTGCTGGTGGCCCGCCCTTCGGCTGGCGCGGTCAGTCGTGGCGCATCGCGGCTCAGCCAAGGATCTGGTGCCGCAGGTGCCTGGGCGCCGACTGCGCCGGTGCTCCGGCTCCCGGTGCCGGACGTGCCGGTCCAGATCGCCGAGGAGGGCGCCCCGATCTCGTTGCGCGAGCTGACCGGTGAGCGTGCCCAGTTGCTGCTCCTGCTCAGCCCGGGATGTGGGCCGTGTCGGATGATCGCCCGACAGTTGCCGACCTGGGCTGCCGCGGCCCCGGAGGTCGACCTCCGGGTGAGCCACCGGGTCAGTTTCGCGACGGTGCGCGAGTCGCTGCCGGAGTGGGAGCCCTACTTCGTGCAGGACGTGCACGG
>CAYVEH010000525.1:0-1047 GCA_964450585.1 uncultured Ornithinimicrobium sp.
CGGGTCGCCGACGGGGTGCTGCTGACCGACCGGGAGGGGGTGGCTGCGGCGACCAGGTCGCTGGCCCGGTCCGCCCAGCCTGCGGTGCTGTATGCCGTGGGTCCGCTCTGGTTGTCCGCCCTGGTGGCTTCCGTCGCCGGTGAGCTCGGTGTGGTGAGCCAGGTGATGACCCTGGAGCTCGGTGCCCCCGGAGTCTGCGGTCACGGCCTGTGTGGCGCCTGCGACCTGCCGCTGGCCGCTGACCCGACGGGGCCGCGCCTGCGTCCCTGCCTGCAGGGGCCGGTGCTGCGCGCGGACCTGGTGGCCTGGGAGGCCTGCTGATGACCCCCGCTCTGCCCCGGGTCACCGCCGCCACCGGGTGCGCAGGCAGCGGCCGGGAGCTGGCCCGGTTCGGTGACTTGTCCGCCCTGGACGCCGTGCAGCTGGGCCCGGTGGGCCTGCCGGAGCCGACCGCACCCCGGGCCCGGTTGACCCCCAGCCCGTCCGGGCTGGTGCACAGCCCCGCACCGGTCATCCCGGTGCAGCAGGTGGTCACTGATCTGTTGCCCTGGTGCGCGGCCCGTGGTCTGCGCGTCATCTGCGCGGTCCGGGCCGGCACTGTCGGGGTCCTGGCGGACGTCTTGCAGCAGCTGCGGAGGGCCCTGGACTTCACCGCGGTCATCGGCATCGAGATCGACCTAGCCGCCGTGCGCCAGCAGACCCGCCCGGCCATCGGCACGCTGCCCACCAGCGACCCGGTGAGCAGCTGGTCGGCAGATCCGCAGGCATGCCTGAAACTGGTCGCCGAGGCGCGGGAGCTGTTGCCCAGGGACCTGCTGTTGCTGGCCAAACTGGGCGGGGAGTGCCCCGACCCGGTGGCCACGGCCCGGGCAGCGGTGGGGGGCGGTGCCCGAGCGCTGGTGCTCAGTGGCGCGGTGCCTGCGCTCGGACCCGGTCACTTTCTGGTCGGTCCGGCCGTGGCACCGGTCACGCTGGGGCTGGTTCGGGCCATTCGGGAGGCGATGACGGCCGGTCGCATCCCCCAGGTCCCGCTCGTGGCGGTGGGCG
>CAYVEH010000526.1:0-1039 GCA_964450585.1 uncultured Ornithinimicrobium sp.
CATGGTGGAATAGGCCGATGCAGCCCACGGCGACTGACGATCACCTGGAGCCGGCGCAGTCCGCGGACGTGCTGGCTCTTGCGGTCCGGGCCACCACCCACGACGGGGTGCGCCCACTGTCCGAGCAGACGGTGCTCGATGTGCGACGCCTGCCGGACTCCCCGCGCGCGGAGAGCCGCACCACCCACCTGCTGGTCACGGAGAGCCCGGACACACCCCGGCCCACCGTGGTCGCCTACGCCCACGTGGAGCACTCCGAGCCCCCGTCGGCCGAGATCGTCGTGGACCCCGAGCACCGGCACGCCGGGCATGGCCGGGCACTGGCCAGCACCGTGCTGGAGCAGTGGCCGGACACCCGGTTCTGGGCGCACGGAGACCTGCCCGCGGCCAAGAAACTCTTCGGCAGCCTGGGCCTGGTCCCGGTGCGCGAGCTGTGGCAGATGGCCCGGCCGCTGCGCGGTGAGTGGTCCGAGCTGCCGGAGGTGCACCTGCCCGAGGGGTTTACCGTGCGGCCGTTCGAGCTGGGCCGGGACGAGGAGCGGTGGTTGGCGGTCAACGCCCGTGCCTTCGCCGATCACCCGGAGCAGGGCCGCACCACCCTGGCCGACCTGCACGAGCGGACCGCCGAGCCGTGGTTCGACCCGCACGGCTTCCTGCTCATCGAGCACGGGGCGGACCTGGCCGCCTTCCACTGGACCAAGGTGGAGCCGGCCGAGCCGGGGCACAGTGTGCCGACCTCCGGTGAGGTCTACGTCGTGGGGGTCGACCCGGCCTACCAGGGCCAGGGGTTGGGCACGGTGACCACTCTGGTGGGACTGCACCACCTGCGCAACCGGGGCCTGGCCAGCGCCAGCCTGTATGTGGAGGGAGACAACGCCCCGGCGCTGGCGACCTACCACCGGCTGGGTTTCGAACGGTCCGCCGTCGACGTGATGTATGCCGCACCGGCAGGCGCGGCAGCCCCAGCACCCGAGCCGATCTCCTGAGCGCCGGGTCCGCACCAGGACGGCTGACCCCCCGGGTGGCAAACTGGTCCTCA
>CAYVEH010000527.1:0-1039 GCA_964450585.1 uncultured Ornithinimicrobium sp.
GAAGCTCACCGGCAAGCAGGTCCAGCTGAACATCCTCGAGGTCAAGAACCCCGAGGTGGACGCCCAGCTGGTGGCCCAGGGCATCGCCGAGCAGCTGGCGGCCCGCGTCACCTTCCGCCGCGCGATGCGCAAGGGTATGCAGACCGCTCTGCGGGCCGGTGCCAAGGGCATTCGGATCCAGTGCTCCGGTCGGCTGGGTGGGGCCGAGATGTCCCGCTCGGAGTTCTACCGTGAGGGCCGTGTCCCGCTGCACACGCTGCGCGCGAACATCGACTACGGGTTCTACGAGGCCCGCACCACCTTCGGTCGGATCGGCGTGAAGGTGTGGATCTACAAGGGCGACATGACCGCCAAGGAGCTCGCCCGCGAGCAGGCGGCCGCCCCGTCCCGCCCGGGTCGTCGTCGTGACGACCGCGGCCGTGGTCCGCGCCGTGACCGTCGCGACCGTGACCAGGCAGCCCAGCCAGCCCCCGAGGCGTCCGCGGCTCCGGCCGCCGAGGCCCCGGCCGCGCCGGCTGCCACTGAGGCACCTGCGGAGGCTCCGGCCACCCAGACCCCGGCTAGTTCTGAGGGAGAGCAGTCCTGATGTTGATCCCACGTCGAGTCAAGCACCGCAAGCAGCACCACCCCGGTCGCCGGGGCGCTGCCAAGGGCGGCACGATGATCGCTTTCGGTGATTACGGCATCCAGGCCCTGGAGCCCGCCTACGTCACCAACCGGCAGATCGAGTCCGCTCGTATCGCCATGACCCGCTTCATCAAGCGTGGCGGAAAGGTCTGGATCAACATCTACCCGGACCGTCCGCTGACCAAGAAGCCCGCGGAGACCCGGATGGGTTCCGGTAAGGGCTCGCCCGAGTGGTGGGTCGCCAACGTCAAGCCGGGTCGTGTGCTCTTCGAGCTCTCCGGCGTCTCCGAGGACGTCGCCCGTGAGGCGATGCGCCTGGCAATGCACAAACTGCCGATGAAGTGCCGCTTCGTCGCGCGTGAGGGTGGTGACATCTGATGGCGGTCGGAAGCAAGGACCTGACCCCGGAGCA
>CAYVEH010000528.1:0-1030 GCA_964450585.1 uncultured Ornithinimicrobium sp.
CGTCGAGGCTGACCAGAACGTACTGGCCATTCGGGTCCTCATTGAAGGTGTTGGCCGACATGACAGCCTCGTTCGCGTCGAGCTGGACGTCAGTGACCGTGACGGCATACTCACCAACATCCGCGCTGGCGCCCAACCCGAGTACCGACGATGCGTCATTCTCCTCGGCCGGTTCCTCGGCCGGTTCGTCGGCAGCCGGCTTGGGCTCGTCTTCTGAGCTCTCCTCGTCCGGTCCCGCGACCTGTGCCGCCTCGACGCTGCCCTCGGAATCGACCGGATCGTCGGACTCCGCTGGCTTCTCCTCTGATGCGTCGGTGACGCTCCGCTCCATCTCGTCGAGGACGTCCGAGTAGAAGGATTGAGTGGCGATGACGCCGACCATCGCGGCAACGGAGATCACCGCCGCAGCAACGGAAAGTCCCTTGCCGCCTCTTCGTCCGCCGCGGGCTCTGAACCAAGCAATCGCTCCGAGGGCTAGTGCGATAAGTCCCGCAACGAACGCAAGGTTATTGACCAGCGGGACCCAGCACAGCAGCAGCGCGATGATCGCGATGATGAGCGCAGCGATGGCTAGTCCGGAGCCACCCTTTTGTGGTGGCGTTCCGGGCTGTGATTGCCACTGACCAGCCGATCCAGTGCCCTCAGGGAACTGCTGCGGTGGCGGTGGACCGTACCCAGGAGGTGGGGGTGGGACGGATCCTGAAGAATATGGACCTGGGCCCTCTGGGGGTGGGGGTGTTTGACTCACGGCATTCCCATCTACAAGGCGTTAGACGCCCGCACGGCAGGCAATCCACTCACGAAAAAGTAAAGCGAACGTATAGTACAGGTAGCGTGAGCCCCATGTACAGGTGGCATACAGTCGCCAGTCATCGCGGAGTTCGAGGTCCTCTGGTGCACGCCTAGATTGACCAGGGTGCTGCCCCAACTCGCAAACCTGCACCGCGATCGAGGAGATTGCTGGACAGTCGAATACGACCCGGTCGAGACACACGTGCCCAGACTGCCGGGCCCACGCCATACGCTGGTC
>CAYVEH010000529.1:0-1023 GCA_964450585.1 uncultured Ornithinimicrobium sp.
CGACCGCCATGTAGATGGCGCCCGCGCCGGCCAGGGCGGCGACCGCCACGAAGTACCGGGCCTGCACACCGGCGCCGAACATCATCCCGCCGGTGATGGCTACCAGGATCAGCACGGTGCCCAGGTCGTGGCCGGCCAGCACCAACCCGATCAGGGCGGCCGCACCGGGGATGACGAACGGGATCAGCACGTGAGTGATCCGGCCCAGCACCTTGCGCTTCCTGGTGAGGACCGCGGCGCCGAAGACGACCAGTGCGACCTTGCCGAACTCCGAGGGCTGCACGGAGTAGCCAGCGATCTGGATCCAGTTACGGTTGCCCTGGAAGTCGCTGCCCAGCGGCGTGAACACCAGGGACTGCAGGCCGATCGCGCCCAGCATGCCCCAGGGTGCCAGCCACTTCCAGACCCGGACCGGAATCCGGCTGGCGATGAGCGCCAGCACCACACCGGCAGTGGCGAACATGAGTTGCTGGGTGAAGACCTGGTAGGAGTTGCCCGAGGTCTGGTACGAACTCACGCTGCTGGCCGACAGCACCATCACCAGGCCCAGCGAGACCAACAGCGCGGTGGCCCCCAGCAGGAGGTAGTAGGGCGCCACCGGTGACTTCAGCCGCTCGGCGAGGCCGGCCGCCACCGACTCGCGGGCGCGCTCCTCCCGCCGGACCGGCCAGGTAGTCACCGGCCATCCCGATCGGCCCGACGCCGGACAGCCTCGGTGAAGGCGTCACCGCGGGCTCCGTAGTGCTCGAACATGTCCAGGGATGCCGCGGCGGGGGCGAGCAGCACGACATCGCCGGGCTGCGCCAGACTCAGGGCGGCCTCGATCGCCTCATCCATCACAGCAGACACATCTGTAGTGTCGGCGCTGGGCACCTCCACGACGGGGATCTGCGGCGCGTGTCGGCTCAGTGCGGCCGCGATCTGGGCCCGGTCCGCCCCGAGCAGCACCGCGCCGCGGACCCGCTCGGCGGTCTGGGCCACCAGGGCGTCCACGTCGGCGCCCTTCAGCTGGCCGCCGGCCAC
>CAYVEH010000530.1:0-1021 GCA_964450585.1 uncultured Ornithinimicrobium sp.
AGAACGGTCATGGCTTATCAGCCTGGTGGTGATCGAACCTGACTCAGAACGGTCATGGCTTATCAGCCTGGTGGTGATCGAAGCTGGCTCAGAACGGTGGAGGCTCATCAGTATCCGACTGGCCACCGGGTTCAGAGGCATCGGAGCCTTCTTCCTGCCCGAGGGGCGGCGCCCCGGGGTCTGACCCGCAGGTCTGTGACCCGTCGACCGGCGGCGAGGCCACTCCGCCGTGATCAGCGTGGTACGTGCATTGCCCATCACTGTTGGTGCTGGTCAGCACGACCTGATCCCACCCGGTGAAGAGCCTCTCGCTCCAGGGGTCGTCATCCTCGGCCTCCAGGACCGAGCCGGCAGGACGATGGGACAGAGCCTGGTAGACGGCGTGATCCACAACGGTGGCAGGGTCGTGCCCCTCGGCGATCGCCTCTTGAGCCTCGGTGGTGGCTGCCGAGACCACCTTCGTGTACTGCCGATAGTCGTGGGTCTTGGACCGGTAGATCTTCCCCAGCAGCGTGGTCCAGGAGACGTCACGATTGTCTGAAATGACCGCGTCCCAGAGGTTCTTGGTCTTCAGGTCGTGATGAACGGTGTCCAACGGTTGACCGTTGGCGACACAGGTGTGGCCTCCCGGAGTGCCGTACTCCTGGACGTGGTCAATCTGTGACAGCAGGGCCGGACGGAGGCACCCGGGGACGCGACAGAACACGTCCGCCGCCATGATGTGGGCACGCATGCCGGCATCGAATCGATAAGCCTTGCTGGATCGTTCGACCAGGGTTCCGCTGACCGGGTCGGTCACCAGGCGATACAGCGATGAACCAGGGGCCAAGGCCAGTTGTCGGGCCTCTGCGGCGGAGAGGAAGAGGCTATGTCGCCCGACCACCTCGGCGACACCGATCTCACCCTGGCTGCGCTGGTCGAGTTGCTGCTCCAGCGACCTCGAATCACTCAAGCTGTGTGACTCATCGATGCCCGAATCCGGCCCGGCCCGGTCGCCTGAATCTGCCCCGGCCCCGATGCC
>CAYVEH010000531.1:0-1017 GCA_964450585.1 uncultured Ornithinimicrobium sp.
CCGAGCGGCCGTTCCGCTGAGAGGCGGGACTCAGCCGAACGGTGGCGTGAACCGCCCGTCGATCGCCGTCCAACCCCCATCGACCAGCAACTGGCTGCCGGTCACGAAACTCGCGGCGTCGCTCGCGAGGTAGGCCACCGCCCCGACCAGTTCCTCGGGTCGTGCCCACCGCCCCAGCGCTGACTTCTGGGCATAGGCCCGTCCCCACTGTGCGTCGGCCCGGATCTGTTCGGTCAGCGGCGTCTCCACCACCCCCGGTGCCACGGCATTGACCCGCACCCCCTGAGGGCCCAGCTCAGCCGCCAGTGCGCGCAGGAGCTGGACCATGCCAGCCTTCGTGGCGGCATACACGCCCTGCCCCGGCTCGACCGCCAGGGCGCGGATCGAACTCATCGCGATGATGGAACCGGACCCGCGCTCGGCCATCGCCGGTGCGAAGGCACGGACGGCGTGGAAGGTGCCACGCAGGTTCAGCTGGATCACCCGGTCGAACTCCTCCGCCGAGTAGTCCAGCACCGGCTTGCGGACGTTGGTCGCCGCGGTCAGGACGAGCACGTCGGCCGGCGCCAGCTCAGTGGCGATCTGGCGCAGTCCGTCAGCGTCCAGCACATCGGCAGCTCGAGCCTCGGCCGTGGCATGCTCGCCGGCCCGTGCGGCGGCCTGCCCTGCCAGTGCATCGTCGCGGTCCAGGCAGGTCAGCCGGGCGCCCTGGGCGGCCAGGCCGGTGGCCAGCTCGGCCCCGATGCCGCCGCAGCCGATGACGACCGCGTGCTTGCCGTCGAGCCGGAACATCGTGCTGTAGTCCATCGCCTGACCCTAGCGCCGCGGGCGGCGTTGCCCGGGAGACACCGGCTCAGCGCGCACCGGTTCCTGGTGACCGGCAGCCTCTTCGCCGGTCCTAGTCGAAGACGACGGTCCGCCGGCCCCGCAGCACCACCCGCTCCTCGGCGTGCCAGCGCACCGCCCGGGACAGCGCCATCGCCTCCAGCTCCTGCCCGACGGCGGCCAGCTCGGCCG
>CAYVEH010000532.1:0-1015 GCA_964450585.1 uncultured Ornithinimicrobium sp.
TCCTGCCGCAAAGCGAGGTACTGGTCCGGCCTTATCAAGGAGTAATTCGTCGGCCCGACCGGGTAACCCTGGAGAACTGTGTCCAACCGCTTGGGTAAGGGGACACGCAAGGCATTGAGTGAGCGCTTGTATTCCAAGGCATGTAAGGAATAAGATCGGTTTACGACTGGAAAGCTCCCAGATTTCGGGGCCATCTCGCAGCTAAGTGGAAGGCCTGCCGCATGTAGAAAATCATCAAGGAGGCTTCCACCTTGGAAAAGAGAAGCGTGATAAGGCCGCAAGGAAAGCCTCAAACCCTGGGAGAGCAAGGAGGGCACCGTCGGAACAAAGTCCCAAACAGGATGTTTCGCCGACTTGTGGAAGTCTGTCGTTAAAGGGGCAGCGATGCCGTGTCTCTTGACGCGCTGGTTGTAGGAAGATTCCACGAGCGCAACAGGGTCACGCACATAGACGATGAACTGAGTGTTCGACGGAAGATGCTTGGCAAGGCCTTCAAGTGTGTTCCATATGCGCTCTGAGGACAGAAGGAGAGTCGAAGCGCCGGAATCTGTGAAGGCTGAAAGCGTTTGCGCGATCTTCCTGGGATTCGGTTCAAGCGGGCTTGCAGGCCCTCGAACAGGCTGTGTCAGGTCACGGAAGTTCCCAGAACTGATTCCGTTGGGGTCAATCGGATGCCGAGGGTACAGCACGCCAGATTTGACAAGTGCGGTGTCATTTTCTAGCAACCAACGCTGGATGGCTGACGTTCCAGTCTTTGGGAGGCCAGCGTGGATGACGATGCGTTCTTCCATACCTTGTGTGGCCCTCCAGGTCTGCGCTACTGCTGATGATGGTGGACTGTGTCCTAGTGTCCGATGTCCACATTACTACTTGGGGGAGGCCCCTCAAAGACGCAAGATGCATGCTAAGCGGCGTGTCTGCGCACCCGTTCTGCGGTCCGACTGTAACGACGCACGAGGGGAGTGGGGTTGACCCCGTTTCGTGGACATCGGTTAAGCGGCTTCTGCGGCCACGG
>CAYVEH010000533.1:0-1007 GCA_964450585.1 uncultured Ornithinimicrobium sp.
CGGGACCGCTGGCCCCGGTAGCCGCTGGCGCGCTCGAGGGTAACCCGGCGCTTCTTGTGGGCGTTGACTGCCCGCTTCACGCGTGCCACGTGAGTACTCCTTTAAGTCGGTGGGGTGCGCGGCTCAGCGGCCGAGCAGCTTCTTGGCGGTCTTCGCGTCCGGTCCGGACAGGACCTTGTCGTTCACCAGGCGGCGGGCGTCCTTGGCCGACCGCTCCTGGAACTTGTGGACGTGCCGGGCGCGCTGGTGCATGATCTTGCCCGTCCCGGTGACCCGGAAGCGCTTCTTGGCGCCACTGTGCGTCTTCATCTTCGGCATGTGCCGTTCTCCTCGTGCTCGATTGCGACCCGTGCGGGATCGCGTTCCTGCGTAGAAAAGTGGTCTAGCGGCTTGTCAGCTGGCGCTGCTGGTCTCGTCCGCGCTGGCCTGGGCCGCGGCTGAGGCAGCCTTCTCGGCGCGCTTCTCGTTGCGCACGGCGGTCTTCTTCTTGGCCGGCCCGAGGACCATCACCATGTTGCGACCGTCCTGCTTGGGCGCGCTCTCCACGAATCCCAGGTCCGCCACGTCCTCGGCCAGCTTCTGCAGCAGGCGGAACCCCAGCTCGGGGCGGGACTGCTCACGGCCGCGGAACATGATCGTCACCTTGACCTTGTCGCCGCCCTTGAGGAAGCGCACCACGTGACCTTTCTTGGTCTCGTAGTCGTGGCTGTCGATCTTGGGGCGGAGCTTGATCTCCTTGATGATCGTGTTGACCTGGTTCTTCCGTGCCTCACGGGCTTTCACGGCGGCTTCATACTTGTACTTGCCGAAGTCCATGAGTTTGGCCACCGGTGGACGTGCCATGGGTGCCACCTCGACGAGGTCGAGGTCGGCTTCGGCCGCCAGTCGGAGCGCGTCCTCGACGCGCACGATCCCGACCTGCTCACCGTTGGGGCCAACCAACCGCACTTCCGGGACCCGGATGCGGTCGTTGATTCGAGGCTCGCTGATTGCCTACTCCTTCGTTC
>CAYVEH010000534.1:0-1006 GCA_964450585.1 uncultured Ornithinimicrobium sp.
CGGTCAACTCAGCGCCGCCGGTGCCCAGCACCAGCACTCCGGCGAACGGGGTGTCGTTCTCGTCCTGCGGCCAGTGGCTCATCGGCAGGAAGACCTGCTCGGTGTCGGGCCAGGCGGTGAGGGCGCGGTGGTCCCACTCCACGGCCGTGGTGCTGTCCTGCCAGGTCAGCACCTGGGTCTGCCGTGGCTGGGACAGGTCGGAGATGTCGAAGAGGGAGACCTGCATCCCGCGGGTCTGCCCGGTCTGGGGGTCGGCGTCCTGGCCCACCCCTAGCAGGGTGTCCGGCCCGAGCGGGTGCAGGTAGGCCGAGTAGCCGGGGATCTTCAGCTCGCCGGTGACCTGGGGTGCGGCCGGGTCGCTGGTGTCGATCAGGTAGAGCGGGTCGGTCTGCCGGAAGGTGACCACGGCTGCCAGGTCCTTGCTGAGGTAGCGCACCGCCCGGATCTGTTCGGTGCGTCCCAGCCCGTCCACCCGGCCGGTCTCGGTCAACGTGGTGCCGTCCTCGGTCAGCATGATCAGCGAGGAGTGGGAGTCCTGCGAGGCGGCCTGCGGGTCGGTGGTGGTGGCCACCCGGATCACGCCGTCCTGCTCGTCCAGCGCCCACTGGTTCAGCAGGTAGCCGTCCACCACCCCGGATGCCTGGTAGGTGGTGCCGTCCGGGTCGCTGATGTCGAAGCTGTGCAGCACCGTCTGGCTGCCGGTCTCCGGGCTCCACAGCTCTGGCGGCGCGTCCGCCCAGCGCCACGGGTCCCACCGGTTGGTCGCCACGATGAGGCGGTCGGTGGAGGCGTAGACAGTGCTGCCGGTGGCGACCAGCCCGGTGCCAGAGGTCGGTTGTGGGCTGCCGGAGCCGACCTGGAAGGTCAGCACGGACAGGGTCGACAGGCCTGCTGGGTCGCGCGGTCGGGCGATGTCGTCACAGTCCAGCAGGCGCTGGGTGGTGGTCACCGCACCGTCGGCGTCGAGCACCTGGACGTGCGGGATCCAGGCGTCGATGTCGGTGTC
>CAYVEH010000535.1:0-1002 GCA_964450585.1 uncultured Ornithinimicrobium sp.
GCCCGGCTGTCCACCAGCACCGCCCGCAACGTGCTGTCCCAGGTGGTGCCCCGGGCCGATGCGATCGAGCAGGCCGCACGGGCTGCCCTGCTCACCCATGCGATGACGACCGACCCGAGCCTGCTGCTGGACGCCACCCAGGACCGGTTGCACCAGGAGCAGCGCCGCGGGGTGTATGCCGAGTCGATGGGGGTGGTGGACGAGCTGCGCTCGCTGGGTCATGCGGCGGTGATCTCCGGGGCCGGCCCGGCGGTGCTGGTGCTGGCCCGCTCCGCGGTGGCCGGGGCGGTGGTGGCCGAGGTGCGCTCCTGGGGGCGGACCTGGCGGGTGCTGCAGCCCGGGGTGGCCACCGACGGGGTGCGGGTCACCGCCCGCACCGAGCAGAGCGGCTAGACCGACATAAGGTGTGGCCCGTGGGCGACATCTTCGCGGGGCGCTATGAGCTCGTGGACCCCCTCGGCGAGGGTGGGGCCGGTGTCGTCTGGCGGGTGTGGGACCGGCGCGAGCAGCACTACCTGGCCGCCAAGGTGTTGCGGCAGGTCGACGCCGCCTCGCTGTTGCGGTTCATCCGTGAGCAGACCGTGCGCATCGACCACCCGCACGTGCTCACCCCGATCGGCTGGGCCGGGGAGGACGACAAGGTGCTCTTCACCATGCCGATCGTCCGGGGCGGCTCCGTGGCCACCCTGATCGGCGACTTCGGTCCGTTGCCGGTGCGGCTCACCGCGGTGCTGCTGGACCAGGCCCTGTCCGCCCTGGAGCGGATCCACAGCCAGCAGGTGGTGCACCGGGATGTGAAACCGGCCAACCTGCTGCTCGATGCCACCGGCCGCGGTATGCCGCACCTGCGGCTGAGTGACTTCGGCGTCGCGACCGGAGTGGACGAGCCGCGCCTCACCCGCGGTCCGGTCACGCTGGGCACGGAGGGGTACCTGGCTCCGGAGTGCCGGCACCCGGGGTGGGACCCGGACCCTCGGGCCGACCTGTATGCCGTGGGCATGG
>CAYVEH010000536.1:0-1002 GCA_964450585.1 uncultured Ornithinimicrobium sp.
GCCCGGCTGTCCACCAGCACCGCCCGCAACGTGCTGTCCCAGGTGGTGCCCCGGGGCGACGCGATCGAGCAGGCCGCGCGGGCGGCGCTGCTTACCCACGCGATGACCACTGACCCGAGCCTGCTGCTGGATGCCACCCAGGATCGGCTGCACCAGGAGCAGCGCCGCGGCGTCTATGCCGAGTCGATGGGGGTGGTGGACGAGCTGCGCTCGCTGGGCCATGCGGCGGTGATCTCGGGGGCCGGTCCGGCGGTGCTGGTGCTGGCCCGCACCGCGGTGGCTGAAGCGGTGGTCGCCGAGGTGCGGTCCTGGGGGCGGACCTGGCGAGTGCTGCAGCCCGGGGTGGCCACCGACGGGGTGCAGGTCACGGCCCGTACCGAGCAGGGCGGCTAGACCGACATAAGGTGTGGCCCGTGGGTGACATCTTCGCGGGGCGCTATGAGCTCGTGGACCCCCTCGGCGAGGGCGGAGCCGGTGTCGTCTGGCGGGTGTGGGACCGGCGCGAGCAGCAGTACCTGGCTGCCAAGGTGTTGCGGCAGGTTGACGCCGCCTCGCTGTTGCGGTTCATCCGCGAGCAGACCGTACGCATTGAGCACCCGCACGTGCTCACCCCGATCGGCTGGGCCGGGGAGGACGACAAGGTCCTCTTCACCATGCCGATCGTCCGCGGCGGTTCCGTGGCCACCCTGATCGGCGACTTCGGTCCGTTGCCGGTGCGACTCACCGCGGTGCTGCTGGACCAGGCACTGTCTGCCCTGGAGCGTATTCACAGCCAGAAGGTCGTGCACCGGGATGTGAAACCGGCCAATCTGCTGCTCGATGCCACCGGGCGGGGCCGGCCGCACCTGCGATTGAGTGATTTCGGGGTGGCGGCCGGCGTGGACGAGCCGCGGCTGACCCGCGGGCCGGTCACCCTGGGCACCGAGGGGTACCTGGCTCCGGAGTGTCGGCACCCGGGGTGGGACCCGGACCCTCGGGCCGACCTGTATGCCGTGGGCATGG
>CAYVEH010000537.1:0-1001 GCA_964450585.1 uncultured Ornithinimicrobium sp.
CTGCCGATCAGTGTGTTGAGCGGGACGATGACATTCAGCTGGGCGGAGGGCAGCGCGTGCAGGACGGCGGTGAGCTCCGCGGACTGCTCGATGGTGATGAGCGCCGGATCATCAGGCAGGTCAGAAGTCAGTGTGCCGTGGAGCAGCAACGCGGTGGCCACGTCCGCGCGGAGCTGACGCAGAGTCCGGGCATCCCCGTTCTTCCGGGCAGCGCGAGCGGCTCGTTCGATGCGGTCTGCCACTGCGGCCCCTTGGACGGTGGTGCAGTTGATCGTGATGGCGGCCGTGCCATCGGCGTCCAGGTACACGCGCGTGTCGGCCGTGGCCCGAGCCATCTCCCTGGCCTTCGCAACCGCCTCCGGGTCGCGACCCTTGACCTTGGTGACCTCTCGGGACAGCGCCCGGTAGTACTCCGCATGGGCCCACGGACGCCCGGTCCAGTCACCCGCCGAGTCGAGCCGCTCGGTCACCGACACCTCGGGATCATCGCCGAAGAGGCCGAGCGCGATCCCGGCGGCGTCATCCGTCTCCAGCGTGGAGGTCTCCCGATAGAACCGACGAGCCAACCGCCATGAGGCCTCACCGCGCATCAACGCCTGGGCCACGGGAGTACCGACGTCGCGGGGAACGTTGGCGAGGGCGACGAGGTCCGCCACCTCGCCAGGCCCCCACCCGATTGCCACGCCGATCTCCTGCCGCGTCACCTTCTTGGCTTGGGCGCGCCACTTCTCCCGTTGGGAACGAGTCAGCTCGTCTGGTGTGGTCACGCCCTTGTCGAGCAACAACTGCTGACCCTGAGTGCCCGTCAGTTGGCGCGTGGCACGCAGGAGCACAGCGTCCAGCTGACACTGGCTGGCGGTGAGGGTCTCGATCGCTTGCACCAGGTGACATCCGCGGGCCGCCGCGCTGGGGTGCCCCGCAGTAGCGTCTGCCGTGGCCGTGGCCGTGGCCGTGGCCGTGGCCGTGGCCCTCGCCCTGGCCGTGGACTGACGCGTGGCTGT
>CAYVEH010000538.1:0-1001 GCA_964450585.1 uncultured Ornithinimicrobium sp.
GCCGACCGGTCAGTTGCTCAGGCCCGGTCCACTGCTCGTCCTCCGAGATCGCCAGGTCCAGTCGGCACACCCCCCAGCCGAGTTGCCGCCACTCGCTGAGCCGGCCCCGCTGCCCAGCCGCCTCGTGCTCCAGGTTGTGCTCGACCAGGACGTTGCGGCCCACCACCCCCAGGTCGCAGACTCCATCGGCGATCAGGCCGGGGATGTCGTCATCGCGCACGAGCAGCAGATCCACCGGCAGGGACTCTCCGTAGCAGAAGAGTCGGTCGCGGCTCTCGCGCCAGGTCAGCCCGCACGAGGCGAGCAGATCACGGGCGGGCTCACCGAGGCGACCGGATTTCTGGATCGCCACGCGCAGACGTTCTCGGGTGGTGGCAGGCGGGGTCATGGTGACCTTCCGTGGTCGGGGCCCAAGGGCCCACTGGTGTGGTGGCGCACAGCGCCGGGGCACCGTCGCCGCGGCGACGAGGAGGTCTGGGGTGGTGCGCTCAGCCGTCGGTGGGCGAGGCACCGCGGGTATGTGCGAGCACGGCACGGTACCCGCCGGTGCCGTGCTCGAGGCAGCGCGCCACCCGCCCCACCGTGGTCACGCTGACGCCGGTCTGCTCGTGGACCTGTCGGTAGGGAACTCCGTCGGCCAGCAGCGGTACGACGCTCCACCGGTCCGCCAGGGCCTCCAGCTCCGCCGGTGTGCACAGGTCGGTGAGGAACTGGGTCATCTGCTCCGGACTGTCTACGGAGGCCAGCGCCTGCGCCAGGGCCGACTGGGCCGCGGCCTGCGGCGACCATGCGTCACCGGCATGCTGGGCCGCGACGGTCTCACGACGCTTCACGAGCACTCCCACAGGTCGGCAGCCGGCAGCCCGGCCGCGGGTTGATGTATTAACGCGCTATTACGCTAACACGCCGGGCCGCGGAACGTGGCACCGCCCGGTCTCACTCCCGCGGCAGGTCCAGGGGTTGGGCGAGCTCGACCCGCAACGCCGGCACCGCCTCGGACC